>LBTJ01000012.1 GCA_000990445.1 Candidatus Roizmanbacteria bacterium GW2011_GWA2_37_7
CCTGATATTGATACACAAACTTGTATTTTCTGTGGTATCATTTATAATAGCTTTTTGTAACTAGTACATCATTTCATGCGGTTGATCAGAAGAAGTATTTCGTCTTTTCGATATGTACGGAATTCTTCTGCTGAATATGAACCACGAGTTGAAGTGATCCATTATTATTTAATTATTTTATTATGGCACAAGGTAAATTTCAGCGAACCAAGCCCCATCTTAATATCGGTACCATTGGTCATGTCGACCATGGAAAAACCACTCTTACCTCTGCGATCCACCACGTTCTTTCAAAGAAAGGACTGGCACAGGATCTAAAATATGAAGAAATTGATAAAGCCCCTGAAGAAAAAGCACGAGGAGTCACCATCAACATCCATCATTCAGAGTATGAAACTGAGAAACGGCACTATGCACATATCGATGCTCCAGGGCATGCCGATTATATAAAAAATATGATTACTGGCGCAGCTCAAATGGACGGAGCAATTCTCGTTGTTTCTGCTCCTGATGGGCCCATGCCCCAGACTCGAGAACACATTTTACTTGCACGGCAGGTCAATGTTCCAGCAATCGTCGTCTTTTTGAATAAGATTGATATGGTCGATGATCAGGAGATCATTGACCTTGTTGAGATGGAAGTACGCGATCTTCTTAAAAAATATGAATATCCAGGAGATAAAATTCCGGTTATCCGCGGTTCTGCACTCAAAGCGATTGCTGACGATCCAGATGCCATAAAAGCTATTGAGGAGCTTATGGCAAAGGTAGATGAATATGTGCCAGATCCGGTCCGTGATACGGAAAAGCCATTCCTTATGCCAGTTGAAGACGTATTCACAATTGCCGGACGCGGTACTGTGGTAACAGGACGTGTTGAGCGGGGTATACTAAAAGTCAATGAAGAGATTGAGATTGTGGGTATCAAAGACACTCGAAAAACAGTGGTAACTGGAATTGAAATGTTTCGAAAAACACTTGATGAAGCACGAGCTGGCGATAACACCGGACTTCTTCTTCGAGGAATTGAAAAAGAGGATGTTGAGCGTGGTCAAGTCATTGCCAAGCCAGGATCTGTTACTCCTCATACAGAGTTTGCTGCTGAAATCTATGTTCTTAAAAAAGAAGAAGGAGGCCGACACACACCGTTCTTTAAAGGATATCGTCCACAGTTTTATATTCGAACAACTGACGTCACCGGTGAAGTAGAGCTCCCAGCAGGAGTAGAAATGGTTATGCCTGGAGATAATATCAAAATCAGCGCAAAGCTTATTGCTCCAATTGCAATGGAAGTAGGTCTCAAATTCGCAATCCGCGAAGGAGGACATACAGTCGGAGCAGGAGTTGTCACGAAAGTCATAAAATAAAAATAGAATTCTGTAATTCTCGTGTCCTTACCAATTGCACATTAAAATATGCCAAAGGGAAGAATTCGCATCAGATTAAAAGCGTATGATCATCGGCTGATTGATGAAACGTGTCAGAAGCTTGTTGATGCCGCGATTAAAACCGGGGCCTCAATCATCGGTCCAGTGCCACTCCCAACAAAAAAGGAAGTGTATGTGGTGAACAAACCGCTGGAGTAGAAGTAGAAGTAAAGATGTAAGTTGAAGTTGGTATGTAAGTGTTATATAATTCGTTTCACATGTATATACATGTATATATTGGTTAGTAAGAAATATATATTTCTAATTTAACCAGATGGAAAGCTTTGCAATAAGCCCCAATCTGGGGCTATTTTTTTTGAAAAGATAATTGCATGAAATTTTGTTCATGTTTTTGAATATTTATACGATTATGCCAGGATTTATACTCGGAGAAAAAAAACAACAATCCCAGATGTTTGACGCAAAGGGAACTATGATTCCTGTGACTGTTTTACATACTGCCCCTTGTTTTGTTGTGGGCATCAAATGGAATGAGACTGATGGTTATACAGCAGTCCAGCTTGGGTATGGACAAACCAAAAAAAATCAAAAACCAACCCAGGGAACCTTACAGAAAGCGGGAATCAAAATCCCGCTTCATTTTTTACGTGAAATTCGTGTTACGATTGACGACAAAAATATAAAAATCATTGAAAAAGACAAAAAAAAAGGATTACAGATTGGAGAGTATGAACTGTTTGTTGGAACTGAAATAAAACCTGAAATGGTATTTAAGCCAGGAGACGTCATTGATGTATCCGGAATCTCAAAAGGAAAAGGATTTCAGGGAGTGGTAAAGCGGCATGGTTTTGCAGGCGGTCCAAAAACACACGGACAATCTGACCGCTTACGAGCACCAGGGGCAATTGGTGCAGGAACCACACCAGGACGCGTACTCAAAGGAATGAGGATGGCAGGACGTCAAGGAAATATGCGGACAACAATACAAAATTTAGAGGTTGTACAAACCAATAAATCAGGTCTAACCATCAAAGGACTGATTCCCGGGGCAATTGGCGGACTTATCGAAGTAAGAACAAAAAATCTATAATTTGAGATAATATCATGGCAGCACAGGAAGGTAAAAAAATAAAAAAAACAAAAGCAGTAAAAGAAAAACCCGCACATGACGAAGTAAGCGTATATGATCTTCATGGAAAGCCCATAAAAACAGAAAAATTACAGAAAGAAGTTTTTCAGCATAAAGATAATCCAGCACTTATTGCACAGTATGTCCGGGTGTATTTGAATAATCAGCGTCAAGGTACTTCTTCAACAAAAACACGTTCAGAAGTGAGCGGAACCACAAAAAAAATGTATAAACAAAAAGGCACTGGAAGAGCTCGACACGGAGCTGCAAAAGCAAATTTATTTCGCGGAGGAGGAGTCACTTTTGGTCCAAAACCCAAGGAATATTCATTGAATCTGAATAAAAAACAGAAAAAACAAGCGCTCTTTATTTCCTTAACTCAAAAAGCACGGGCAAAGAGCATACGTGTTTTGGACTCTTCAGATATGGGGAAAGAGCCAAAAACAAGCATCATTGCTCAATTCCTCACAGCCACAAAGCTTAGCGGGAAGAAAGTATTATTTATACTTTCGAAACTGGAAAAAACCTCGTTTGTACTGTCAGTACGGAATATTAAGTCCTCAGATCTCATCCAATCATCAACAATCAATCCATATGAAATCCTCAATCATGACGAGATCATATTTGTAGACGATTCACTGCAATCATTTTATAGCCATTTTACTAAAAAAAATGAAAATTAATACAGTTATTCATCGTCCATTGATCACAGAAAAATCATCACAAGAGGCTTCAAAAGGAGTATATCTTTTTGAAGTAGGTACAGATACGAACAAACACCAAATTGCTCAAACAGTTGAGGAAATATACACGGTAAAAGTTAAGTCAGTCAAAATTACCGTTCGCAAAGGAAAAGAAAGACGTGTGGGACGGAAAATGAAGTCGAAAATGATGCCGGATAGAAAAATTGCATATGTCACTTTGTCTCAAGGTGAGATAGATTTATTTCCAAAAGCTTAATTATTTATACATTGAAACATGGTACTATTGAACTCCTCACAAAAACCAGAAAAAAAATTAACATCGATTCTCAAAAAAAAATCGGGACGTGATTCGAGTGGAAAAATATCAGTACGGCACCAAGGAAAAAGACAAAAGAGGTATTATCGAAAAATTGATTTTTTGCGAGATAAACGTGACATAGAAGCAAAAGTTCTTCGGATAGAGTATGATCCAAACAGAAATGCGTTTATTGCCTTGATTGAATATAAAGATGGAGAACGAAGATATATTTTACACCCATCAAAGCTTGCGATTGGGGGTATGGTCATTTCCTCAGATAAAGCAGAGATTTCTGTTGGAAATGCTTTACCGCTTGACAGTATCCCGGTTGGAGTTGAGGTTCACAATATTGAACTATATCCTGGCCAAGGCGGAATTATGGTTCGAGGTGCAGGAACTTTTGCATCAGTGGTTGCAAAAGACGGCCATTATGTTCACCTCAAACTATCTTCGGGTGAACTGAGAAAATTTTTGAAAAACTGCTGGGCAACAATCGGAAGAGTAGGAAATATCGAACATAAGGAGCAAATTATTGGAAAAGCAGGAAGAAATCGGTTGAAGGGAATAAGGCCAACTGTTCGTGGAACTGCACAAAATCCGAGGTCTCATCCACATGGCGGAGGAGAAGGACGATCTGGAGAAGGAATGCATGCGAAAACTCCATGGGGAAAACCAGCACGAGGAAATCGTACGCGTTCGAAAAAAAAATGGAGTAATTCATTAATACTTAAACGGAGAAAAAAATAACATGGAATCGCTAACATATATTAAAAATATCAAAATCACACCTAAAAAACTGAGGATGATTCGGGATCTAGTTGTTCGAATGTCCCCTCAGGATGCGCTTGATCACCTTTTGTATACGACAAGCAAGGCGTCAAAAATTTATTATAAGGCAATACATTCAGCAGTTTCCAATGCGACACAGTCTTTCAAAGTCAGTCCAGATATGTTACAATTCAAGCTTTTGAATATTGAAGAAGGGCGTACTCTCAAGCGGTTTCATGCGGGTTCAAAAGGAATGGCAAAGCCAATCAAGAAAAGTTTCTCTCACATAAAGATTATATTAGAATCAGTTCAAGAAAAATCAAAAACAAAACATATCGAACAACAGAAAAAAATTGCCAAGTTACAAAAATAAAATTATTAACACATCAATTCATTTATGGGTCAAAAAGTACATCCACACGGTTTGCGATTAGGTCCAGTTTACAACTGGTCCTCACGATGGTTTTTTTCAAACAAACGAATGTATCGTGAAGCATTTCTTGAAGATTGCCGTATACGTGGACAACTGATGAAGAAATACAGCTTTGCAGGTATTACAGAAGTTGTGATAGAGCGTGCAATTAAAAAAATCACCGTTATTATGTATTCCGTTAAACCCGGAATGATCATCGGCCGTGGAGGAAAAGGCCTTGAAGAAGTCAAGTCCATTATTACCTCACGTTTACAATCGTACAAAAAAGATAAAAAAACAAAAATCGATCTGAAAATTGAACCGGTTAAAAAACCCTACACAAATGCATATTATGTAGGGCAAATAATCGCTGAAAAGCTTGTGCGGGGTCTTCCGCATCGTGCAGTTGTGCACAGTACCATGAGTCGCGTCATGGAAGCTGGAGTAAAGGGCGTGAAAGTACAACTTGGCGGACGAATTGCGGGTGCGGAAATATCTCGAGTTGAAAAATATTTTCAGGGTACGATTCCAACATCAACTATAAGAGAGCCTGTATCATTTGCAAACTACCCTTCACTCACAAAATCAGGATATATAGGAGTAAAGGTTTGGATTTGTCAGAAGAGCTAAAAAAATTATATTCGTACCATGTTAGCACCAAAAAAACAAAAATACAGAAAGCAATTTCGAGGAATATGGAGACGAATAGCCACAAAAGGAGATAAGATAAATTTTGGAAGTGTTGGACTAAAAGCCATACAAGCTGGCTGGATCAAAGATCGGCAGATTGAGTCAGCACGTGTCGTTTTGGCCCGTGCAACAAGAAAAGAAGGAAAATACTGGATTCGAATATTTCCGGACAAACCATTCACAAAAAAGCCACCAGAAGTAACAATGGGAGCAGGAAAAGGAGATGTGGCATATTTTGTTGCATCAGTCTGCCCGGGAAGAGTGTTATTTGAGGTTGATGGTTTGAGTGATGAAGTATCAAATAAAGTGTTGAGAAGTGTTGCAGCAAAGCTATCAGTGAATACAAAAGTTGTTCGGAAATAAAAACCATGAAAAAAATTACAAAAGAGCTTATCAATAAATCAATTACGGATCTTGTCCAAGAAGCAGCAACAATCCGAAAAGATATTGCAAAAAAAATGATTGAAAGAAAAGTGAAGTCAGAAAAAAATACAAACACCATTAAAACACTTAAAAAAAGGCTTGCGGCGGCTCTTACTATTGTACGTCAAAAAGAGCTTACCGAAAAAGCAAAATAATTAATTTAATTTTATGAGCAAACAAATAACTGGAACAGTTGTTTCAACTGCAATGCAAAAGACAATTGTTATTCAAACTGAACGCAGGTATCGCCATCCATTGTATTTGAAAGTTATAACAAAACATAAGAAATTTAAAGCGCATAATGATCTTGGCAATATCCATATTGGCGATAAGGTAATGATCCAGGAGACGCGTCCAATTTCAAAAGAAACACATCATACAGTTATAAGTAAAATTGGTTCAAAAAAGAAATAAAAACATGTTGCAACTAAAATCCATGTTGATTGCTGCAGATAATTCAGGAGCAAAATCAATTCAGCTCATCGGCATCCCGAAAAAAGGCAATAGAAGAATTGCCTACTTGGGAGAAATATTTACCGGAGTAGTTAAAAAAGCCGCACCGCACGGCCAGGTAAAAAATGGTGAGATTGTACAAGCTGTAATTGTACGTTCAAGAAAAGAATCAAAACGATCAGATGGAAGCTATATACGATTTGATGAGAACGCTTGTGTAATCCTTGCGGGAGACGACACACAAGAGCCAAAAGGTACCAGAATCTTTGGTCCAGTTGCAAAAGAGATCAAAGATAAAGGATATAACAAAATCGCCAGTTTAGCTGAAGAGATATATTAAATGAGCTATTAGATTAAGGAAAAATATTCTATGAAAATTAAAAAAGGAGACACTATTCAAGTAATTGCCGGTAAAGACAAAGGAAGAACAGGAAAAGTCGAGCGCGCATATCCAAAGTCAGAAAAAATTTTGGTTGAAAACATCAATATGTATAAAAAACATATGCAGAAAAGTGAGAAGCTGCCAAAAGGCGGGGTCGTTGACGTACCACGTCCTTTGACTATATCAAATGTTATGTTTATGTGTCCCAAATGCAAAAAACCATCACGAATCGGTTATGCGATAAAAGACGCAAAAAAACATCGAGTGTGTAAAAAATGTAATAAAGTAGTTTAGTTATTTTTTATTTTTTTGTAATTCAAATCACCATGGCAGGGATCAAAGATACATACAATTCAAGCATAAAGCAACAACTCAAAAAAGAACTCGGAATACAAAATGATTTTGCTGTTCCAAGAGTGATGAAAGTAGTGATCAATGTCGGAGTTGGAGAGGCTGTATCAAACAAAAAAGCAATTGAAAACGTAACAAAGCAGATTGAGATGATTGCTGGACAAAAAACAGTCATTACCAAAGCTCGAAAATCTATTGCTGCATACAAAATCCGAAAAGGATTACCAATCGGTGTAAAAGTAACCCTTCGGGGTAAAAGAATGTATTATTTTCTTGAAAAACTAATATATATAGTACTGCCAAGACTGAGAGATTTTCGCGGCATATCGCATACATCAGTTGATCAACATGGAAACCTTAATATTGGTTTTACAGAACAAACACTGTTTCCTGAAATTGAGTATGATAAAATTGACAAGCTTCGTGGACTTGAAGTAACTGTGGTAACAAGTGTACAAGATCATGAAAAAGGCAAAAAGCTTTTTGAGCATTTAGGAATTCCATTTCAAAAAAATATACAGTAATTATTACATTGCAAGAAGATTATGGCAAAGACATCGAATATTGTAAGGTCAAACAAAAAGCAGAAATATCGGGTCAGATATAAAAATAGGTGTCCATTGTGCGGACGATCACGTGGATTTTTGAGACGTTTTGGAATTTGCCGTATCTGTTTTCGTCAAAAAGCATTAAAAGGCGAAATACCCGGAGTTAAAAAATTTACATGGTAATCTATGTCACGATCAAATAAAAAAGGACCTTATATTGACGAAAAGCTACACAGTAAAGTGCTTGGGCAAAAAGAATCTGGTCAGAAGCTGCCTATCAAGACATGGGCCCGGGCGTGCCAAGTACATCCGGATTTTGTGGGTCACAGAATCGCTGTTCACAATGGCCGCAGATTTATCGAAGTGTTTATTTCAGAGGCAATGGTTGGACATCGGCTTGGAGAGTTTTCACCAACCAGATCGTTTCGAGCTCATGGAAAAGTTACCAAGCGAACAGCAGAAAAAACCTAAAATTATTATCTATTTACCATTGAATATTTAATTCAAAAAACATATGTCAGTTATTGATCTTATTATACGAATAAAAAACGGATACATGGCTAAAATTGAGAACGTTGACTGCCCGTATTCAAAATACCGCGAAGCAGTACTTGTAAAACTAAAACAACTTGAGTATATCGATACCTTTGACATAAGCGGTGACAAACAAAAAAAAATACATGTAAAATTACGGTATGAAGATGGAGTACGGGCTTTGACTGATATAAAGCTTTTTTCAACACCTGGAAAACGCATGTATATCCCATATCGTAAGATCAAACGTGTAAAAGGTGGAATGGGACACGCATTGCTTTCATCATCCAAAGGAATTATAACCGGTGATCAAGCACGAAAAGAACGTATTGGTGGTGAGTTATTATTTTATATTTGGTAAGATGTCAAAAATTGGTCAAAAAATTATTATCGTTCCCGCATCCGTGCATGTTGAGATACAGGATAAAACTATTGTTGTGAAAGGTTCAAAAGGAACAATATCTTTTACATTGCCACGATTCCTAAGCGTCACCCAAACCGCGGGAAGCCTTTTAGTTGAGCGAAAAGGAGATACAAAAATCCAGAAATCATCACATGGACTTTTTAGGAGTTTGATAGCCAATGCAGTTTCTGGAGTCGAAACCGTGTGGTCAAAGAGACTTGAAGTTATTGGAACAGGATTCAATGTCAAAAAGCAGGAAAAAGGAATTGTACTGAAGCTTGGTCTGTCGCATCTTGTTGTGTTTTCTCCTCCAGATGAAATTCAACTGGCAACAGAAGAAAACAATATTATTATTGTTTCTGGCGTAGATAAACAAAAAGTTGGTGAAGTCGCCCAACAAATCAAATCAATAAAAAAGCCGGATATTTACAAAGGAAAAGGAATTCGGTACGAAGGAGAGCATATAAAACTGAAACCCGGTAAAAAAGCAAAAACAGCATAAAAAGCAGTTTATTACATAAAAATAATACATATGGTAAATAAAACACGAGTACGACAGGCACGACGCAAAAAACGTGTGAGCGCGAACATTCATGGAACCAAAGAACGTCCGCGCGTATCTGTATTCCGATCCAATCGGTATATTTATGCTCAGGCAATCGATGATACATCTGCTAAGACTTTAGTGTATGCGAGTAGTCTTGGATTGAAACAAAAATCAAAAGCCATGAAAACCGCGCAAGCAGCACAAGTAGGAATGGACCTTGCAGATGCTTTGAAAAAAAAGAAAATTACAACAGTCGTGTTTGACCGAAGCAGGTTTTCATATGCAGGACGCGTTAAAGCACTGGCTGAGGGATTGCGCAAAGGCGGGATAATAGTTTAATATATATATGATAAAACGAAGACAAAAATCACATGAAGATAAACAGTTTGACGAGCGGGTGTTGCATATCCGCAGAGTTTCAAAAAAGACAACAGGAGGAAATTATGTGTCATTTTCCGCACTTGTTGCAGTGGGTGATGGAAAAGGGAATGTCGGGATTGGTATTGGACGTGGACTACTCAAGCCGGCACCTCCCGGGACTGGATTGAAACTTGGAGGAGTGGTTCGGGTGATTCTTGATATTGCAGGTGTAAGCAATGCATCGGGAAAAATTATTGGTACTCGAAACCAGATCACCAATGCGTATGCAGTAATCGAAGCAATCAAAAAATTAAAGCCACGCATGATTGAAGAAAAGATTGTACGAGCAGTAAAAAAAATACGAAAACCAAAAACATCAACAAAGAAACAATCGTAAAACATGTTACTATAATACATACAAATGAATACTCTATCTCATCTCACAAAAACAGCACAAAAGCAAAAAAAGCGGCTTGGCCGTGGTTTGGGTTCTGGAAGGGGATCAAAGTCAGGACGCGGCACTACACGCCATCAAACTGCACGAGAAGATATCCCGCTTCATTTTGAAGGAGGACAGAACCGTATGGTCAAGCGATTTCCCCTATTGCGAGGCAAAGCCCGAAATAAAGCAGTAGCTCCAAAGCCAGTTTTGATTTCTCTTACTCAACTGAATACTTTCAAAAAGGGTGAGGTAGTGAATTTAGCATCATTACTAGAAAAGGGAATGATCAGAGAAAAAGAAGGAAAACGTGGAGTAAAAATTGTTGCAAATGGTGTGCTTAAAATAGCGCTAAACGTTGAGTTACCAGTTTCTCAATCTGCACAAAAACACATAGAGAATGCCGGGGGAACAATTTCGTCATGAAAGATATTTCTACTAAGTTCAGCTTGCTTATTCATGATCCAGCTCTTCGTCTTAAGACGCTTGTGACATTTGGTATAATTCTTATTTTTCGAATATTTGCATATCTTCCTGTTCCGGCAATTGATTTAGAAAGACTGCGAGCACTATTTGCCCAAAGCCAGTTTTTGTCCTTACTCGATATTTTTTCAGGCGGAACATTGATCAATTTTTCTGTGATGGCGCTTGGTTTAACACCTTATATCAATGCTTCAATTATCATACAACTTGTCACTATGGTGATTCCGCAGCTTGAGGCATTGGCCAAAGAAGGCGAGTATGGAAGGTTTAAAATCAATCAATATACACGCTTTCTCACTATTCCGCTGACGTTGATCCAGGCTGTTGGTATATACGTACTACTTCGCAATCAAAATATCATCGACACTTTAAGTCCGATCGAGTTCTTTTCTTTTGTGGTCACGCTTCTTGCAGGAACATTCATCATCATGTGGTTTGGCGAGCTTATTAGTGAGTTTGGGGTTGGCAACGGTATATCAATTTTGATTTTTGCAGGAATTGTAGGACGTATCCCGGTCATACTTGGACAAACCATTACAACTTTCAATCAAGAGATCGCACTGAATATTCTGATTTTTTTGGCAATATCCCTGCTTGTGATTGCGGCTGTCGTATTTATCAATGAGGCGGTACGAAAAATACCGGTCTACTATGCCCGAAGAATCAAAGGAAACCGGATGTATCAGGCAGCGAACAATTATTTGCCGCTTAAACTCAATCAGGCAGGAGTGATTCCTATTATATTTGCGGTTTCATTTGTTCTTTTTCCTCAAATAATTGGAAATTTTTTACAGTATGCTCCAAATGATTTTCTTGCGGGTATTGGACGATTTTTAGCGGTATCATTTCAACCATCAGGATTTTTATATAATTTTATTTATTTTTTTCTTGTTGTTGCGTTTACCTTTTTTTATACTGTCATTGTATTTAATCCGCAAAAAATCTCAGAAGATATCCAAAAACATGGGGGATTTGTGCCTGGTATTCGCCCTGGTTCAGCAACAAAAAAATACTTGCAAAACGTAGTATATAAAATTACGACGTTTGGGGCATTATTTTTAGGCGCTATTGCTATTTTACCAGCGCTCATCTCCGGGTTTACCGGACTTAGCAATCTTGTAATCGGAGGAACAGGAATACTTATTGTCGTGTCAGTAGTTCTTGAAACATTCAAGACAATCGATGCACAGCTTGTGATGAAGAACTATGATCGTTTTACGATGTCATAAGAGTATCCTGATATAAGTGATATTTTATTATTAGTAATTGAGTCGATATATGGCAAAAAAATCAACCAGAATGCTAGTGAGTCTTGTCTGTAAAGAATGCAAACAGCAAAACTATATAACAGAAAAAAGCAAGCTGAACTCCGAGAGTGCTTTAGTATTAAATAAATACTGTAAGAAATGTAAAAAACAAACGCAGCACAAAGAGAGCAAAAAGCTTGACTAAATTAATATAACACCGATAATTTTATGAAACTTGTACTTATAGGTATACAGGGATCGGGAAAATCAACACAGGGCAACTTACTATCAAAGTATCTGAAGATACCCTATCTATCAACAGGACATATTTTCCGAAGTATTGCAAAAGAAAAAACAAAACTTGGAAAGCAGGTAAAGGTGCTTATGTCCTCAGGGTTGCTTATTCCAGATGATCTAACAATTGAGATTGTGAATAGTTATCTTTCACGTCCTGAGTACCAAAACGGGTATATTCTTGACGGTTTCCCACGCACCTTAACACAGGCAAAAAAGTACAAAAACAATGTCGACAAAGTTATTTATATCGAGATACCTGATAAAGAAGCTTTATGGCGTATTGCATATCGCAATGAGGAGCGCAATGACAATACAGTCAAGGCAGTTCTCAAACGAATTGAGTTGTTTCATGCGCACACAAACGATGTGATCGAATATTATGATAATGAAAAAAAACTGGTAACGATAGATGGAACAAAATCAATTGAAGAAGTAAATAGAGAAATTCTTAAAAGTCTCGGAAAACAGCTTTTGAGAAACCATATCGCAGCATGGGAACAGAAAAAAAAGTCGATTATTGCAATTGTTGGTATGTCAGGATCAGGAAAAACTGTTGCAACGCAGTATTTTAAAAAAATGGGCGTACCGGTTGTTTCATTTAGTAATGTCATCAATGACTATGTTGATACGAAAAAATTCAAACATACAGAGCAGATTCACCACAAACTTCGGATGAAGTTCCGAAAAAAATACGGAATGAAAGCAATGGCATATCTCAACAAAGAAGCCGTTACAAAGGCTCTTGAAAAGAGTAATATACTGTTGATAGAAGGCTTATATTCGTGGGAAGAGTACGTTTATTTGCTGAAGCATTTTCAAGAGGTAAATATCTATTTGTTGGCGCTTTTTACTGATAAATCATTGCGATACAAGCGTTTGGCAGATCGAAAATATCGATCTGAGCTTGCAGTTGGAAAAGAGCGCGATATTCATGAACTCACCGATTTGAATAAAGGACCTGCTATTGCATACGCTGATTTTCTCATCAAGAATAATTTTTCAAAAGAAGATATGTATAACAAACTAGACGAGGTATACCGACAGATATATTTTGCCTAAAAGACATGATACATCTCAAAACTAAACAAGAGATCGGCCGGATGAAAGAGGGAGGAGCAATTGTACGAGATGTTGTTGAAAAGCTTCTTGGGACAGTAGAACCAGGAATAACCACATATCAGATCGATAGATTAGCTGAAGAAATGATACGAGCACGAGGAGCCGCGCCATCTTTTCAAAAAGTCAACGGGTATAGATGGACAACATGTTTGCCGATAAATGAGCAAGCAGTGCACACGCCTCCATCAGCCACGAAACTAAAACGCGGTGATGTCCTGACAATAGATATTGGTGTATATCACCAAGGACTTCATACGGATTTTGCAACAACTGTTGTTGTCGGAGGAGAGGGATCAGCTGACAAAAAAACAAACGCATTTTTACAAAAAGGAAAAGATACACTAGAACAGGCAATAGCAAAGGTTCAGCCATGGAAGCATCTTGGAGAAGTATCTGGGTTTATTGAACATGAAATTACCGCATCAGGTTATTTTATCTTAAAAGAACTAACCGGGCATGGAATTGGAAAAGAGTTGCATGAAGATCCATATGTTCTAAACTATCTGGATAAACCAGTTGAGAAAACATACAAGATACAACCTGGACTTACCATTGCAATTGAGATCATATATTCGATGGGTACGACACATATTGCATATGAACCAAATATTGAATGGTCAATTATCACAAAAGATAGAAGTTTATCTGCATGCTTTGAACGAAGTATTGCTGTGGGAGAAGAAGAAACCTTCATTTTAACGTAACTTTGTGATAAAATATATCTTTCTATGAAAAATAATGTTACGACAATTGAAGGAGAGGTTATTGAAAACCTTCCAAATACTTTATTTAAGATTCATCTTGATGAGTCTGAAAAGATAATAATCGGTTATCTGTCAGGTAAAATGAGAAAACACTATATTAAGATTTTACCAGGTGATCGTGTGAAGGTCGAAATGACTCCATATGATCTTGACCGGGGACGAATTGTGTATAGGAAGTCATCGTAATAATATGCATGTAAAATCAGCTGTTAAAAAAATGTGTACGGGATGTAAACTGGTAGTGCGCAAAGGCGTACTGTTTGTAATTTGTAAACGAAATCCAAAACACAAACAAAGACAGGGCTAAAAACATTATTTTAATTATTTAAGATATTTTCATATTATGTCACGTTTAATGGGAGTCAACCTTCCGGACAATAAAAGGATTGATTATGCACTGACCTTGATCTTTGGGATTGGCTGGTCAAGATCAGTGAAAATTTTAAAACAAAGTAACATTGATGCAGCTCTCAGAGTCAAAGATATTTCAGAAGATCAACTGAAGAAACTGAATTCGTGCATAGACACAAACTATAAGGTTGAAGGACCACTTCGAGAAGAGCGAAACGAGAACATAAAACGTCTTCGAGAAATCGGATCATATAGAGGAATGAGGCATGGACTCGGACTGCCAACCCGTGGCCAAAGAACACGATCAAATGCCCGAACAAAGCGTGGTAAACGACGAACAGTCGGAGCACTGTCAAAAGAAGCATGGTCAAAAACAGGACAACCTGAGTCAAGTACTACTGATAAATAACTATGGCACCAACAAAATCAACAAACAAACCAAAAACAATGCGAATTGTTGCATCAGGTCGTATTTATGTGACAGCAACATTTAATAATACTCTCGTGACTGTGACTGATGAGAAAGGCAATACCATTGTTCTTAGTTCATGTGGCATGCATGGTTTTACCGGTACCAGGAAATCAACACCGTACGCAGGAACAGTAACCACAGAAGCTGCGATATCAAAAGCTACTGAACAGCATGGTCTTCGAAAAGTAGATATTTTTATTAAAGGAATCGGACCTGGTCGTGAGGCATCTCTTCGAGCCATTCGTGCTTCAAACTTGGACGTTGGGAAAATCGTTGATATGACACCAATCCCTCACAACGGAGTTCGACCACCGAAAGTCCGAAGAGTTTAATATTTGAAAATTACGAAATATTCATGAGATATACGGGACCAAAAAACAAAATAGCAAGAAGACAAGCAACCGATCTTGGATTAAAGACTGCAGGAAGCAAATCTCATGCGTCGCTTTTGAAAAAAATGAATATCAGGCCCGGTCAGCATGGTACTCGATATCGGAGAAAAGAATCTGAACATGCGCGGCAGCTTATAGAAAAACAAAAGCTAAGATATTTGTTTGGCCTCACAGAATCTCAACTCAAAAAATATTTCACTATAGCATCAAGAAAAAAGGGGAATACAGCTATATATTTAGGGGAGCTTCTTGAACGACGACTTGATAATATTCTGTATCGCCTTGGATTTACACCGACACGAGCAGCTGCCCGACAGCTTGTCACGCACGGGCATATAGCAGTGAATGACAAGAAAATAAACATTCCATCGTACCTTATGAAAAACAATGAGAAAATTTCATTTTTAACAAAGAAAACAAAAGAAATTCCCTATATCCAGATTTTTTGCGAAACAAGCGATGTAATTGTTCCAGTATGGCTTGAAGCAAAAAAAGACTCAGGATTACTTACTCAGACACCCGATAACACTCTTATTCAACAGCAAGTGAATTTGCGATTAGTCATCGAGTTTTATTCACGGTAATTATTTAATAATTGTATTTTTTTTATGATAGAACCAATGTTTACAGTCAAAATAGAGGAACAGTCAAAAACATACGGCAAATTTTTATACGAGCCGTTTAATACGAGTTTTGGGCATAGTGTCGGCAATGCAGTTCGAAGAACTTTATTGTCATCTCTGCCAGGGTATGCAGTGGCATATGTCAAGTTTGCCGATGCAGCTCATTTGTTTACAACAATTAGCGGAGTAAAAGAATCAGTTCTTGACATCATGTTGAATCTGAAATTGGTTCGATTTAAAAGTACGGACAAAGGACCATTTGAAATGAGACTCTCTGCAAAAGGTCAAAAAAAAGTATATGCAAAAGATCTTGAGGGTGAGATTGAAGTAGTAAATAAAGATCTGTATCTTGGTGAAATAACAGACAGCAAAGGAAAACTTGATGTTGAAATCATTGTTGAAAAAGGATATGGGTACCAAGCCTCAGAAGATAAAGAAGAGAAAACGGGATATATTGCAATCGATTCTTCTTACTCACCAATTAGCAGGGTAAACTTTACTGTTTCGGAAGCACGTGTAGGACGGAAAAGTGATTTTGAACAAATGCTACTTGAAGTAACCACGGATGGAAGTATCACACCTGAAGAGTCGATAAAAACAGCAGCTGCGATCCTTTCCAAGCATTTTGCGGTCATTGTTGAAGGCAAAAAATTTGTTGAAAATGATGGAGATTCGAAAGAATCTGAAGATAAAATAAATGCAAAAGTATATGAAACAATTATTGATGAATTGAATCTTCCTTCCCGAGTTATTAATGCATTGCTTCGTGAGAATATCGAGACTGTTGCAAACCTTATAGAAAGAGGAAGAAATGAACTTACGAATTTGAAAGGTGTTGGAAAAAAATCAATAGATCTTATTGACGAGGAACTAAGAAAAATGGAAGTAGAGTTGAAGTAATATAATATCATGAAGCACAGAACAAACAAAAAGAAATTCGGAGGAGGTAGTGATGCCAACAAAATGATGATGCGTAAATTGATGAAAAATTTCATAAGCGCCTCACATATTAAGACAACAGTTCCACGGGCAAAAGCACTCAAGATTGCTTTGGATCGAATTGTGAGTAAGGCACGAACATACACTGAATCAAATAAAAATTATTTGCTTCGATTTTTTCCTGAAAAAAAATATCAAAAAGTTCTGTTTCAACAGATCGGTCCTGCCCTTTCAAAGGTAAGCGGCGGGTATGTCCGTATTATCAAACTCAATCAACGCGACAATGATGGCGCTATGATGGCACAAATTGAGTGGGCACACCCTGTTGTTGTTGATTGGGAAAGTATGAAACCCAAAAAAAAGACGTTAAAAACAAAAAAAACACCATCAAGCACGGAAACAAAAAGCCTTGATAAAAGCACATCGAAAGCAACAAAGCCAACGAAGCCACCTAAAAAATTACAATCAAAAAAAGAAAAAAAAGTTATCAAAACAAAGAAATAATTTTTTATGACAAATATTACACAAACAACACGATCAATTAAGGCTTCTGAGATCAAGCGCAACTGGCATATATTTGATGCAAAAAATATGGTGCTGGGACGAACAGCTACGCAGATTGCCAAGCTTCTTCAAGGAAAGCATAAGCGGGATTATGTGCCGTATCTTGATTGCGGCGATCATGTTGTGGTGATCAATGCAGCCGCTGTACAATTGACCGGCAGCAAAAGCTCTCAAAAACAGTATGATTCATATTCTGGATATCCTGGAGGCCGGTCGGTAAAGACGTATGAAGAGCTTATGAAACAGAGTCCTGAGAAAGTGATACGTGCTGCTGTTTCTGGAATGCTTCCAAAAAATAAACACCGAGATCCTCGGCTTGCGCGACTATTTGTTTTTAATGATGAGAGGCACCCGTACGCTCATAAATTTACAAAAACTACGATATAATCGTAATACTATTTTAATTGATTACATCTTATGGCAGCAAAAAAGAAAAACATTGAATATTATCAAGCAGTAGGAAGACGAAAAGAATCTACCGCTCGTGTACGTCTGTACATTGTATCTAAAAGAGATAAAACAGTAGATGTTCGCGGATCCGCCATCAAGCAAGGCAGCATCATTATTAACGGAAAGCTTGCTGACGATTACTTTCCGCGATCGGCAGAAAAGACTTTACTTGCAAAACCATTCGTTCTTACGGAAAATGTCGATAGGTTTGTGGTAAGCATACTGGTAAAAGGAGGAGGGAAAAGCGGCCAACTTGAAGCAACAGTGCATGGGATCGCACGAGCACTGTGTCTAGTAGATGCCAAACATCGCACAACGTTGAGAAAAGAAGGATTGCTCACTCGCGACCCACGCGTTCGTGAACGACGGAAAGTCGGAATGGGCGGGAAAGCACGACGCAAAAAACAATCTCCAAAACGGTAAAATAGACGTATAACTTCGGATTATATTATACTTATCAATATCATGATAAAACTTTCGGTCGTCATCTTATCGTACAACACGAAAGACATTACTAAAGATTGTCTTGAGAAACTATATAAATCTTTATCAAATGCTTCATTTCAATCGGAGATTATTATCATAGACAATGCATCAGTTGACGGGTCACAAGAAATGATCTCGCAAAGTAAAAAAATATTTGCAAAAAGAAACGTAACATTTAAGACAATATTTAATCAGCAGAATGAAGGCTATCCAAAAGGAAATAATCGCGGATTTCACAATGCCACAGGTGAATATATCTTATTTCTCAATTCAGATGTCATGATTGATACTTTTCATTGGGATAAAGTATTGAAATATCTGGATGAACAGACAAATATCGGAGCGCTGACGGTTCGTGTCGAACTTCCCACAAAGCGCATTGATCCCGCATCTCATCGCGGGTTCCCGACAATATGGAATTCGTTTTGTTATTATGCATACCTTGAAGCAATGACAAAACATATCCATTTTCTGAGAAGATATTTTGGCGGATATCATTTGACCAATCTCAATCTGAATACAGTGCATGAAATTGATTCCCCAAGCGGTGCATTTTATCTGACTCGAAAAAAAATACTTAATGGACTTGGAGGGTTTGATGAAACATTTTTTATGTATGGCGAGGATTTAGATCTTTCATACAGGATGAAGGAGAATGGGTACAAGATTGTGTATTATCCTCACGAAAATGTAACGCACTTCAAGTATCAAAGCGGTTTGAAAAATACAGTAGCTCAGAAAAAAACCAAACAATATTTTTACGATTCTATGAGGATTTTTTATCGTAAACATTATGAAGGGGAAAATCCATGGCTCATTGATCAGGTTGTTTATTTTTTTATTGGATTGAAGTCGCAGTTGTAATTATTGATCTTGCGTTTAAAATATCAGTATGAAAAAAATTGGAATTGATGCGCGTCTCTATTTTCAAACCGGTGTTGGTACGTATCTTCGCAACCTTCTCCATTATTTGCCAAAAATACTCCCAAATTTCATACAAATATTTGTGTATGTTTTATCAAAAGATCTTGAACATATTGATTTTTCAGAGAGTCATTTTGTTATTCGTGGTGTGGATGCCCCATGGCATACTTTGAAAGAGCAGATAGTGTTCTATCGAGCACTCATGCAGGATCAGCTTGACTTGATGCATTTTACGTATTTCAGCTATCCAATTCTCTATAAACAGCCCTTTATTGCAACAATTCACGATGTTACACCGTTTCTGTATAAAACAGGAAAAGCCTCCACGCACAATCCATTTGTATATGAGATGAAGCATCTCGCATTTGCGCACGTCTTAGGTGCACAAGTAAAACATGCAAAAAAAATTATCACACCGACTGTATGGGTCAAAAATCAGATTATAGAAATGTATGGTCGGCAATACGCCGATACAATACAATCGATTCCGGAAGGAGTGAGTTTTGAGTTTATGCAAGCTACTGAAAATTCCTCATTGAAAAGCAAATTTGTGAAGCCATTTTTCCTGTATGTGGGGAATTTTTATCCGCATAAAAATGTCGAAAGATTGATCAAAGCTTATAAAATATATAGTCATCTTGATGGAGCAAAGAAACAAGAGGATCAATTACGGCTTATTCTGGTTGGCCCAGACAACATGTTTGCACAAAAACTGAAAGAGAAAGTTGAACATGAAAAAATTGAAGGCGTACAATTTATTCATGACTCAACAATCAAAGACCTTATTTTTTTCTACAAGCACGCCCAAGCGCTTATCAATCCTTCACTTTCTGAAGGATTTGGGCTTCCGCTTCTTGAAGCAACGTATTTTGGCTGTCCCGTGATCGCCTCGGATATTCCGGTTTTCCATGAAATATTGGATGATCAATATATTTCATTTGATCCTGAGAATATTGGAGATATTGTTGAGAAGTTGCGAGTTGCGAGTTGCGAGTTGCGAGTTGCAAATAACAAGCTAAAGACTATTGTTGATAGATTTTCATTTGAAAAAATGACAAAAAATGTAGTACAATTGTATAACAATGAGTGTGAATAAGTTACGAAACATATTCAACCAGAGTATCAGTGAAAATAGAAACTACAATTTAGCCGTAAAATAGGGGTTGACAAACTACAAATTAGTACTAAAATGATATTGTATGACTATATTAAAGCGAACCATCGAAGATAATATTAACAAATACCTTAAAAGCCGAGAGGCAAAAACATTGTTTATTTGGGGTCCTAGACGTTCCGGAAAAACAACACTGATTGATAAATTGGCTCGGGAACTGAGAGTGACAAAATACAACTTTGATCTTGAGTCAGACCGAGAAAAATTTGCGCCCCGCAGGGATGTCCTTGAAAGGATTGTTAGTGAACATAAAGTGGTACTAATTGATGAGGTGCAAAACTACCCCGAGGCAACGGTGATGCTTAAATTGCTTCATGATGAGTTTGGGGTAAAGGTAATTGCCACTGGAAGCTCAGAGCTTCGTCAAAAATCTTCTAAAGAATTTGACACGATGGCTGGAAGGTTTAATGAAATTTATTGCCTTCCGCTTTCAATCTTTGAAATTTTAGATAATGAAAAACCTAAATCTTCAGATAAGGAAGAATTTAATAAACAGTTGGCCAAAAAACTGCAAATTTTTGGTGCATACCCTGAGGTATATACAAGGGATAATCTAAGCGAGAAAGATCGAATAGATCTACTACAGCGCATGCTGGATGCCTACGTACTCAAAGATGTTATCAGTATTTATGATCTCAAAAATACAAGACTTGCCAAGGATATTCTGACCAAAATTGCACTTCAACTTGGTAGTGAAGTCTACATTTTAATTTCGCTTCCGTCATTTAAAACAAATATAAGAAAGGCAGTCTCTAAAAATCGTAAACTTTACTTTTATGATCTTGGTATTCGCAATATCCTGATACAGGATTTTAGGGATCTAGAACTCCGTCAGGACAAGGGCGGTGTGTTTGAGAATTTTATTATCTCCGAGCTTGAGAAAACGCGTAGACTTACCAATGCAAAAGTAAATATGTATTTTTATCGGGAATATGGAGGAAAAGAAGTGGATGGCATTGTTGAGGATTATAAAAAGAACTATACGGCAATTGAAATCAAAACGAAAGGTGGGGCTGCTAAAAAAATTTTTCCTCTGCCAAATATCTCTGAGGTTATCACTACCCAAAATTATCTTGAAAAAATTGCTGATATTTTGAAAGGGAAATAATTGGGATTTGACTAAAATAATGAGCGCTGAAAAACTCAACCGGATTCACAAAAGTCATAGGTTAATTTTAGGATAAAGATATACCTATGTCCTATTTCTTCTACATACTTCGGTGTTCAGACAACTCTCTCTACTGTGGTATCACGACCGACCTCGCGCGCCGTGTAGCAGAGCACAATGAAAAAAAGGGGATATCGTCAGCCAAATACACCCGCTCTCGCCGTCCTGTTCGACTGGTCTACTCTGAGGAGTATGAAAGCATGGCCGAAGCTATGAAACGGGAACGGGAAGTGAAGAGGATGAAGAAGGAGGAGAAAGAAAAGCTTGTGATACAATTAAATAACATTATGGATTGGAAAATGAATTATTTATCTGAAAATGGCAGCAAAAAAGAGACTTGATAATCGCATTTTCGCATTTATTGATAGTCAGAATCTCAATCTTGGAGTAAAAGCTCAAAGTTGGAAGCTCGACTGGAGAAAATTTCGTCAGTATTTACATAATAAATATAACGTAGAAAAGGCATATCTTTTTATTGGCCATGTATCTGGTAACGAATCACTTTATACTTTTTTGCAGGAATCAGATTTTATTCTGGTTTTTAAACCAACTCTTGAGTTTCAGCGAAATGGTAAAATAAAAATAAAGGGGAATGTCGATGCTGAACTTGTTCTTCATACCATGATTGAGAAAGACAACTATGATAAAGCAATCATCGTTTCAGGAGATGGAGATTTTCATTGCCTTATTGAGTATTTGATAAGTCAAAATAAGTTGTGCAAAGTGATGGTTCCGACAATACATTATTCGGGTCTACTTCGCAAATTCAATAAAAATAATTTAATCCTCAGGATTGATTTGCTGAGGAAGTCGCTCGAGTACAAAAAAAAGACTGGCATTCGCGTTCGGTCGAAACCTTAGGCTAGTCCAGTCATCGTGATACTTCAATTTTACCCCATGAATCTCCAAGTTGCAACCCCTGCCACTTGAAGCACAAATTTCTATTCAAGCGTGAGCACGAAGCCAAGAAGATAAGGAAATCTGAGAAGGAGAGGGATTTTGAAAATTTCAAATAACAAATCTCAAAAATGGTGTGCGTTGTTATTGGCACTCGGGATGGGACAATTTTCAATGATGCTATTAGAACAGGTTTAAGGTTGCCTTTAGTAAAATCATTTGATTTTCCACATCACGAATATGTCCGACATGTAAATGTTTATGAATAATCGGCTTTTATTCGATAATTCTCTATCGTATTGTTATCATGTGTGTATGTGGTATGAAGAGAAAGCGGTCAAAGAGAAAATCAAATCGGTTTAGGAATCTTCGTACGGAATACAAGTTGATGTAATTATATAATTTCATCACATTGCTTAATAAATATTTTTGTTACAATATAAATATGAATCAGAATTTAGTATCTATTGACGAAGCAAGTAAATGGGCTACAGATTATTTATTCAAAGACATCTCCTCCTCTAACATTTCATATTTGATACAGTATGGAAAGGTCAAAAAATATAGTGGGCATGGAAGTACTTATGTAAATATTGAAGATTTGAAGAATTACTATAAATCTTATAATGGCTATCGCGAAATAAAATGGAAAGAGAAATTGGGACAAGATTTAAACTGGAGACTCTCGTTTGACCATCTAAAGGAAAAGGACACAACAAAACATGTTCATAGGCTTCATCCATATAAAGGCAAATTTATTCCCCAGTTAGTTGAATATTTTATTGACGATCATACAGATGATATTAAGAAGCAGTTATATTTTAAGAAAGGAGATATAATTTTAGATCCATTTGTAGGTTCTGGAACCACGCTAATTCAAGCTAATGAGTTAGGAATTCACTCAATTGGAATTGACGTATCTCGATTTAATTGTTTGATAAGCGAAGTAAAGCTTAACGATTACGACTTTATTTCTTTAGAGAAGGATATCAGTCATTTTATATACAAAATCACAAATTATGAATCTAACAGAAATATTCATAGTTTTGAAAAGGAGCTTTATGATAATCTTTATGAATTTAATACAAAATTTTTTCCGTCTCCTGACTATAAATATAATTTAAATAATAAAACAATCAACGAAGATGAATATGTAAAAGCAAAAGAGTTTGAATTTCAGAATATCTATAATAATTTAGTGATAAAACATAATATTAAACTAAAACAGACAAAAGGAAAGACGTTTTTAGATAATTGGTATATAGATAATGTACGAAACGAGATAGATTATTCTTTGGGTTTGATAAAAAAAATTAAAGAAATCAGAAATAAAAAAGCTATTGCAGTGATTCTTAGTAGAACTATCAGGTCATGTCGAGCCACTACTCATTCAGACCTGGCAACATTAAAAGAACCTCAACTTACAACATATTATTGCTACAAGCACAAAAAAATTTGCAAACCATTATACTCAATAAAATATTGGTTAACAAGATATGCAAATGATACAATTTTAAGACTAAAAAAGTAC
Source organism: Candidatus Roizmanbacteria bacterium GW2011_GWA2_37_7 (assembly GCA_000990445.1). Lineage (GTDB taxonomy): Bacteria > Patescibacteriota > Microgenomatia > UBA1406 > GWC2-37-13 > UBA1450. The sequence continues at coordinate 23,711 of LBTJ01000012.1, forward strand.
AAAAGTATAAAAAATAATGCAAAAAGTACAATTATTACTGCAGATTCAAGAACTGTCGATATCGAAAAAGAATTAATAAAACGTAATAAATTATTATTTGAAATATATAAAAAACAAAAAATTAGCGGAATTTTTACGTCACCACCATATGTAGGTCAAATAGATTACCACGAACAGCACGCATATGCTTACGATTTATTTGGTTTTGAAAGAAAAGATGAATTTGAGATAGGCCCTCTTTATAAAGGTCAAGGTGTGGAAGCAAGAGAATCTTATGTTGAGGGAATTTCTCATGTGCTATTAAACTGTAAAAAATTTTTTTCAAATGATCCAAACATTTTTCTTGTAGCAAATGATAAATATAATTTATATCCTAAAATTGCTCAAAGATCCGGACTAAGAATTATTGATAGGTTTAAGCGGCCAGTATTGAATAGAACTGAAAGAGACAAATCGCCTTACTCAGAGACTATTTTTAATTTAAAATATTAACATAATGCTTTCTGACGAACAAAAAAATAGAATTTCAGAAGTTATCAAAAAGATATTACTATCAAGCTTAAGGAAGTTTCCTAAGGTTGATCAGCAAAATAGAAATGCTCCATTCCATGATATTATCTTAAAAACCTTTGAAAAAGAATTGCAGCATGTCAATATATCAACGCCTTACTTACTAGCAATTTCAAGTTGGCTTCATGGGTTAAGTACCTCGATGGGCAGTAGTTATGAATCATTAGTACATATACTTTCCGGCGGATATAAAAGGAAGTTTACTGCAGCATTTACTTTAAAAGTAAAAGTTTCACAAGCTAGTACTATTGAAAATATTATTCGGGAGCTAAAAGCTGGAAATAAAGTCAGACTTCCAAATACATCAGTAGAGAATAGGTTGATCTTTAAATTTAAATCTAATGAAAAAGAGATAAATGCTTTAGAATTTACAGTTGATAATTATATTGAAACAAAAAAATATATTGAGGGAATAGAACTCAAATCAGTGAGACCAAATTCAGGTGAGGGCCGTGGAGAGAAGCAAAAAATCTTATATGCAAAGGCCGCGTTTAAAAAATTACATCCCACAAAAGAAATTAAGTATTACGTAGGATTTCCATTTGATCCGACATCTAATGATGCAGTATCTTTTAATAAAGAAAGATTTTTTAATTATCTTATTGAATTTAAGAAATTTTTTAGTCCTGAAGAAGTATTGATAGCTTCTGAATTATGGGATCATCTTTCAGGACATTCCCATACAATGGATGAAATTTTTGAAATAATTACGAAAACAATAGAGAAGGTAAATAGAAGATAATCCTAATTTTTGCCACACTTTTCCATAAAGTGTGGATAGAAGAGCTTTGTGACAATCTACACCCACACTTTACCCACATTGTGTGGATAAAAAACCGTTGTGACGGTCTAAACAATTTTTTAGCCCACACTTTACCCACACTTTGAAAAGTATGGATAAAATAGCTTTGCAACAACCCGTATCCACACTGTTTTTCAAAGTGTGGAGAATATTTTGTGCCCCACACCGAGGATCGGTTTGTGTTTCAATTATTCACTTGCAGGAGGTTGCAGATTCTTAGGATATAATATGCTATGGCAAAAAGGGAAATTGCAATAGTCTACGACTGGATGGACTCATGGGGTGGAGTTGAGCGAATGCTTCTTATTCTCAATGAGATGTTTCCTGAGGCAAAGTGGTATACGAGTTATGTGGATGAAGAGAGGGCGCAGTGGGTCAGGAAATTAAAGGTGAAAACTTCATTTATCCAATCCCTTCCTTCATTCATAAAAAAAAGCCGGATTCTTTCGCTTCCCTTCTATCCGTATGCATTTGAGAGTTTTGATCTGAAGGGATACGATTTGGTAATTTCGGTTACTTCGTCCTTTGCAAAATCCGTGATTACCGGTCCCGGCACCAGACACATCTGTATATTGTTGACACCAACACGGTGGTTGTGGAGTCATGGAGAGATGTATGATTTAGGATGTACGAATTTTGATTTATGCAATCCAATAAAATCGTGGGTCGTCCGTAAAATGCAAGCGTGGGATATGGTTGCTGCGTCCCGGCCGGATAAAATTATTTCAATTTCTCAGACTGTAGCAGACCGGTGCCTCAAATATTACGATCGAAAATCTGAAGTAGTGTATCCGCCGTTTGATATTGAATATTGGAAAAGCGTGAAACGCAAAACGTGTAACGCAAAACGTTTATTTTTCAATGAATATTATCTCATTGTTTCAAGGCTTGAGCCATATAAAAAAGTTGATCTTGTCATAGTAACATTTAACAAGATGAAAGACAAGAAGTTAATCATTGTGGGAAAAGGGACGCAAGAACAAAAACTCAAAGCAATTGCAGGGGAAAATACTCGATTTATTCAAGATATATCCGATCAAGAATTGGCAGATCTCTATTTGAGCGCTACAGCCTTGATCATGCCGCAGGAAGAAGACTTTGGATATGTCGCTCTTGAAGCACAGTTTTTTGGCTGTCCAGTGATCGCATATGCAAAAGGCGGAGCAACTGAGACTGTTATTCCACAAAAAACAGGTATATTTTTTTCAGATCAAACTGTCAGCTCTCTTCAAGATGCAGTTGCAGAAGTTGGCTGTAGAAAGTACAATCTAGGAGGTAGATACGGGCATTTGAAGAGGTTTTCAAAAGAAAAATTTGTACATAAATTAGAAAGTCTCGCGTGCGACCTATAAAATCCACGTTACACGATACATATGAAAGCAGTTATATTTGCAGGAGGAGTCGGTACACGTTTGTGGCCGCTTTCCCGCAAAAAATCACCAAAACAGTTTGAAAAAGTAGTTGGGGATAAATCGACACTTCAGCTTGCCGCCGAGAGATTGCAGCCTGAATTTATACCCGCCGATATCTATATCTCAACAGGGCAGCAGTATGTCGAGATGGTGAAAGAACAGTTGCCGTTTATTCCGCAGGAAAATATCATTGCCGAACCTGCCAAACGTGATGTCGGCCCTGCTGTTGGTTTAGTCATGGGATACCTTGCGCAGAAATTTCCTCACGAACCAGTTGTTATTTTATGGAGCGATCATTTAGTCAAAAAAATTGATCTCTTTAAAAAAATACTCATACATGTTGGCAGGTTTGTGTCAGAGAAAGAAAAATGTATTGTATTTATTGGACAAAAACCACGGTTTGCTTCTGAAAATCTTGGGTGGATTGCGATTGGTGAAATAACGTCAAAATTAGATAGTATGAAACTACATACATTTCAAGCGTTCAAATACCGTCCTGATAAAGAAACCGCTGATGCATTTTTTAACAGTAAAAAATATTGTTGGAATCTTGGATACTTTGTTTCAACACCGTTGTTTATTTATTCGTTATTTCAAAAATATGCACCAGAGATTTATGAAGCTGCAGAAAAAATCGTACGAGTATCTACATTGCTTGAGTTTCATACAAAATTAAAAAAACACTATAAAGAAATGCCTGAGATCAGCTTTGACAATGCAGTGCTTGAAAAGATTGATACAAAATGTGCGTATGTGGTGGACGAGGATATCGGCTGGAGTGATGTAGGAGCATGGGAGGCTTTGAAGGAAGCTCTTGAACATCATCGTCAGGATAATATCACAAAAGGAAGAGTGCTGCTTGAAAGCTCGAAAGACAGTCTTGTGTATAATTATGAAGGAAAAAAAATGATTGTCGGGGTTGAACTTGATGATGTGTTGGTAGTAAATACCGAGGATGTTTTGTTGGTTGCACGCAAATCTGCGGTCCAACAAATCAAAAAAATTGTTGAAGGGTTTCAAGGAACAGAAAACGAAAAACTAACTTAAAATTTATTCTAAACTACATGCAAGAACGTGCTTCTTTCATATCTGGACAACTGTATCAATCAATACTTAAACGACTGATCGATGTGCTCCTTTCAATTATTCTCATTGCACTATTTGGCATATTTGCAATTGTCATTGCGATATTGATTAAGTTTTCTTCAGATGGTCCGATTTTTGCAGATGTACCAGAAAGAATCGGTCAACATGGGAAACGATTTAGGATGTTTAAATTCCGTTCAATGATACAGAATGCCCATACCTTGCTTCGGACAGATCCTCGTTTTGAGGAGCTTTATAAAGAATACAAAAAAGGAAGTTATAAACTGCAAAATGATCCGCGGATTACACCGATCGGTAAATTTATCAGAAAGCATTCTCTTGATGAGCTTCCACAGATTCTCAATGTGTTAAACGGTGATATGAGTTTGGTTGGACCACGGGCGTATTATCCTGACGAGCTTGAAAATCAGCAAAATGAATATCCGCACGCGCGTAAACTTGTCGACAAAGTACTTTCAGTTAAGCCGGGAATCACCGGTCTCTGGCAGGTGTCAGGAAGATCAGAGATAAATTTTGGCGAGCGTATCATCATAGACGCTCGGTATGTTGATCAGATATCGCTCCGAAACGATCTGATTATCATTGCGCAAACACCACTTGTCATGCTTACAGGAAAAGGTGCGGTATAATTAAAGATTGAAATTACAAATATTTTTTATTTCACATAATGCTATGAAAAGATTACTCCGACCCATCAATTCTATGAAGACCCCAAACAATAAACTAAAAATTGCGTTTCAAAAAAAGCCATTGTTAATAGCTGGCGGCGTGCTTGGTTCTTTGATTATTGTGTTTGGAATATTTGCATACATTTTTGTTTATGCACCTGTCATGAAGATCAAAGCCGCGGGAATGGCTGTCATGGATGAAGCAAAGAAGCTGAATCAAGATATTAAATTAAACGATATTGATCTTATTAAAACCAGCGTGAAATCATTATCTGAAAAATATCAAGCATTTGAAAAAGAGTCCCAGTCAGTGTACTGGGCGACATTTGTACCATATGTGCGAGATTTCAAAAACGGTGTTGAGGCAGGAGGGTATGTAATCAAAGCAGCAGATGAGACAGTAGTCGCGATTTATCCGTATGCAGACCTCATTGGATTTAAACAAGGTGAGCAGAATTTTTACGAGAAAAGCGCAGAAGATAGGCTGCAAACTGCGGTGCTTACCCTTGATAAAATGCTGAAAAGCATTGACTCGGTTGCAAAAAATATTGAAGAAGCAGAAAAACGAATTGAGCAGATAGATCCAGATCGATATCCTGAAAAAATTGGCGGCACACAAATACGTGCTCAGATCATCCAAGGAAAGGAGCAATTTGAAGGAATGGCTTCTCTTTTTGTTGATGCAAAACCGCTTCTTAAACAACTCCCACAAATCCTTGGATCTGAAGAAGAAAAAAACTATTTAATTCTGTTTCAAAATACTGCTGAGCGCCGTGCTACCGGAGGATTTTATACGTTTTTTGCTGTTTTTAATATAAACAAAGGAAAAATTTTTATTAAAGATTCAAGTGATATCTATGACCTTGACAACTCAATTTCCGCACATCCAAAAGCTCCTGCAGAGATACTTACCTATCACAAAAATGTCACACGGTTTTATCTCAGAGACAGCAATATTTCACCGGATTTTGTACAGTCTGTCAAACTATTTGATGAGTTGTATCAAAAATCGGGAAGAAAAGTCAACTACGATGGCATAATTGCCATGGATTCAAAGGTGCTCGTTGACATGTTGAAAATTTTTGGAGACACACAAGTCAATGGTATAAATTTCTCCGCAGAGACAGATGCACGATGTGACTGCCCGCAGGTAATTTATTCATTATTTGATATTGTTGATCGTCCGGTCAACTATGTCAAAGTAGACAGAAAACGCATTTTGGGCAATCTGATGCTTGAGCTTTTTTATAAAGCCATTGGTTTTTCTCCATCAAAATACTGGGGGCAGCTTGCACAAACCATGTTTACGAATCTTGACCAAAAACACATTCTCCTCTATTTTATAGATAAAGATGCCCAGGCAGCTGTAGAGCGTATGAACTATGCAGGAAGAATTATCAATGTTGAAGGAGATTATCTTCATGTGAATAACGTCAACTTTGCTGGTGCAAAATCAAACTTGTTTATTGATGAGGAACTTATTTCCAAAACAACATTTGAAGGAGAAAAAATTGTGCGTGAGGTTGTCATGAAGTTCAAAAATCCACATCCGCAATCTGACTGTAATCTTGAGCGTGGAGGACTATGTCTGAATGCAACACTGAGAAACTGGATACGATTTTATGTGCCAGAAGGCTCAAAACTTGTATCGTTTCAAGGATCAAAAACTGAAACAAAGACATATAAAAGTCTTGGCAAAACAGTATTTGAAGGGTTTATGACCGTAGATCCGGAAGGGGTAGCGACAGTGACTGTTACATACGAATTACCAAATACAATAAACAAAGAAAATTACAAACTGTATATCCAAAAGCAACCAGGTGTTGAAAAACAGACGTTAACAGTTGAAATAGATGAGAAAAAACAGTTTACCGGACTGTTTACAGAAGACAAGGTAGTGGAGTAACGACAAATTGTGACGGGAAAAAAACTCTCATGAGCAAGGTTCAAAAAATTACCGGGTTTGTTTTAAAAAGGAAAACCCTTCTTGAGTCTGATGTAATGGCAACTCTGTACAGCAAAGAACACGGTAAAATGACGCTGCTTGTGAAAGGGGTACGTAAAATAACCTCCAAAAGGGCGGCACATATTCAAACAGGGAACTTGATTTCAGCTCAAGTGAGAGAATCTCATAATATTCTCTATCTCCAATCATCGGAGCTTATATCAGGATTTCTTTCTCTTCGTACTGATACGATGATTGATCAAATTTATTTATTTCTATCAATTATTGATGGGCTTATGCCAGAAGGTCAACAAGATATCCAAGTTTTCAACAGAATTGCGCATTTTTTTATCCAGCTGAGTAAAGGACAAGATCAAACAGAGGTATTAAAACGCAATCTTCAAAGGCTGCTTGAAATACTCGGCTATGCTGATGATAAGCTTCCGTTGTCTGCACTGTTGCAGATGGCAGAAAACCATATTGAAAAAAGGCTTCCACGCCATGTTATAATGTAATTTATTTCATTTGTCTTTTTTTATGGATCGCATTATTTCTCTGACAAAACGAAGAGGATTTATTTACCAAACATCCGAAATATATGGAGGACTTGCAAATGGGTATGATTATGGTCCGCTTGGCGTAGAGCTGCTTCGAAACATAAAAGAGTTGTGGTGGAAGAAATTTGTTCATGAAAGAAACGACATGGTTGGGCTTGACACACAGATTATTCTTCATCCAAAAACATGGGAGGCTTCAGGTCATGTGGGGAATTTTGCTGATGCAGTGGTTGAAGATACGGTTACACATAAACGATACCGCGCTGATCACTTAGTTGAAAAATGGATACAAGGAAAAGAAGAGTTTCATGATGTGGTAGTTGAGGAAATGACTATTGAGGAGCTATCAGAATTTATCAAAAAAAATAACATTAAAAGCCCGGATGGAAATACGGTTTCAGAATCAAAGAAATTTGATCTTCTCATGAAAACTCATCTCGGGTCGCTTGAGGGTGAACAAGATACGGTTTACTTGCGTGGAGAGACAGCACAGGGAATTTTTACCAACTTCAAAAATGTTCTTGATAGTACCCGTATCAAGCTCCCATTTGGTATTGGTCAGATAGGAAAAAGCTTTCGAAATGAAATCACCCTCGGGCAGTATATTTTCCGAACCTTTGAGTTTGAACAAGGAGAAATAGAGTATTTTTTTGATCCAGAAAAAGAAGACTGGAAACAATTGTTTAAAACGTGGCAAAACGCAATGTGGAATTTTGTGGTACAGGATCTTGGCATCCAGGAAAAAAATTTACGATGGAGACGACACACGGATACGGAGAGAAGTCATTATAGCAAAGATACCTATGACCTCGATTATCAATTTCCATTTGGCTGGAAAGAGTTGTGGGGGATTGCATATCGTACAGACTATGATTTAAAACAGCAGATGAAGGGCTCTTCAGTCGATCTTCGATATACGGATCCGTATACTCAAAAAAAAATCATTCCTCATGTGATTGAGCCGGCGGTTGGTATGAATCGTCTGGTTTTTATGACACTCTGTGATTCATATTGTGAAGAGAACGATCGAGTGGTGCTCAAGATCAAACCAATGCTTGCGCCATATACTGCCGCTGTTTTCCCCCTTGTGTCAAATAAACAAGAACTGATTACCTATGCTGAAAAGATTTTTAATCAATTGAGCGCACAGTATCATACGTACTGGGATGATCGTGGGAACATAGGAAAGCGATATCGATATCAAGATGAAATTGGAACTCCGCTATGCATTACTGTTGACTATGAATCTCTTGAAACGCATACTGTAACTATACGTGATCGAGACACCATGAAACAATCACGCATTGCGGTTAAAGATGTTGTATCGTATATTGCAAACATTATTAAGAAATAGTATTACTCATTCGTACGTTCAATAAATAAACATGAAACAAGCACAAAAACAGTATATTTTTTTTGGATTCATTATTATTATTCTTCTTGCAGTTGGTGTATTTTTTTATGTAAAATCAAAACCTTCAAAGCAAAATGCTCAAGAGAAAAAATCAGTATTTGAGGAACCTACTGAGATTATTCCGACTGTTGATTCTTCAGTAAAGGTAGACATTGAAGGAAGAAAAGATGCAGTCATCAAGATTTCGGGGATACAGACAGGCACAGATAGTATTGAATATCAGCTCACCTATGCGACTGCAAGCGGCGGCAACGAGGGAGTACTTGGTGTTATTACAAAAATAACAAATAGCAAAGCAGAAAAAGATGTTACCTTTGGAACATGTTCTTCGGGTGTATGCCGATATCATGAAATTGATGGTCCGGTAACCGGAGTATTCAAATTTTCAGGTACATACGGAGACCGGCTTCTTGAAACAACATTTGAACTATAGCGCTTTCTATATATAATAGGTTCTTACATTATGAATTATTGATCTTCACTATATTGTGGGGATTTTAGTACAATAAAAGGAGGTGACAAGTACAAAGAACTATGCCAAATATCAAATCAGCAAAAAAACAGATGAGGCAAGATCAGCGTCGAACAAAAGATAATGACAAATATATGAATCAGGTCGAAGAAGTCATAAAGGCAGCAAAAAAAGGTGTGAAATCAAAAAAAAATGAATTTGTATCAAAAGGATATTCTATTGTTGACCGCGCTGCAAAAAAACATGTAATCCATAACAACAAGGCAAGTAGACTCAAAGCGCGAATTAGTAGATTAGTGAAGAAAGCCTCATGAAATACCAGATAAATTTATTTCCAACTTTAGAGAAAAATAAAACTGATAAAATTATCTACTTTGCGTTTCATTATCTTCGATACGTCTTGGTTATTACTCAGTTTGTGGCAATTTGTGTCTTTTTTTTCCGATTTAAAATTGATCAGGAAATTGTTGATCTCAGAGAAAAATTAGACCAAAAGCAATCAATATTAGTAGCGACCGACGATTTGCTAACACGAGTAAAGCAGGTTGATGCAAAAATGAAACAGGTTACTGTCCTGCTTGATACCCAAGAGTTATTTCAATCCAAATTTAACTATATCTATAGCAAGCTTCCGCAAGGAGTCCAACTTGCTGATTTCAGTCTTTCTGATGCAGGAATCATCCTTCAAGGAGTATCCACTACCATTGAGCCTGTGAAGTCTATGTATGAAGATCTTCAGTCTGAAAAGCGTTTTAAGACTATTGAGCTTAGCAATATCGAAAAAACTGATGATGGCTTTATCTTTAATATGAGTTTGAATGAGTTTTCATTGTGATATGAATAAGGAAAAATTTCTTGCATTACTCAAGGATAAAAAGGTTCAAAATTATTCGTATAATATTTTCTTTTTTATTGTATTTACTTTTTTTATCATTTTTGCAATTCGGCCAAATCTCATTACAGCTTTTAATCTTCAAAAAGAACTTCAGGATCTTCGTCTCAAAAACAAACAGTCAGAAGAGGTGATTCTACAAATTGTCAATTATCAGTCGCTTATGGAGGAGTATCGCGATAGTCTGTATGTCCTTGATGATGCAGTACCTTCATCGCCCAAACTTGCTCAGTTTGTTGAGGAAATTTCTCAAACAGCTACTGATTCAGGATTGGTTGTGCAGTCCTTGACAGTTGAAAGTATTGCATTCAAAGGACAAGTTGGGGGTGATCAAGAAAGTATAGACGGCAGTTCAGAGGCAATTACACCGCAGGCTGATCCAGACAATCCAGAACAAGCAGTAGACGAGTCGGGAGATGGTGAAAAATCTATTGACGAGTCTTCTCTTGTTCCAAAGAGTCCTGAGTTATTGTCGTTTACTATTACGGTTGATGGTGCTGCTACGGTACCACAAATTGCACAATTTCTGAATCAAATCCTTGCTCAAAGAAGGCTGAAGACGTATGACTCACTGACCCTTTCAACAGCTAAAGCTACCGCAAATACAGTCATTAATATTTTGATACGAACATATTATTTATGAAACAAAAAGATCTTCTTATCATCTCATTGACGATATTTCTTACAGTGATAGCATGGGTCATGCTTGAACTCAAATCAATTCGTGAGCAAACACCGACAGATACACAGATAGAGTCGTACTCACTGGACTATAATGTAGATACAAAGATATTAAAAGTACTTGAAGAAAAAAAACCATAATGTACTCAGATTTATATACTCATCCACGATTTAGCCCAATCAAACTATTGACAACTATTGCGATTGTTATAGTCGCGGCTCTTGGATTATTCCTTTTTACGCAGGATTCAATACCAACTCGTGCATCAAAGCGAGCTCTCCTTGATCATCAAATAGTAAATATATCACAAAAACAGCTTGGGATTTTCTGGGAAATTGATACAGCGGATGAAGGGTGGATTTTGTATGGAAAGAACCCAAACAATCTTGATATGACTGCGTTTGATGAACGGGATATAGACGGAGAGAAAGAAAAAAGAATTTTTCACTTTGCGCTTCTTCGCAATCTTGAGCCAGCTTCGACCTATTACTACAA
>LBTJ01000013.1 GCA_000990445.1 Candidatus Roizmanbacteria bacterium GW2011_GWA2_37_7
ATTATTCACACATGGTTATTCTCGTTTCTATCACATTGTTCTTGTTCGGTTCAATTATCGCGAGCTTTGTCGGTGTGATTGTTGCGCGACTTAACACAGGAGAAGGGTTTCTAACAAGCCGTTCTCGTTGTGACGCCTGCAATGCTCCTCTATCGTTGTTTTCGCTCGTACCAGTTTTCTCTTATATTGTTTCTGGTGGACGCGCGCGCTGTTGCAGCGCGCGCGTTTCGCTCTGGGGTCCTATAACGGAGCTACTTCTCGGTAGTTTATTTGTCCTCATGTATCTGCAAGTTGGCCACTACTTCTGAGATGATTACTTTCTTCTCCGCTCGTCCAATCGCTTGTTTGTAACGGATACGAACGGCATCTAAATATCCTGCTTTTGTTTGTCCTGTCATAGTAGTTGCTACCGAAATTATTAATATTCTTCGGTAACAGTACTATATCATGCAATGTATCAAACCCTATCAAGCCTTCGGTAACACTTTTATATCATGCAACACGATTATCCTAGCATTAAAATCATTCATAATGGTATGATAACTCAAAATTTAGTGATAAAATAAAATTATATGATGAATATCGTTGAAAAAAATCCAAAGGTTCTCGGTGGAACTCCAGTTATGAAAGGTACTCGTATTCCAGTTTCTCGTATAATGGCTCTTATAGGTATGGACTATAAACTGGTTCAGCTCAAAAAAGAGTTTCCCAGATTAAAAAACTTTACAAAAAACGATTTTGAGGAGATGCTCCATTTTTACGGATCTCATATATAAATATCGATAAACAATCAAAAGGAAAATCAAAAAAATTCAGATTACTTCTTGACGAAGCTTTTGCTAAAACCTCTACATTTATTCATCTTCTTAAAAAAGCTAACGTTGAACACATCTTAAACTTGGGCTACACCAGACAAATTGATGATCAAGATATTTATAATTGCGCTATCAAAACAAATAGGTTTGTTGTCACGATAAATTTCAAAGATTTCAAAAAACTCATTCCTTCTTCTCTATCCAATGAAGACATCGACCTCATATTGTCAAATTTTGTTTCTAAACATAATTCTGCAGAATGTTTAGGTCAGGCTATAAAAATTACTCAAGGAGATGCAGCGATAATTAAGAAAAATTGTTAATTGTAATTAAAACTACATATTATAATATGATAATGACATACTCCTCGACGCAGAGCGTCGAGGTATCTTGTTTGTCATCCCGAACTTGATTCGGGATCCAGTCTGGATTCCCGCCGGAGCCTGCCCTCGACCCCGATCTGGGGCGGGAATGACACATGAGCTTTCGCGACAAGAGAGCGTCGGGGAATTAGACCCTGATTAGGATTAAAATTGAGAGATAATTATGCAATATTTTTTTAAACACCACGAGAAAAATTTATGAAAAATAAAACACTGTATCTTTTTATTGATGAATCAGGGAATTTTGATTTTTCTTCTGGTGGTACAAAATATTTTATTCTTACGGCATTGAGTACTACGAACCCATATTCCGTAGGTTCTTCTCTTCTTGAACTACGGTATCAGCTCTTGCCTAACTATTCCGGCGGAAGAGCTTTAGAAGAAAACGGTTATTTCCATGCAGCAGAAGATGCGCAATCTGTCCGTGATGCTGTCTTTTCAACTATTATGAAAAATGAAACAGACATGCGAGTAGATGCTGTAATTGCCCAGAAAAACAGGGCAAATCCTAAATTTCACGCCCAACAATTAGAGCTTTATCAAAACATGGGAAAGGCATTGCTGAAATACACATTTAACAGGGCGGTGTGGGGAAACTATGATCATGTTGTTTTGGTTTTTAGCAGTTTATTTGATAAAAAAAAGCGGGGAATTCTTAAACAAACATTTAAATCACTTATAAAAAGAATTGCTGACAAGCCTTATTCTCTATATTTTCATGATTCCAAGTTTGATCTTTGCAATCAAGCAGTTGATTATTTTGGGTGGGCGGTATATAGAAAATGGGAATCTAAAGATAAAAGATCTTATAATTTGGTGAGTAATTTAATCAAGTCAGAATTTCCAATTTTTAACAGAGGAAAAACTGAATATTATGAATATAATAAATGACCCCCCTAATTATCCTTTCGGAAGAGCCCAGGGGCTCTTATCAAGAGGGGGGGACGTTTAATATTAGTTTAGCAAATATTAATAATAAGTCAATATGCAGTATTTTTTTAAACAACACGAGGAAAATTTTAAGGAGTGGAGGAAAAAATATGAAGGAATTCCTCCAGCCGGTGCAGCTTATTTGAAACACCTTAATTCTTCTCACTTCAAACCAAACCTCGAGCTTTGGAACGAAAAACAATGGAAAAAAGTACATCCATTTTTTTTCAATTCATACCTCCCTCTCAAAGATCGCTTATCACTTCATATTATGCAAGCCGGAGAAAGTTCTGCCGGCGTTCGAGCTGGAAATATTCTCATTGGCAATATTCAGCAAATTTATGAGCGAACAGATAACTGGAAAGTCATAATGGAAAATGTAGACTCATTGGTAATTTTCAACGATGAGGCGCACAATACAAAAGCCGAACAATACAACAATTTGATAAATAAATTAAAACCAAAAAGATTGTTTCGATTAGATACAACAGCCACACCTGATAGACTTGATGGTTTACATCCTGATAGCGAGATGATTTTTGTCTATGGAATAGCCGAAGCAATGAGAGACAAAATTATTAAACGGATTGTGGTTTTTCATCCTGATGTAAGAAAAGTGCATTTGACTTACGACGATTTGGAAACCGGAAAAACAATATCCGCAGAGGAAGTCCCATGGGAAGAAATTGAAAAGCGCAAAATTCCTGCCCGCAGATATATCACCAGCATTAAACCAATGCGACAGCAACTGGCAATTGCTCTTGAACTTTTGAAAAGACAAAGAATTTCAGTACCAAGAGGAAAAGATGGAGAACCAAGATTTAAACCACTTTTGTTTGTTATCGCCTTATCTATTAAAGATGCAGAAATATTGTTGCGACTTATTCAATCTGTTCCAAGCCCAAAAACGAGTTGAGGGAATTTTGACTGGCGTATTGGGATAGTGAAATCTAATATGAACATAACTATCGAAAATTTAACTTTTCTTCTCACATTATTAGCATTATATTTTGCGTATTATCAGTGGGTTAAAACTGCGAGAGAAAAACGCAATCATTTGCTTAAAGTGTTGAAGGTACAACTTGATTGTCTTGGGCCATGGATGGGCTCAACAGGATCCGGGTACGGAGAAGAGCTTACAGAAGAACAAAAATTTGATAACGCTAATCCTTTTAAGCTGATTTATGAGACTTCCTCTGAAGCTCTAATAACCCTTAATATGCTTGATAATATAACAAATGTTGAAGAAGAGACAATTGGTGAATTAAATCAACTTTATTATGATCTTGTCAGAATAAAAAATATACAAGCTTTCCGTAATGGTTATATATTGAGTGATATTGACACTAGTAATGCGCTCGCAAAGAAAATAAAAGATTACTTATGCAACAACCAAATAAAATCATTTATTAAATTCGTAAAAACAGTTGGGGAGGAAAATGAAAAAATAATGCTTGAGCGTTTGGTGCGCTATGGAAAAATTTTGCATTGTGAAGTCATTGGTAATAAAGATAGAGCAGCTCGACAGCACTGGGAAAAACTTCAAGGGTGGGTAAAAAAAGAGTTAGTCCCAAAAAATGATTATATTTTTAATATAATAACCTTCGTTTTTCTACTTGGAACAGCTTATGGATTAAATTTATTCCATTATTCAAACATTTATTTTTGGTTAGCGATTTTTCTTATTGAATTGTTCATAAGTATGTCAAATGGGGCACTAGATTGGACACTTTTAAAGTATAAATATAAGAGAAGTATATAAATTATTTATGAACACCTTCAAACAATCAGCAATTGAAATGTTACTCCCGACGCAGAGCGTTGGGGAATTAGACCCTGGATGGGATAATTATTAAATAACATATGACGTATAAAATAATAGATGATCAATTTGACAGAACGACATTCAATCAGCATGCTTATCACCCCCTGCAGAGTTTCGAATGGGGCGAAGTACGAAAGAATACAGGTGTTTCAATTCTTCGGATCGGCGAATTTGATCAAAATACTCTCATAAACGTTTTTACCATGACCGTGCATTCTATACCGCATACTTCTTTCAAAATCGGTTATATACCCAGATCTGTACTTCCAAGTGAAAAACTACTGACATTTCTGACAACATATGGCAAAACCAATCGGTTTTTATTTCTGAAATTCGAGCCGTATGAAATAGCATCTGATAACAGCCGAAGATTAATACAGAACCTGCGGCATACCATCAGCAATTTCCAGGAATCAGCTCATCCTCTTTTTCCAAAATGGACACAAACGCTCGATCTTTCAGCAGATGAAGATACGCTTTTGAAAAATATGAAATCAAAGACTCGATATAACATGCGGTATGCTATACGAAAAGGAATTATGGTACGAGAGGAATCAAATGATAAGGGTTTCAATGTTTTTTCTGATCTTTACTTTACAACCACGAAGCGACAGAAATATCGAGGGCACGATCAATCGTATCATCAAGCTATATGGGATGGTTTGAAAAATAAATATGCACATATTCTGGTCGCATATTACAATTCTATGCCACTTGCAGCCTATGAACTTTTTTTGTTTAAAGATCGATTCTATTATCCGTACGGCGGATCATCTCCAGAGCATCGTGAACTTATGGCATCAAATCTCCTCATGTGGGAAGCGATAAAACTTGGAAAAAATCTCAAAGCTCAAACATTTGATATGTGGGGTTCTTTACCTCCGTCTTATGACCGCAACGGAAAGTGGTCAGGTTTTACCAGATTCAAGGAAGGATATGGAACTGAATTTGTTGAGTTTGTTGGGAGTTATGATTTGGTGATTAATCCAGTATTGTATCCTCTATTTAGCATGATGTATTATTTTCGAAGTAAACTGTTTCTCTAAATCTGTTGACTATTAGTTTACATTTTCTTTTACTTTTTCCAGCATAAGTTGAGATCTGCGAGCAGTAAACATTTTTTTCTTGTTGGGGAAAACAAGAACAGCTTTAATAACATCGTCCACATGACTTGCATATATAAACACGAGATCCTCTTTGACTTTGTCCGGAATATCGACAAGATCCTTTTTATTTTCAAAGGGTATGATAACAGATTTTATTTTTGCTCGATGTGCGGCAATAACTTTTTCTTTCAGTCCTCCGATCTCAGTCACTCTACCACGAAGGGTTATCTCCCCGGTCATGGCAATATCGCGTTTCACCGGGATTCCTGTCAATGATGACACCATTGAACTGACAATCGCAACTCCCGCAGATGGCCCATCTTTTGGAACAGCTCCCTCAGGAACATGCACGTGAATATCAGTGTCGCTAAAAAATTTCTTCTCAAGTTTAAACGTGTCCCATCGAGCACGAATATACGTAAGCGCTGCCTGGCAGGATTCTTTCATCACTTCGCCAAGGTTCCCTGTCAAAGTAAGCGTTCCTTTTCCCGGCATATTGGCAACCTCAATAAATAGTATATCTCCGCCTGCCTGTGTCCACGCAAGACCAGTTGTAATGCCGATCGTATCTTTATCTTCGATCATTGAATCTGAGTATTTATACGGTCCTAAGTATTTTTCTACGTCAGTTTTGCCAACTGATTTTTTTAATCCTTTAATTTTCTTTTCAACAATGTCCCGTGCAACTTTTCGAAATACTGTTGCAATTTGCCGCTCCAGTTCACGTACTCCTGCTTCGCGTGTAAATCGTCGAATAATGATATGAAGAGCGCCATCAGTGACTGATATTTTCTTCTCAGGAATATGATGTGCGCCTAACTGTTTTGGAATCAGATAGTTTTTTGCTATACTAAATTTTTCGTCTTCAGTGTATCCTGCAAAATATATGATTTCCAACCTGTCGCGAAGAGCATCAGGAATAGTATCAAGAATATTTGCTGTTGTTATAAAAAATACATCAGATAAATCAAACGCAACCTCTAAATAATGATCTGAAAACGAATGGTTTTGCTCTGGATCTAGCGCCTCCAACAATGCTGATGAGGGATCACCCCGATAATCTCCTCCGATTTTATCTATCTCATCAAGCATAAAAACCGGATTTTTTGTTCCTGCCTGCTTTATTCCTTGGATCATGCGACCAGGAAGAGCGCCAACATATGTACGTCTATGACCACGTATCTCTGCTTCATCTCTGATACCTCCAAGAGAAATCTTGACAAACTCACGACCAAGAGCTCTTGCAATGGACTTGCCAAGTGATGTTTTTCCAACGCCGGGAGGACCGACAAAACATAAAATCGAAGGCTGATTTTCACGTTTATGGATTGAAAATTTACCATCTTGTTCTTGCTTTTTTTTATCTCCTATTTCCTGCATACTTTTCAGCTTCATGACGGCAAGAAACTCAATAATCCGTTCTTTCACTTTTTTCAGACCAAAATGATCCTCATCAAGAATAGTCTCAGCAAGCTTGATATCTATATTTTGCTCAGAAGCCTTACTCCAAGGCAGCTCCACAAGCCAATCAAGATATGAACGGATATATGATGCTTCAGGATTGTATTGAGACATCTGAGTCAACCGCTTGAGTTCTTTTACTGCTTTTTTCTGTACTTCTTTTGGCATCAGGGCTTCTTTAATTTTCTTTCGATACTCATCTGCTTCTACGTTGTCTCCCTTATCTCCAAGCTCTTCTTCAATTGTTTTCATTTTTTCTCGAAGAAAAGTATCTCTCATATTCTTTTCAAACTTTTTTTGTGTTTTGTTTGAAATATTATGTTCAAGCTCAAGCACTTTGATCTCTTTGTTGATATACTCAACCTCATTTTGAAGTCTTATTTTCAGATCTGTTTCTTCAAGAAGTTTCTGACGCTCGTTTGTCTTGATATCAAGAATCATCGCAACTTGATTGGAAAAATTATGCGAAGACTGAATATTGAGAATATTCATCAAGAATACAAAATCGATTGTTTTTCCCAAATTTATGGCTTTTTTAACCTGTCCAGAAATATACTTAACAATTGCCAAAATTTCCTCTGTTTCTTGTGAAGACTCTAATATCTCAGAAACTGAAGCGATAAAATATGGCTCTGTCTGAGTGTATGAATCTATATTAACTTTATATAATCCTTTAACCAAAGCATTGATCTGTCCCTTATCGCCAGTTGCGATTTTGTCGATCTGTGCAACTACTCCTACGTCATATAAATCAGTTGTCTGCGGATCATCAAGTTCCATCTTTTTTTGCATAACAAGAACTACTTTTTTTTCTTCGTTCATTGCGTTCTTCATCGCTGTCACGCTTTTATTTCGCCCAAATACCAGCACATTTTCTGCAGATGGAAATACTATGCCATCTCGTATTGCCACAATAGGATAAAGTTGATTTTTATTTGTTGTATTTTCAGACATATGTTAGCAGTATATTAGATTGATTGCTAAAAGTCAAGATACGAATTTCAAGGGAATTATCTATACAAATTCCGAGGTAAATGGTTCAAAATCAGCGTATCTTTGTCGGGATACAAGCGGTGTTTCAAGCTGGGGAATGCGCTCATGATACGCTGCTTTATCTTCTTTATACAAAATACCTATGGGGAACTTTTCTTCAAGCACCTCCATACTTTTCATCAAAGCCATTTTTTTATCATTTGGTTTATAATCTTCTTTAAGCTTGTGGGTGTTCTTCAGAAAATACTGGTATGTATTGATTTTGTTGAATGTGACACATGGCTGTAAAATATTCACTAATGAAAATCCTTTGTGCGAGATTGCTGCTTTCATAATTTCGATAAGTGATCGCACATCACCTGCAAATCCTTGTGATACAAATGTAGCGCCTTGTGATATCGCAAGCGCCAGTGGATTCACTGGGATTTCGATAATTCCACGCGGGGTTGATTTTGACTTAAATCCTTGTTTTGCAGTTGGAGCAACCTGACCAGTAGTCAGTCCATACACCATGTTGTCATGAACAATGACCGTAATATCGTGATTTCCGCGACATGCATGAATAAAATGATTTCCTCCCTCGCCGTATATTCCGCCATCTCCTCCAATAACAATGGTTTTCATCTCGTGATGTGCTGTTTTCATGCCGACAGCTGTTGGGATTGCCCTGCCATGAAGACCATGCGCCGCATACCCATTCAAAAAATCATTCATATTTCCCGAACATCCGATATCAAATGAAAGAAAAATTGTCGACGGGTCATACCCAAGCTGCTCAAGCGCAGTTTTTATCCCAACTCGTATCCCCCAGTCTCCACATCCTGGACACCAAGTTGGAGCATAACCATCAAATGTTATATCTGACATGTTTTACTAAAAAATTAAATAATCAATTATTCGTAACTGCTGCAAACTTTTCCAGCTTGTATAATATATCTTCTTCTTGCTGCGTTTTGATGTTTTCTTTATTGACTTTGATTCGCTCATTTGTATTGATGTCATCTTGAACCTTGCTTTTAATTCCGTTAAATCGTTCATGCGTTTTTTTGGATGAAGATCCACCAGTTATATAATTTCGAATTTCTTCTGGCCAAATCGGACGGCCATCATATTTTAATAATTTTTCTTTTATTTCAATACCTGTTTGCATGCGCAATAATTGACCAAACTGACCATGTGAATTATTCTCAACAAGAATCATTCGCTTCCCATCACATCGTGAAAAAAGCTGCTTTATTGGTTCCTGTGGTATTGGGTATACATGAGTAAAATGAATATATGCTGTTTTTTGGTTGGTGAGCATTTTTTGTGCTTCAATAATCGGACCTTTGTTTGCTCCCCATGAAATAATCACAATGGATGCTTCTTTGAGTTCTCCAAAAATTTTTGGTTGCACAAAATGATTTTTAAAATATGTTTGTGTTTTTGTATTCCGCTTATCAACTTGTTTTATCCGTTCTTCGCTGTTTTCTGTTGTATGCGAGTCTTCTCCATGCTCATAGGAATTGGCTTGATAATATACTCCTTTTTTTCCTGGGATTAACATCTCTGATATTCCATCATCCTCGTGTTTATATCGTAAATATGGTGATTGCCTTGTATCAATCGTTATCTTCCCTCGATCAATTGTATGATTTTGTAATTTCTTATCAATTTCTTCTTTCATTACTGACTTATGAGATTCTGATAGAAATTTATCAGAAACAACTATCACAGCAGTCTGATAGATATCTGCAAGATCAAATGCCTTCAGAGTGAGATCTACCATCTCCTCAGGGTCTCCAGGTGCAAGCACAATTATCTGGAACTCACCATGACCCGCATGAGTTGCAAATAGCAAATCTCCCTGCTCTGTCCATGTCGGCATACCTGTAGCAGGACCAGGTCTCATCGAAAGAAACACAACAATGGGAATCTCAGCAATTCCTGCATAAGAAATCCCCTCAACCATGAGTGCAAATCCACCACCAGAAGTCCCCACAGCTGATCGTGCTCCTGCATATGATGCACCGAGTGCTGAGTTTATGACCGATATTTCATCTTCGGGATGGCGCACCACCATCTTGTTTTTATATTGCCATGCAGCTAAAATTTGAAGCACTGACGAAGCAGGAGTCATAGGATATGCAGCATAATAACGGCAATCTGCTCCCATCGTTGCTAGTGAGAATGCCTCATTGCCAGTCACAACCATTTTTGGTTGTGTGACATCTTTTTTCTTGAGAATATCAAGCTGTACCGTACTTTTTTTAGCCTCTTCAAAACCGATTTTTGCAAGTTTCAAGTTGAAATTGATAACTTCCGCACCTTTTTTATCAAACTGCTGATGAATAATATTCTCAAAAACCGAAAGCTCCCCACCAAGAACTGCAATGCTCGCTCCAACTGCAATAGTATTTACCATCATTTGATCTATTTTTTCCTCTTTTTTAATCTTAGTAAAACCGATCGGAGCCTTTACACAGGGATATTCAAACTCAAACACTTCCGGATCAAAAATAACAATGGTTTTTTCATGAATCCGATATTTATGAAGATCAAACGTTTCTTTATTCAGACAGACCAGAAGGTCAATCTCCCATTTTTGCGCAGTAATTTCATCATTTGAAACAACGACTTCATAAGTATTGTGTCCTCCACGGATGAGTGAGGGATACTCGGCATAATCAAAGATATGATAGCCTGATCTAGTCGCAATTTTCGAAAAAACTAATCCAGAAGTCATTATGCCAAACCCCGCTTCACCGCCGATTTTCCAGTTAAATTTCATATGATTATGTTACACGTTTTATAACTTGAGTTGCAACCTCGGTTTTTCAAATAATCAAATGTTACAACCTCATTATTAACTATATGATGTAGTCGAAGATTGTTCGCATATCATTGCAAAAGATTATTAAGGAAAAATCTTATTTCCGTCTTTATCCTCAATTATTATTGCAGCAGTGGGACATCCACGTGCAGCGTCGATAATTGACTCATTTGTGTCTTGGTCTGCAGTATCCAAAACAATTGCTTTTGCCTCAGAATCCATGACAAACGTATGAGGTGCAATTGCAACACAGGTTGCAGCTCCAATACAAAGATCGCGGTCAACATGAAATTTGAGATCGCGGACTGCCACAGGTCCTGATGGACTTGACGGATTTTTGAGTTTTTGGTCGTCAGACATAAAATATTTTATAAATTACTAATTGTTTTCATTTGGGCGAACTAATTGTGCATTACGAGTCCATTAATTTTTTAAGAGCCTCCCAGCTCAAAAGAGCACACTTTATACGATTTGGGGTGAGCTCGATATTCAATAATCTTAACACATCATCTTTTGAAATTTCTACTAAATCCTTCACTCTTTTTCCTTTTACATACTCAGTCAACATCGAAGCAGATGCGATCGAGATTGCACATCCTACAGCCGTAAACCCGATCTCCACTACTTTACCGTTCTTTTCGATTAGCTCCATATGAAGTTCGTCACCACATAATGGATTGCTTACATCAACAGTCGATGTCGGCACATCCAGTTTCTTATTGTTTCGAGGATATTGATAGTGATCTAAAATAATATCTGCGTAAATTGACATATGGTTTTATAGCTTCAAAACTTCGTAAATTACATCTCATTTTAACAATTGACAATTGTTATCAAACTTAGTGTCAAACTAAGAGTATTAAACCCTAAAAGAGATTAAAAACTTTTACGCTATAGACCGACTGAAGGCTTGCAAGTTTGTGTGCAAGCCATGAAATTGTCTTGGTCTTTCCGCTTCCGGCGCTGTGTTGAATAAGATATTGCTGTCCGGCTCCGTGCTCTCGCGCGGGTCACGGTCGTAGCGATATTGCTTGATCGCATCTTGAACATTTTGTCCGGTCAAATAGTTTTTCAGCTCCAGCGTAGAAATCGGCAATCCATTCAAGAAAATTACTGTGTCCAGCGACTTACCGTCTTTTTTGCTAAACTTTACTTGCCGCATTATTGAAAAAATATTATTTTGGTGTAAAAGCGCATGTTCCGGATTCAAAGTGCTTTCCGGCGCGAAATATACCAGATTAAAGCGCGATCCATAATCGGCAAAACCCTTGCGAAACACATCCAAAATTCCGCGCGATTCAATCTCGGTTTTGAGACGATAAACGAATTTTGATTTTACTTCTTCGCCGTGCTGTTCTTTGAGCTTTTCCCATTCTTTGGGCTGGGTGGCGTAGATAAATTCAAAAAGCATTTCCTCATCCATGCAGGATTCGGCATTATAATTTTTCGGCTCACGCTTGCGATAGCCGGAAGCGGTCAAAACCGTTTCAATATGCGCTTCAAATGATTTTTCGGATATGTCCATCATATTCTTTATTTAATATTTTTTACGCGCGATTCACGAAAAACCTCGTCGAAAATTTCGTAATAATCAGCATAAATATATTTCTGCCCATAATCGGCATCGCCAAGAGACTCAAGTATCCTGAGACCCTTGAGTCGTTTGATCATGTTGTATGCGCCTTGTGGACTGAAACCTGTCCATTTCATAATCTCTGCCACGCCGACAATTGGCTGACGAAAGAGTTTGCGAACTATTTCCAATGTTGATTCAGCTGATTTTCTGCCCAGTTTTTGCATTTTTGCGAAATCACGATCGCGCAAAGCAGTAATTCTTGTACAAGTCGCAATAGATGAATCGGCGATTTCTGCCACACCCTCAAGAAAAAATTCAAGCCAGCCGTCAATATTTGCATCCTCGTCATGATAACCTTGCAATTTTTGATAGTAAAGTTTCTGGTATTTTTTGAAATAACTAGAAAGATACAACACGGGTAGTTCCAAAAGTCTGGCATGATGAATATACATAGCCACAAGCATGCGTCCTGTACGGCCATTACCATCAGTAAAAGGATGGATCGTCTCAAACTGAGCGTGTACAAGTCCCACTTTTACCAATGAAGGGTATTCGTCTTTTTCGTGGATAAATTTTTCGAGATCATTGAGCGATTTATTCATGTCATCCGGAGCAGGGGGGACAAAAGACGCATCAGATGGAGTTTTACCACCGATCCAGTTTTGAGAACGACGAAACTCACCTGGGTACGCATGTTGAGTTGATCGCGCGCCAATCATCAACTTCTGGTGAATTTCTTTTATCAGTCGTAGAGAAATCGGTAGAGTTTCCGTTCTCTTAATGCCATAATTTACCGCCTCCACATAATGAGTGATATCATCAACATCGGGATGCAAGCGTGATTTCTCTTCTGTTACCGAAGCCGCAACCGCATCCTGCAATGTGGCTTTAGTGCCTTCTATCTGACTGGAATAGGCGGCGTCTTTTTTAATAAAC
>LBTJ01000014.1 GCA_000990445.1 Candidatus Roizmanbacteria bacterium GW2011_GWA2_37_7
AATTGAGTCTACTTTATGACCAAGCCGTATTGCATCCATCCCAATCCCAATGTCCCAGTCGCCCTTTTTCGCACCGCCATAGAAAGTTTGTAGCGGTTTCTCCTTTACTTCAAATCCAGCTTCATGCAGTGCATTGAAAAACTCATTTTCTTTTGATTCATCCGCTTTAATAACATAAGCAATAGCGCGTACTAAAAGTCTTTTCTGAAGAACACTTGATAAAAGATTTTTATAATTTACTCGAGAATTAAAGAGATTTTTTCCTGAGTAATATAGGTTTTGTATGTCAACAAGTACTGCAACTCGTTGATCTCGATTTTTTACAATCATGGAGAATAGTATATAGTAAATAGGCAAGAAAGTCTATAATTTTAGTCTTTCAATGGTGCTGCAGTTTCCTCACCAGCTGGTGAAGGCGTGATTCCTTGTTGCATATTTTGGATAGTTTTTTGAATCTTTCCCCATTTATCAATGCCTTCTTTCGGATACACTATATATCCGCCATACGAAGAGTAACCATCAGTCAAAAATTCATCAGTTAACACAAGTGTATCCATGGAGTACTGATTTGAATTTCTCGCCTCAAGAAGCAATTTATTGAGATCAGAAAGAGGTAGATCAGTGATGATATGTTTTTCAAGATCATCTAGCAATGGAATAATTTTTGGAATAAATTCAATTGCAAGGACTTTTTTCTTAACGGCTTCAAGAACATTTTGTTGTCTAAGAGCTCGGTTAAAATCACCCCCATCTTCTGTAGCATGCCGTGAACGTGCATATTTTAGTGCTGTTTCGCCATCCATAAGAGTTGGTCCTGCATTGAAGTGAAGTTCTTCAAATCGACAGGGAAATGCAATCTGCGGATGATCTTTAATATCTTTTACAAACTGTTCAAGTCCAGGGTTTTGTTCATATAATTTTTGAGCATCTTCGTCTGCTATCTCTTTATTGATAATCGGCTCGATTTTCATAAATTCTTCATCCCGTTCACAGAGATTATCTTCTTCCCCTTCAATAGGGTATTCAAAGTCAGTAAATGTTTTTTTAACTTCAATATCTATTCCTTCAAGAGTATCAATTGTTTTGATAAACCCTTGAAAATCCACTGCAGCAAACGCATCGACTTTAAGTCCTATGATATCGCTTACGACTGCTTTCAGTAGTCCTGAGGGGTTTTCCTCAGTCAAAAGCGAAGTATCAATATCAGGATACTTTTTAGGAAACATACCCATCTGATAGACAGCGTTGATTTTGCTATGAAACGGATCATTTTTTGTAGGTACACGAACCCAGATATCTCGTGGTAGCGAGATTAATATTGCTCGCTTTTCTTTGATATTAATATGAAAGACCATAATGGTATCAGTGAGGTATGTTCCTTCGTGAGCGCCTCCTCCATATCCAAGAAGAAGGAATGTATATTTTTTTTGATCTTCTTGTTTTTTTTCTTTTGAACTATTTGTTTCCTGAGCTTCGGTATGTATCGAGTAATAAAATCCAAGAATCCGGAATACTATCATACAAAAGGAGATAATAAGGACAAGCCCAAGAGAAATGAGAGAGTAATTCAATAGTTTTTTCCGTTGTTCTATACGTATAAGACGTGTTTTTGCCATATATTATTTTGAAGCTTATTATACTGTATATTCATTCTCTGAACTCATTGTAAGGTTTTTCATTCTTTTGAAAGCACATCAAAACGATTGGGAACATTGTTTGATTTGTGCATTTACATGGTAGCTTGAAAATAGTACATACGTCAACAAGATATTATTTTGTATAATATGTAAAATAACTTATATGACGATAAAGGATAAAGATGGCAACGCGCTTTCGTTAACACAATCAATAGACAAAATCGGGAGCAGAATACAGCAGTCAATTTTAGAAATTGAACTATATGTTCTTGGGATTGTTGGTTGGATACCGATATCTATACTTCGAAGCATTATTTATAGACTTTCAGGCATATCAATAGGCGCAGGTTCTGTTATCAACATGGGTGCGCGGTTCTATAACCCTGGAAATATTTCTATTGGTGAAGATTGCGTAATCGGCGAGCAGGTAGTTCTTGATGGCCGCGACAAACTTATGATTGGAAACCATGTTGATATCGCAAGTCAGGTGATGGTCTATAACTCAGAACATGATATCAATGATCCTACATTTCGTGCGATGAAAGCACCTGTTACGATCGGAGATTATGTTTTTATCGGACCCCGAGCAATCATACTTCCAGGTGTGACAATCGGAGGGGGAGCCGTAATCGGCGCGGGTGCAGTGGTCACCAAGGATGTTTCGCCGTTTACTATAGTTGGCGGTGTTCCGGCAAAAAAAATCGGAGTGAGGAAGCTGGAAATATTCAATTATAGAGTGCGCCGTATCGGAATCTTCGAGGCAATTCGTACATTAATTTCTTTTTAGTGTTAAATACTCTATACTCTGCGTTGGGGAGGTTCATAAGAATTAATTAAAGACAGATGAAAAAACAATCAAAAAATAAAGCCATAGCGATTTTTGAAGGAAAAGAAATCCGGCGCTTTTGGGATGAAGAAAAAGAATTATGGTATTTTGCTGTTGTTGATGTTATAGCGGCTTTAACCAATAGTAATAATCCGCAAGTTTATTGGCGTGTGCTAAAAAAGCGCTTAATTGATGAAGGCTCAAATGAAACCGTTACAAAATGTAACGGTTTGAAAATGTTAGCTCCAGACGGTAAAATGCGCCTAACTGATACTGCAGATACCGAAACAATACTTCGACTTATTCAATCAATCCCATCACCGAATGCTGAGCCTTTTAAATTATGGTTGGCGCGCGTTGGCTACGAACGACTTGAAGAAACCGCCGATCCTGAATTGGCTATTAATCGTGCCCTTAAAACCTATCTGCAAAAGGGATACAGTCAAGAGTGGATAAATCAACGCTTAAAAAGTATTGAGATCCGAAAAGCTTTAACAGATGAATGGGAAAATAGAGGAGTAAAAGAGGGTTTGGAATTTGCCATTTTAACTGATGAAATTACGCAAGCGTGGGTTGGAATGACCACAAAAGAATATAAAAAATTTAAAAGCCTCAAGAAAGAAAATTTGCGTGACAATATGACCAATCTTGAGCTGGTTTTGAATATGCTGGCAGAAACGGCAACAACTGAAATATCGCAGAAGCGGGAGCCAAATAGTTTTGAGGAAAATAAAACGGTTGCTCGTGATGGCGGAACCATAGCCGGTGATGCGAGAAAAGACATTGAAAGTAAAACCGGCAAAAGCGTGATTACCAGTAGAAACACAAAAAGTTTTCAGAAAAAAGTTCGAATAAATTTATTGAATTGACGGAAAAAGAAAATTTAAGTTTTTTGAAAATAAAATCTATGCAAGACTCACTTTTTACTATTGAACTACCTCTTGTAAAGACAGTTGAGGAACTGAGAAGAGTAAAAATAAAGTATCCGAAACCGAAATATGATCCATATTTTATTGTAAGCGCTTGTATAAAAGCAAAAAAAGAAAAATTAGAAAAATTGTGGAAAAGTTTTAAACCATACGCAGATAAAAAATTTAAAACTAAAATTATAAAAAATTTTCATCAGAGATTATGGGAAATGTATATCGGGAATGTACTTTTAATAAAAAAATTTAATATTAATCATGATGAAGGTCGTCCGGATTTTATAGTAAATGATAATATTTATATTGAATGTACTGCACCAACAAAAGGCGATCCAACTAAGTCAGATTCGGTTCCAGAAATGCTTGTTGCAAAAAATATTGAAGAAATAAAGGAACAAGATGTTCCTGTTGATCAAATGATTTTAAGAATAACGCAGGTAATTAATGAAAAAGCATTAGAGCAATATGATAAATGGAAAAGAAAAAAATGGTTTAATAGAAAATCATCCTTTATTATTGCTGTTAATACCAGCGATTTAGAATTTCTTGAAGATCCGAATATGCCAAATGTAGTCAAGGCATTATTTGGATTTAAATTTATACAAATTGATTTACAAACTAGAAAAACAAGTTATTCACGGAGAAATAATATAAGAAAAATTAATAACGCGCCTGTATCTGTAAACTATTTTGTAAACGATGATTATTGCTTTATTAGCGGTGTATTATTTTCAAGTGAAAGGGTTTTAAAAAGTTTTGATAACATGGGAGATGATTGTATTTTTGTTAATAATCCGTTTTCAGAATACCCTGTTGATAAAAAGTTTGTTAAAATATTTAAACATTGGAATGCCAAATACGATAAGAGCAGAAATAATCTGACTTTACAAAAAAATTATTAAAATATTACATATTCAACTAAAAATAATATTCTAGCGTTTTAGCTTATAAACTTGCTCCTGTTCCTTTTAAAAATACTGCCTGCCACGGTCGATATGAAGAAATAAATGTTTTATCAATGGTCATATTTCCGTTTGAGTCATAGACGCGATAGTCAAATCGCGCTTTTGCTCCACTTGCTGCATAATCAACCTGCTTTATTGTACCTGACGGGAGAGTGGGGTCGTCTTCGTAGGTCGGTTCTGGAGCGGATACAATATCCCAAACAGAAACTGGTGAGATTTTGACTTTCCTTCCATCTGACTGGCCATATATCTTAAATTTAAGAATAGAGTTGGATTTATCGATCTCTGTTTCAATAAGAATTGCCCCAGGAGTATCATTTTTGAATTTTAGATCTACTGACGGAGAAAATATAGTAGCATCGAATCCTGGCTCAGAGTCGTTTTCATAATACGACACACGATAGGCATGGGCTGTCCGTTCAATTATGGGTAATCCAGTATTTAAGGCAGCACGAAACATAGTTGTTGATACTTGACACACGCCTCCTCCATCCCCAAGCACAGTTCTCCCACTTTTGATGATATATGCGGGCTGGTAGCCTGTAGTTGCTGAGATATCGCCAATATTTGCATTAAATGAAAAGATAGCATCTTTTGGAATAATCAAACCGTTGAGTTTTGATGCGGCCAGGATCACATTATGTATACGCGATGCTATTGAATGACTGTAATTCGATACACCTTCACCGATTAATTTTTCGATTCCAAGACTATTTGCTTTTGCAAGTGTGATTGCAGGTTCGATAACAGTATCTTTGATCACAATTTTTTTATTCGGAGCATTTTCAGTAATGCCCTGGATTGCAGCATGTATCTCAATAAGAAATTCGTCTGATTTGATTTCTTTTCCGTTTTTATGAGTTTTGAATGCAGAAACTTTTCCATTTTCAAAAGTAAACAATGCATTTTCTGCCGGAATATTGTATGTTTCTTGCGCGATTTGAACAAACTCTTGGATTGGTGAATCGTTGTAACGTATTCCTGAAGAAAACGTATAATTACGGAAATGAAACAATGCATTAAGTTGTTGAGCTACTCGTGTAGAGATACTGTCAGAACGGCCGATTATATACGCTTGATTTACTTTTATGTCAGTATTTCGAGTCAGATGAAGTTGTTGTCCTGAAAAAGTTGCGATTGGTTGTTCATTATATAGTACCTCAAGAATTGCAGATTGAAAATAATCATCTCTTTTTTTCAGCATATTCAGCGCTTCCGCTTTGGTTTTCTTACTCATATCGATGCCATCAATATAGATGTAGGGATAGAGCTTGTCTCCAAAAGACGATTGGATATACACCCAAGAAATGCAAAGACTAGCTCCCAAAAAAAATACGATACCAATGAAGATAATAAAAACTCGCTTGGTAATTGAAAGTTCGGCAATATTTATCATATCGGTAATCATATATTACAATTTTGATTCAATGGTACAGATACATATAATTTAGTATTATTGATATATGGATGATACTGAAAAAACAAATATATATCAACAAACATCATCGCCTCAAGGAACCATCATCCCGGAAGAAGTATCTGCTGAGATCGAGCGTCCTGAAGAGATATCAGGCAGCATTCCGCCTGATTTTCCAACAGATGTACCCGTATATCAAGAAAGTAATAACAAATGGATGTTTGTTATTGGCGCAATTCTTTTCTTTCTTATCGTGTTTGGGCTCATTTATTGGTTTTTTCTTCGCGATCTAATACAGCCATTAAAACCACCAAGCTCATCTACGGAAGATATAACTTTGACATACTGGGGTTTGTGGGATGAAAAGGACGTTTTCCAGCCAGTGATTGACGATTATCAAAAGAAAAATCAACATATTACCATTGCGTATGAAAAAATGTCGTCTGAGCAGTATCGCGTACGACTTCTTGCGCGAAGCCAGACCGGAAATGGACCGGATATATTCAGATTTCACAATACCTGGCTTCCTGAGATACAGGAAGTGATCACAGCGATTCCCGCTGATATTATGACTGTTGAAGAGTTCAATGCAATTTTTTATCCGATTCATCAGAAAGATTTGAAAATCAATGATCAGTACTACGGTATTCCACTTATGGTTGACGGTACGGTATTAATTTACAATGAAGATATTATAAAGCAGGCAGGATTACTCAATCCGCCAACCACATGGGTTGGCGAGGGAAACGACGTGCTTTCCGCGATCAAACAGCTTACGGTGAAAGATACAAGCGGAAACATTATCACAGCAGGTATGGCAATAGGTACTGCCACAAATATCGAACATTTTGGCGAAATTTTTGGAGTTTTACTTCTTCTCAACGGCGGAGATTTTAAAGATCTCTCAACGCAAGAAGCAGCAGAAGCACTTGAACTGTATCGAAAGTTTGCAGAAGATGGATACTGGAATGAAGCAATGCCTGTTTCAACAACCGCATTTATTCAAGGGAAAGTTGCTATGATTTTTGGTCCTTCATGGCAAATTTTAAACATAAAAAGCCAAAATCCAGATCTGAATATTAAAGTTGCTCCAGTACCTCAGGGTCTTGATGGTTCTGCTATATCAATTGCAAACTATTGGGCTGAGGGGGTAAATAAATTTAGTCAACACCAAGCCGAGGCATGGAAGTTTCTCAAATTTTTGTCTGAAAAGGAACAGTTGCTGAAAATACACGAAACACAATCAAAGACGCGTCTTTTTGGAACAGCATATCCAAGACGCGACATGGGAGAACTTTTACATGACCATCCGTATTTATCAGCTGTTATACAACAGGCAGAAGATGATGCATATACGTCTCTTCCTCTTGTAGATCGGACATTTGACGCAGGGTTGAACGATGAAATTCTTAAATATCTTGAAGATGCGATCTCATCTACTGCAAACGGAACAGAGTATTCAGCAGCTTTGGGTACCGCGGGACAAGGAATCAAGACAGTACTTGAACGATATAAAATTGAGTAACAACAAATTGGAACTTATACTGTATTTATGCTAATATGAAGGGGTATGGGGTTTTCATTGCCGTTCTTCAAAAAAAAATCTCAGAAATCAGTTTTTTTTGGTCTTTATATAACAGATGCTTCTGCGTTTGGTTTTGTATTTGAGCTGGCCAATGGCCAGCCATATATTATTTCACAAAATACCTATAATCTGACTGCGGGTTTTGACAAAATTCTTGAAGATATTGACAATCTGATTTCAGAACTTGAACTAAAAACAAATCTTCACCTCAATCAAACGATATTTTTCTTACATTCATGGATGATTGATGAAGAGTCATATGAAATAAAAGCGCCGTATAAAGATATCATCAAACAGCTGTCAAAAGATCTTGAGCTTGAGCCGCTTGGATATATTGATGTAAAAGAAGCGCTCGAGCAGTATTTCAAAGATCATTCCATTGTAAACACCGTTGCAATTGAAGTGAACAAAACAAAGCTTGGTGTAAGCGTGATTAAAGGGAATAAAATAATACATTCACAGTATATTGCCCGTACAGATGAGGTTGGTGACGATCTCAATAGTGTATTTAAAGAACTACCAAAACATGTTATATTGCCGAGCACTATCAAAGTCTTTGGTGATGAGGATAAAGCTGAAGTCTCCTCAAAGCTTTCTACATATGAATGGGATGAACAGATTTTTCCGCAGCATCCAATAATTGAGGTTATACAACAAGCCGAACTCAATCAGGCTCTTGTTGCAACATTTGCGAAAGAGATGACATCTGAAGGAACCGTGCAAGAAGAAGGTGTCAAATCATCTGCGCCAACTGCTGTTATTAGTTCAAAAACAGACCCTCTCGCTCGTTTTGGATTTGTTGAAAACAAAGATATTCGTTCAGAGCCAAAAATCAATCAGGGTGTTGCAGCGCCTGAGCTCAATGCTTATGTGCCAGAACAGCCCGTTCTTCCAAATGCCTCAACTGCAGTACCGAGCATTTTGGGAAAACTTCGAAATTCATTTTCAACATCAGGATCAAGCAATACCAGAGGTAAAAACAAAAAGAAGATATTAATTGTTACCATACTGGTAATTGTTTCGGTTATCAGTCTTCTTTTTGTATACGAGTACTTTCTTCATACACTTCATATTAAAATTTACCTAAAATCAAAAACAGTAGATCAAACGTTTGACATAGATATTCCAATAAAGGAAACAGATTCTGACAAGCTTTCTGTTGTGAAAAAAAGCGTTGCGCATGAGTATTCGAATAATAAACAAACAACCGGATCAAGAGAAATTGGAGAAAGAGCAACTGGAACTGTAACAATAAAAAATTTTGATAATAAAGACCGCACTTTTATAAAGGGGACAAAGCTATCCAAAGGAGATTGGGTGTTTTTATTAGATAAAGACGTTCAAATTCCTGCAGGGGAAACTACAATTGTTAATGATGAAAAAACCACTGCGGCGGGGAAGATATCAGTAACTGTTACTGCGGAAAATATTGGTCAAGAATACAATATTGCAAAGAATACTGAATTTAGCATTGAAGAACTGTCAAATCTTCTTTTTGTTGCAATTGCAGAAGATGCATTTACTGGAGGGTCAAAGAAAGAAGTAACGACTATATCTAAAAAAGATATGGATACTCTTGAAGCTGAAGCTGAGAAACAAGCAGAGAACAATACAGAGAATGTATTGGGAGAACAGATCAGTAGCGATGAGATAGTGATTTCAGATCTTACCAAAGCGTTGGTAAAAAATACAAACTTTTCAGGTGAAGTCGGAGAAGAAGCACCAACTCTTTCTATTAAGGCTGAGTCTGAGATCGAATATTATACAATTCAAAAACCACAACTGTTAGGAAAGCTTCAGGAGCTGTTTTCAAAAGAAGTGCAAAACGAATATAAAGTTGATCCTGACGATATTGAGTATAAGATTGAAGATATCGATCGAAATACCGACGATGTGTTGCTTACGATTTCTGCGTCAGCAACTACTCATAAGGATGTTGATCTTAAAAAATTAACAACAACATCTCAATTCAAATTGATTGGAGCGCTTGAAGATCAATTGAAAAAAGAGTATGAGATTGAGAAGATCGAGATTGATCAGCCGTTGGGATGGCTTCCAGTTCTTTCTTCATGGACGCCGTTTTTTAGTAAAAATATTAGCGTTAGTACTTCAGTGAGGTGATATATGCCACTTAAAATATATCGCAAAGAAAATATTACGAAGCGGAGACAAGTATTACAGATTGCATCGTATATCATGCTTTTTGTTGGAATGGGTTTTTTGTTTTGGGCATTTTACCCCATGATCTCATTTGAGTTGTATGCACGAATATTTCTCAAACGAATTGCAGCTTCGCCACTTCCCGAAACAGAAACGGTTTCATCACTTGAATTTGCTCAGTCAGTGTATGCGGAAGGATTGTCACTTTCAAATAATCTTCGAGACTTTACTCAAGCAAATGTCTGGTTTCCAGCATCAAATATTCCGGTTGCGCGTGAAGACTTGGAAATCGACTCCTACACTCTTTCAATTCCTCGTCTGAATCTGAGCAATCTTACGGTGAAAGTTGGTGGTAATGATCTTGCAAAGAGTCTTATCCATTATCTTCCTACATCTTTACCAGGACAGTATGGAAATGTTGCAATTTTCGGTCACTCTACATTGCCTCAACTATTTAGCCCAAAAGATTACAAATCGGTTTTTACCTACCTTCCAAAGCTAGAGGTCGGAGACAATGTCTATATTCAAATTCAGGGGGGGCAGTATGAGTATAAAGTATATGATATGTATATAGTGAATCCAGATGAGGTATCTGTTCTTGAACAGCAATTTAATGATTCAATTTTAACTCTTGTGACTTGTGTACCACCAGGTACGTATATGCAGCGCTTAGTTGTCAAAGCACGTCTTGTTCGCGACACTTCTTTATTAAATCAATAAAATCTCCATTGATGATCCTATAGTTTTGGTACAATACCGTATGTCAAAGCAGTCTTCTATTATATTTTTTATGGTTAAAATGTTGACTGAGAACGCAGTCTATTTTGTTTTATACTTCATTGTATTATTTATTGTTTCACTTGGTGAAGTAATTTATAAAATAGTCTATTATCCTGTTTATTTCAGCTTACAGTTTGTCCAAGTTGCGTATAAATTTCTAACTGGACAAACTTTTCTCAGAATCCTCACGCTTATTGGTACTTCGATATTAACAGCCATTATTCGTACTCCAATGATGATCGTAATTTTTATCAAAAACATGATAAAAATTGTCGAATCGTTTGTTTTTTGGATTTTATTTGCAATGATATCTTTATATCGTTTTTTAAGAAGTGCGTACTTTAGGTTTTTTGTATTTGGATTTATTTTTTGCTTACTTGTACTATTTATTTACCACTCATATGTCTTTATCCATGACCTGCCGTCTCCAAGCTCAATTGGAGAAGTAAATTTTGCTCAGTCAACACATCTCTATGACAGGAATGGTCGATTATTATATGAAATTTACCGTGATGTTAATCGGACAAAAGTGTCGCTCGCAGACCTGCCAGAATCCATTATTCAAGCAACAATTGCAATTGAAGATAAACATTTTTACAATCACAAAGGTATATCGTTTTTCGGGGGTATTTTACGTGCGATAAAAGAAACTATCACAACAAACGAGCTTCAAGGGGGATCTACTATTACCCAGCAGCTAGTCAAAAGTGCACTTTTGACTCCTGAGAGGACAGTTGAACGAAAGTTAAAGGAAATTGTACTTGCACTTTGGACAGAACAGATATACTCAAAAGATCAAATTATAGAGATGTATCTCAATCAAGTGGCGTATGGTGGTTCGGCATATGGTGTTGAAGAAGCTTCAAATGTATATTTTGGCAAAAAAACTCAAGACCTCACGCTTAGCGAAGCTGCAATGCTTGCAGGATTAACAAGAGCTCCATCAATTTACTCACCATATATTAACCCGGATCTTGCAGAAAAAAGAAGAAATCAAGTCTTGAATCAAATGTATTTATTAGGATTCATATCAAAACAAGAACGTGATAAAGCGCAAAATGAGGATATTACTATACAACCTCCGACAACAAATATTCGCGCTCCACATTTTGTCATGTATACGCGTGCGTATCTTGAGCAAGAATATGGCAGTAAACAAATTGAAGAAGCAGGTTTTCGTGTCCAAACTACTCTTGATCTTGAAATACAGGATACTGCCGCGCAAATACTTCAAGAAGAGGTAAACCGTCTCAAAACATTGAGTGTCTCAAATGGAGGAATTATTGTATTAAATCCAAAAACCGGCGCAATCCTTGCAATGGTGGGGTCAGTAGATTATTTTAAAGACAAATATGGCGCATTCAATGTTACAACTGCATTACGCCAACCTGGATCAGCATTAAAACCAATGTTGTATTCAATGGCGCTCACGCGCGGATTTACAGCAGCTACTCAGATTGATGACACGCCGATCATTTTTCATATTCCTGGAAGTGAGTCTTATAAGCCGGTTAACTATGATCGGAGATTTCATGGACGAATTCCTTTACGGCAAGCTCTTGCAAACTCTTACAATGTTCCGGCAGTGAAGGTCCTTAACTCACTGGGTGTGCAATCGTTTGTGGAGTTTGCAAAAGATATGGGCATTAGTACATGGGAGGACTCATCAAGATTTGGACTGTCGTTAAGTCTTGGCGGAGGAGAGGTTACTTTGATTGATCTTGCTCAGGTATATAGTGTATTTGCAAACGGAGGATACAGAGTTGAACCAATGCCAGTAAATTCAATCACCGATAGTAAAAAGCGGAAAATTCAAGGACATAGGGTCACCAACAAGAAAAATGACGTCGGAAGAGAAGGCCCTTATCCAGGGGATTGTTGACGACATATTCGATCAGTTCGTGCAGGTTATCGCACAAAACAGAAAGATTCCCCTGCAAGACGTACGGCAAATTGCCGATGGGCGTGTATTTTCGGGAAGACAGGCAAAAGAACGCGGACTTGTCGATGGCCTGGGTGGCCTTCAGGATGCAGTTATTCTCGCAGGGAGACTTTCCGGCATGGAAGGTAAACCTGAAGTAGTTTACGGTGTTAAAAAGAAGATGGGTTTCCTGAATTATTTATCCGGGAGCATGGCAGCGGGTCTGGTTGAAGCTGTCAGCGGCAAGAAGGCCGATTCGCCAGGCGCTTTATATCTGTTGCAGTAAATAAACAGAGGCCCATATATCATGACCTTTAAAACGATTCTTTTAGAGAAAAAAACAGGGTACGCCATAGTAAGGTTAAACAGGCCCGCTGAATTGAATGCGCTTTCTCAGGAGATGCGTAAGGATTTGGAGGACTGTTTCATTCTCCTTGAG
>LBTJ01000015.1 GCA_000990445.1 Candidatus Roizmanbacteria bacterium GW2011_GWA2_37_7
GGCGGTAAAAATACATTCACTGAAATAAAAATCAAACGCGCACTAACTCAAAACGCGGCGGCGCCAAGCTATAATTTCCGCCGCCGCCAAAGCGGCTTCCACACCTTTGTTAAAGTTGTTGTCTTGTGATCGCGCCACCAGTTGGGACAAATCACTCACCGGTACCACTTCCATAATAATCGGCACGCCTTCGGTAAGCATCACCTGGGTAAACCCGCGACTGCACATATCCATTATCATATCAAAATGATAAGTTTCTCCTTTCATGATCGCGCCAAAACAAATCACGGCGTCATAGGGTGATTCCGGGGGAGCGTGGCGCATCAGTGTTTGCGCGGCCAGCGGTAATTCGAGCGAGCCGGGCAATGTGTGTCGCTCCGGTTCACAACCGGCTTTTTTTAGCAATTGAGCGCAGGCCTCGGCCATTTTATCGATATGTTCGTGATACCATTTAGCTTGAAGAATGGCGATTTTCGCGCCCTGCAGGGACGGCATTTGAGCAGCATCTTGTTCTATTTGCATATTAAAATTGCTTAATTGATTTTAAACTAACGATACTCTAACATCTTAAAGTGTCAAACTTGATGCATTGAATTCTTGAATTAATGCTTTTTCTGACTTGACTTAGCAAAGGACATTTTTAAATGCGATCAGAAAAACCTTGCCAAGCAGTAGTAGATTGTTTTGTTTTGCAAAAAATCAACATTCATAACCTAAAACGCATTCGCGTTTTTATTTTCTCAACCACTTGTTACAAAAACCTTAATTTTGTTTGACAACATTAAGGGGGGGGTAATCTTCAAATGAAAGTCTATGTCGGCAACATTGACATCGAGCTCGTAGAATGGCACAGAGGAACTTGGGCGCCACCGAAAGCGGACTGCCCGACGGCTCGATGACCACTTCCTGGGACGTCTACCGGGACGCGGTCATCCAGACCATGCAGGAAGGAGACACCGAGGTCGCAATCAACTTCGGCGACAACCTCAGCGAAATGATCAACGACGAGGTCAACGCGTCGCTGGGATTCGATGAAGCGCCCGACACCGGCGAAGGCATCGAACCTCCGTGGGGACCGTACTACGTTGGTTCATACGTTCTGACGGGCGGACTCAAATCCGGATACGTCGGAAGCTGCATCAAGCGTACAGGCAAGTACTACGCCCTGCGACTGACGACAACTTCCGGTGGCCAGCTCTTCGACCTGCACACGCTCGCGTACACGAGCAGCGGCAAACTCTGTCTGGGCTTCTACGAGAGCCTGGCGACGGGATGGTGTTGGACTGACTGCACCCCCAGCTACTCCGACGTCGTGAGTGCTGTCGCTGCAGTCGCCATCGCTGTCGGGGTGAGCTACGCCACGGCGTACGTGATCGCCAACATCGTCGCTCCCCTGATCGTCGGTGCGCTGGCGCTGGCCCTCTAGTCAATCTGTCGTCCCCGAATCCTACCAAAACTGGATCGGGGACGACACAATCCTATATAATATAGTCATGTCAATCCTCTCATTTTTTCTAGACAAATTGATCAAAATAATTCCCAAATATGGAAGCCGATCAAAATTGAGTCAATATCCTAAAATGTTTGATACCTCAACTTATGTCTTTCATCAATAAGATGGTTGGAAAAATTATTTCGTTCGTGGTGGCAAGAATTCCTGACTATGGTTTCCGGCCGACATTTACACAGAAACAAAAAATTCTCCGGGCAAGACCGGACAATATTTTTCACATAAATGGCAACGACTTCAGAGTCATTTCGATCAATCATGATAGAGATGGAACGCTTGAAATCTGGTTCAACAGTAACCTTATCTGTATGCGGGACGATAAAGTCAATTTTATTGATGTAAAAAAGCGTCCTCGAGGATCAACCTGGAAATCTGTTCGCGTAGAACAGTTTGAGTAAAAACATCGTTGCTCATGAATGACTTTTCAATCAAAAAAGTCATTAGATGTCTGAACTACAACTTATTCAACTCCAGTCTGCCCCTCCCCAAGCAGAAGGAGGTTTGCGATAAATTTCTACATCTGAACCTTGAGGATGAACCGGCTTTAATTTGGACATCACCTCATATAAATAATAATACTCTCCAACTTTGTGTTGTTCGGTATCATTGATGCGCGCAATACTTAAATTGGCATTTTGAAACAGATGGTAAATTTGCGCAAAAAAAATCTCTTTAATTTTATTACGGATGGTATGCCAGGCGATTGCCGTCCCTCCGACATTTGCACTTCCTTTCCACCACCACTCATCCAAGGGTTTGGGAAAACGAAATACAAGCACAAAAGCACCCGGTTCTATTGTTTGGTTGACTTCCCACTCATTCAATTTTACTTGCGCTTCTTTTTGAGAAAAAATTTCAAATGCGCAACGATCTAGATTATTCTCCTTAATATAGGTTTTCATTTTTTCTGCGGCCGGACGAACTGTAGCTTCAAGAATTTCAAACTCCTTCCAAAAGACCTCTTGTAATTTTGCAGATATTTTTTCACAGGCCTCAGCCGTTGCTATAATTAACCGTAATTGTTCTCTGGATATTTCCTGCTTGACGTGAATGGCAATTGTTTTTTGAGCAAATTCTTCTCGTAGAAAATTTAACTGAGCATCCTCAACCGTATCTTCCGCCGGATCATAAAGATAGTCGGCAGGATTTCTCATTCCTTGTTCTTTTCGTAAATATCTTTCCGGGAGATAACGATTCATACAATATTATTTAGTATTCAGTATAGTAGAACGGCGGGGTCAAGAAGATTATACATCTTTTCTCTAAAACTTGGCTTACATTCCTTAATATGGTATACTGTAAATATCTAACTAAACCATATTAAGTATTGTTGTCTATGCCCTATCTTTCGCCAATTATAAAAGCCCGCTTGGAAGAAAAACTGGCTAAACTTAACAAACTTCGTCCCCTACCGAAATCTGCTGTCCAAAAACTGCGGGAAAAATTTCAAATTGAAATGACCTATAATTCAAACGCGATTGAAGGCAATTCCTTAACCTTAAAAGAGACTTTTTTGGTAATCAACGAAGGTATAACAATAAAAGGGAAGCCTTTAAAAGATCATTTGGAAGCACAAGACCACCACGCGGCACTTGAATATCTTTATAACTTGGTAGATAAAGATAAAAATCATACTGTGTCTGAAATGCTCGTAAAAAATTTGCATCAGATAATTTTACAAAAAACTGATAAGGAATGGGCCAGACGATATAGAAACGCTAATGTAATTATTGGCGGTGCCGATCATACTCCACCCGATGCGCTACAAGTACCTAATTTGATGCTAGACTTGATTACCTGGCTAAATTCACAAAAAAACAAGCTGAATATTATTGAACTGGCTGCTTTGTTGCATCATAGATTAGTCCACATTCATCCTTTTTTCGACGGTAATGGACGAACAGCGCGCTTGACGATGAATTTATTTTTGATGCAAGCAGGATACCCGCTCGTAGTAATTATGAAAACTGATCGAAAAAAGTATTATGATGTTTTAGACAAGGCAGACAAAGGCGAATATGAGCCACTGGTAAAATTTATCGCTCAATCCATAGAGCGCTCGCTTGATATTTACTTAAAAACTTTAACTCCCGCTACCACAAAGCAAGAAAAATTTGTAACGCTGACTGAAATATCTAACACTACGCCTTTTTCTGCCAAATACCTAAATCTACTTGCCAGACAAGGTAAACTTGAGGCGCATAAAGAAGGTAGGAATTGGTTGACTTCAAAGGAAGCTGTTGAGCGATACCTAAAAAACAGAACCAGACAGAGAAAAATTACAAAATAAAACTCTATACTTCCCCCCGGAATTCGGACAGTAGGGTAAAATGGCAAACGAGCCAAAAATCCTATGAAAAAAATGTTCACGTCCGAGTTCAAGGGCAAGGTCGCTTTGGAGCTTGTCCGCGAGGCCGACACCATGGCCACGATCTGTTCCAGGCATGAAGTTCACCCCACGCAGGCCGGACTGTGGAAGCAGCGCCTCCTCAAAGGCGCGTATGAACTCTTCGGTGATAAATCCTCCGAGCGCAAAATTGAAGAGCAACAAAAGCTCATCGACGAACTCTACGGACAAATCGGTCAGCTCACGCACGAAGTGGCGTGGTTAAAAAAAAAGCTGTGACGACCATCCGCTGTTTGTGCGGAGAGGATGGATTGACACAAGACACCCGCATCTGTCCATTGCGCGGCAGTGCGAACTCGCGAGCGTCTCCCGCTCGGGCTGGTATTACGAGCCAGTGGTCATTGCTCCGGAAGACGACATTGATATCATGCAAGCAATCGACGAGATATTCACGGCGTGCCCCATGTACGGTTCGCCGCGTATCACGGCAGAACTCAAGCGCCGTGGCGTCACAGTCAACCACAAACGCGTCGAGCGGCTTATGCGAGAAATGGGCATAGAAGCCCTATATCCCAAGCCAAAAACAAGCATTGGCAATATACAAGACAAGCGGTTCCCGTATCTCCTCAAAGGTCTTGCAGTTATTCGGCCAAACCAGCTCCGTGCTCTGGGCGCTGGACAGAAAGTATCGTTACGCACAGCCGAAGAAAAATTAGTGTTTATTTTGCTCTATGAGTGTGAGGCGAAGTGTTGGTGACTGTGATTTTAACTCTAAATCTCTTTCACGGTATCAATTCCAAGAATTGAGAGTCCATTGTTAATTACAGTCCCCGCAGCTTTTGTTACTGCCAACTTATAGCCCTCTCTTTCTGAACCATCCAGAACAGTCTCTTTCCCGTACCATGAATTAAATGCAGAACAAAGCTCAAGCATATACTGTGCAATATGGTGTGCGGACAAGTCTTCTTTTGCACGGTTAACAACATATGGGAAATGCGCTATTTGTTTTACAACATCAATCTCAAGACCAGAAATGATATGATCAGATACACTGGGAATACTTTGCGCCTTGCGCAAAATTGCCTGTATTCTGACATATGTATACAGAACATAAATGCCAGAGTCTCCTGTAGTTTCTATGGACTGCTCTGCATCAAAAGTAAGATTCTGAGTTCTGTCAGACTTTAAAATGCTAAATTTAACGGCTGCAAGTGCCATTTTTTCTGAAATATTTTTAGTATTTTCATCTGTTTGGCCAGCTCGATCTTCGTTCAACCGTTCAAGTATTTTGTCTTTCACTTCGTTAATTACATCGTCGATTAGCACAACTGTTCCTGCTCTTGAGGACATTTTCTTGAAGCCGCCACCTTCAGCCTTAAGTCCAACATATCCATACGCAACATGTGTAAAATCCCTCATTTTGCCAATACCAAGTTGTTCGCATACAGCGAATAACTGCTTCATGGCGAGCGATTGTTCAGGCCCTATGACCCAGACAAGCTTATCAGCACCATAGTTCTGCTTTTTTATAGCAGTAAGTGCAATATCTTGCGTGATGTACAACGACGTCCCATCATTCTTTAGAAGAATCGTGTCTGGTATTTTATATTTTTCGAGATTAGTTAATATAGCTCCATCTTCGAGCTTGTTAAATAATCCTTTTTCTAGTCCTTCATACACGTACTTTTTTCCTTCTTGGTAGTGCTCATGTTCATGCCAGACCTTGTCCCAATGATTACCTAAACGAGCAAGTGTTCTGTTCATGCCCGCGTATGCATATGAGAGCACGTGCGACCATAAAAATCGTACATCTTTGTCATCATTCTCCCATTGCACAACTAGATTGCGTACAATATTTTCTACATTGCTATCTTTTTTAAATTCACCTTCTCCAAACACATAGCATTCTGTGACAAAAATATCTGGTAACATTCCTTTTTCTTCAGGGGTATACCATTGTTGTGGATTTGATATCCAGTACTGCACATCGGTAGGAACATCGGTTTCTTTTTTCATGTGATAAAGAAATCCCCACATAAGCTTAGCGATTGCGATACCTCGGTTGTTATCTACTGTGTCAGAGACAACATGCGCGCCATTCCATTGCAAAACATTTACCAGACTCATTCCAACTAGGTTGTTGCGTAAGTGACCCAAGTGCATTGCTTTGTTTGGATTGGGTGATGTGTGTTCAACGACCCATTTAGTTCCGGTAAGAGAGTCGTTCTTCCCATATGCATTGGGTGAATGTATGATTTCTTTTACCAAGTGACTGTAGAATGCTGCATTAAAAGTCACGTTGATAAAACCTGGTTTAACCGCCTCAATTTTCTCTACGTATTGTATTTGTGCGCTAGTTAAAAATGTACTTATATCTTGCGCCAGTATGCTGGGGTTTGAGCCAAATCGATTGGCATACTTAAGGGCGATGTTAGTGCATATATCACCATGTTTTGAGTTAGATGGTTTTTCGAACAAGACATCATCTAACGACACAGAATGTCCCGCCTTTGTCAGGTACTCAAGTATATTTGATGTAAGTTTTTCTATGGTGGTTTCTAGATAATTCATAGATAACGAGAAATTTAACTCGCATCTTGCGAGGCAATTTGGTAAACCAAGCTGTCAAGATATTTAATGTGATCAGGGAACGCTTGAGCATCCGTATAAGGATTGCCTAGAGTGACTCCAAGTACGCGCAATTTACCTACTCCGGTAGCAATACGATCGGCAACATCGACAATATCGAAACTATGTATACATAGTTTGCCCTCCCGGTACACTTGATCATGGAGTAACTTATTGAGCTTCCCAAGGATCTCGCGATCAAGATTTTCTCCTCGTAAGAGCTTACTAAGTTTTTTGGGAGAAATAGAAAACACAACGCTGTTTAATTCAACATCGTTAAGTGTTACAAAAAATTCAGATCGTTCTATCTGTGCATGCCAGCTTTTTGCCAGCTCGTAACGATATTCAATTAATTCACTTATACCATCTGTGCCGAGGTGTTTAATAAGAAACCATAACTTTAGACTATCAAAGGCGCGGCTCCCCAAAAATGGAGTGACTTGCCCTAAATCATACGAGCCTTTTTGTATAGTGATATCGGTAGATTTACTAATGAGACTACAATCTTCAATGTCCTTAAAGAGAACCGCGCTAGCTGGATAAGGTGTACAAAGCCCCTTGTGTGGATCAATGCTGATAGAATTTGCGCGTTCAATTCCATTCATGCGTTCTCGATGCTTTTTGGAAAATAAGAGAACCCCACCGTGACACGCATCAACATGTAACCATACATTATGCTTTCGCGTTATATCTGCAACCTTATTGAAGTCTTCGATAGTCGTGGTTCTTGAGTCACCAGCCTGGCTGACAACTGCTATTACCCGGGATGTTTTTCCATTGTTATGTTCAGAGAGTTTTCGATCAAGATCATCACAGTCAAGTCTGTAGTCATCCAGTGTGTTTACATAAACTATGTTTTCTTCACCAAGTCCCAGCCACCAAAATGACGCGATATGAGAGTAGTGATAGAAAGTATCCGCCGCAATAATCAGTACAGGCTTGATATCCAGTGCCTGTAGACCTTTTACTCGTGACTCAGGTAAAGTTTTACACCGTGCTGCAAGAAGTGCTGTGGCGTTTGCTAGAGTTCCGCCCATAGTTATT
This sequence comes from Candidatus Roizmanbacteria bacterium GW2011_GWA2_37_7, assembly GCA_000990445.1. Lineage (GTDB taxonomy): Bacteria > Patescibacteriota > Microgenomatia > UBA1406 > GWC2-37-13 > UBA1450. The sequence continues at coordinate 7,530 of LBTJ01000015.1, forward strand.
ATTCCTCCGACTGCGACTGCGTTTTTCGGGAAATCCTGAGTGTCATGGAATCCAACTAATTGCCGCAACCAGCGAATCACTTGTATCTCTGCAAAAGTTGCTGTTGGAGCGCTTTTAGTCGTTGCAATGAGGTTTTGGTTAGTAAAACCAACCAAAATATCCGCTATGAGTGCCGCGACTGAATTTCCAGCATCGGGGAATGCAAGGTAATTGGGATTTGATTGTCGGATTGATCCATCTAAAATCTTTAGGCAAAATTCTTCGGTAATCTTTTCTAAACTTTGACCCTCCTTAGGTATATCGTCTTCAAATTTAGATCGAATTTCTAATTCGTCTTTATAATTTAAAACACTCGCGTCTTTATCTAGGATGAAATCAAGACCAATATCTAATGCTTTCTGTATTGAAAATAAATCTTCCTCAGTGGTAACCGAGCCAACAAACTTCTTCTTCAAAAGGTAGTCTCTTTTCGACATCGTTTTAGGGAGTTGTTTCAATGCGAGAGTTCGATCAAGAATGTACCCTGTAGTACTCTGCTTAATCAAGTTTTTTCTTTTGAGATGTTCACATACTTTGGGTAAGTAGGTGAGTAAAAAATTTCGTGAAAATTGCGTGTCGCAAAAACCCAGATAATTTTTCCCTTTAGTGACAAGCTCTTCCAGTAGTTCGGTTATAGCAAACACAACAGTTTTTCGTGCAAGTAGTGCGGAGAGTATGACTGCATATAAAGCATTTTGCTGGTATTCGATAAATTTGTTCTTGTCACCAGAAAGAAACTTGTTAGGTCCGGCCATTGCACAAAGCCACTGGCGGTGTTCATTGAAGCTTGACCACTCTGTCGGTCCAACCAAGTCAATGTCCAAACGATTTTTGTCTTTAATAAAGCCATGTCCGGCAATTGCATTATGTAAATCTGTAAGTGTTAAAAACTCACCACGAAATTTCACATCTGAAGCTAAGCCGCGTTCTTTTTGAAAAGACACAAACATTTGTTTAAAGTCTTCATTTTTTGACTTTTCGTACACGTCAGTAAAAACGAGCATTAGATCAACGTCACTATCTGCTCGGTGTTCATTTCTTGCTCGGGAACCAAAGACGAGAGCAAATTCTAATGCATCTCCAAAAAATTCTTTTATCAAGGTTGATAATTGCTTTAATATTATTTCATTCATACAAAAACGTGTTGATCATCTTCGGTTAGTTCAAGACTATCAGCAATAGAAAAATCAGTTCTATCGAAACCTGTGGTTGAATGGGCATCGGAACCAAAAACAAACTGACCACCATGGTCTTTATAAAACTTCAAAAAGACTTTATCGTTTGTTTCCATTTCACCGCTTTCGTATTTGTTATATGCCCACTGTTCGTAGCTTGGCCATTTTTTACCGTTAATTTCAAAGTAGATTTGGTGACCTGACGCCCATTCTTTTAGTAGGGCGTTTAATACAGCTTTTGATTCATCTTGCATGAGGTTATCTGAGAACTGGCCATGTATCGCCTGAAACGGATGAGCAAATACATCGACCAACTTATTTTTTACAACCGCAATCATGTTTTGTATGAGTATAGAACGTCTATCATTTTGAGCGATACCAAACTTGATACAATCTTCCTCAAAGCTTTCCGAGTGAATAGCGCCAAGAATGATATCAACACCAAATTTAGTTTCACTGGAAACAGTGGAAGTAGAACGTATTCCGTCAGCTAGTTTAAATTCGCCGTTTATACCTACCTCAATCTCAAGTCCAGAAAAAAGCTTGATTTCGTTTGCATATTTCTTCTTCATAAAATCAATCAGGGATAGGTACTTTTGATATTCATCTGAAGAATTAAAAAATTCATCAAGAGAACCGTCGCTGTTTTGCCAGCCGCACGCATGATCAGTAATAATCAGTGACCGGACACCTGAATTAATAGCAGACTGTATCATTTCCTCAATTCCATCTTTCCCGTCTGAAAACGTCGTGTGGAACTGGACATCTTGCCGCTTCCAGAATTCATTTTCAATGGACATAATTTTGTTTACTCACTCCAAGAGCACTTTAGGATCAACATTAAGCGCATCTGCTATGCGCTTAATCGTTGCTAAGGTAGGGTTTCGCTTGCCGGACTCTAAATTGCTGATAAACGCTCGATCGACCTCAAGCGCGCGACAAATATCGCCTTGTGACATTTTCTTCTCCAAGCGAATCTTCTTCAAATTTGCCCCAAATTTCTGCGAAATTTCGTTCATATCTTTTCAACATTTTATAGTATAACAGCTTGTTGTAATAGCAGGCAACGGTGTCGTATAATACAATCTATGAGAATACCTCCAGAAAAATCCTTTTCCATATCCAAAAAAACATTTACCGCCAAAAAAGACATTTGACATTGTAATATTTAGTATAAAAAGCCACAAGTGCTTTTGAATTCAATTCATGCAAAAAATAGTCAAAAAAACCGCGCTCGGCAACCTAGGAAAAAGCCATAAAAGCCGGAAATTTGATTGATTTGTGAGCTTTTTTAAGTTTTTACCCTAATGTTCGCCAAAAGCTTTTCAAAAAACTGTACAAAAACTTGACTTTAAAAATGTACCCTGTATTCTTTAGATATCACCACAAAAAAGACCCTTGCGCGGTAAGTCCTCGTCGGGGGCTTTTTTAAAAACGACCAAATACGTTTACAAATGATCGTTTTTTTAATATCTAGTGGCTTATGATACAAAACTTTTTATAATAGCTCGAGATATAGGTGTAATTTTACTTAGGTCAATATCATCCACATCAAGCCAAAGAGCACCATTTGAGTCAAGACCATCGGCATCTGTTTTTATATTGTCACCCGTTAATTCCACCCTGTAATACAAACCGATATGGTGAAACGCCTTTAATAAACCATCCGATTCCCAATTACAAAAATACTCTTCAACTCCAGTAAACTGACTTTTAGTAACTGTTAGTCCGGTTTCTTCCGCAACTTCTCTTTTTAGCGCCTCTTCAATTGATTCATTGGGTTCTATACTTCCGCCGGGCAAATCAAGTAAGCCTTCATACGGGCCGCGCGATTTTTTTATCATAAGAATACCATTGTTTAGACGGCATAATCCGTATACTCCGAGATGAATTTTGGTTGGTTGGATCATCATATTTTTTATAATTGAATTGACTTAAAAAAGTTTATCATCCTTCTCTCCTTATCCAAAATCAAACCGCCAACTGTGTTTGATGCGCTATCGGCACCGTTGATATAAGCTATATTTTCTCTTTACATCATGCTATTTATTTTACCATACAAGACCCTTCGCTAATGCAAAAAAACCACGCTCGGCAACCTAGGAAAAAACCATAAAAGCCGGAAATTTGATTGATTACTGTACAAAAACTTGACTTTAAAAATGTACCCTGTATTCTTTAGATATCACCACAAAAAAGACCCTTGCCGGTAAGTCCTCGTCAGGGGCTTTTTTATTTGAACAAGATTTTGGAGTCGCCGAGTGTGTGACTCCCACGTGTTAAACGGTTATTCAAAATTTAAATAACCACTCATAATAATAGATTTGCAAAAGCAAACTTTAAAACTAAGATTGATGTAGAGGATCAATTTTATTTACTCTTACTTTTGAAAAAGCATTTATAAGTTTATCTACTTCATCTTCGGTATTCGCAGAAGTGATTGTTATTCTGTGGACATCTTCTCCCTTTCTTACCATTGGGTAGGGTGCGACTGTCACCAAGATACCTTCATCAAAAAGCATATTTGCAGTTTTTATTAACTTTTCCGTATCACCTATAAGTACTGATATTATTGGAAAACCAGTCTTATTTAAAACATCATACCCCAATCCACGTAATCCATTAATTGCCCTAGAAGTGAGGTCAAATAATTTTTTTCTTCTATTATCTCCGGACTCTTTATTTATATTAAGACCTTGCAATAAAGTAGACAACGATGCGATGGGGCACGGACCGGATAAATCATATGGAGTAGCAAAGGCTTCGATGAAGGTTTTCATTTCTTTACTGCAAGCCACAAATGCAGCAAGTGATGAATAAGCCTTAGAGCAACCTCCCACATAAATAATATTGTCGTATTCCATTCCAAAGTACTTGACAATACCATTCCCTTTTTTTCCTAATGGAAATTCATTGGTAGGATTTTCTCCAATAACACCAAAACCATGCGCATCATCAATATAAATAAGTGCTTTATACTTCTTTGCCAACTTCACTAATTTGGGTAAGTTGGCGTAATCACCTGTCATGCTATAAACACCATCAACCATGATTACTTTCCTATTATTGCTTTCATGTTTTTTAAGTATTTCTTCTAAAGAAGAAAAATCATCTTTTTCGAAACTCTCAAGTGTGGCGCCATTATCTCTTGCGATTTTAGCACCCTCATACATTGTTTCATGTCCGGATTTATCAAGTATTAAAACACCTGTTTTCCCAACAAATGCAGGTAAAACTCCTATAGAAATGAGTGTAACTGTTGGAAAAATTACACAAGCTTCAGTACCAACTAAATTTGAGATCTCTTCTTCCAGATAATTGTATATTTCAGGACTAGCGACAAG
>LBTJ01000016.1 GCA_000990445.1 Candidatus Roizmanbacteria bacterium GW2011_GWA2_37_7
AAGTCAGAAGAGACATTTATATATTTAGCCATGATAGGACTCATGCTCAGAAGAACGGAGGTCTCAAATAAGGGCTAAAGAATCCAAACAGGCTCTAAGTCTTCAACCAACTCAACTGCTGATTGGAAAACATATACTACAAATGGTTATTCTTTCCAATATCCGAAAGAATGGGAAGTGAAAGAAGATGAAGAAAAACTAAACCCCGCTGGAATAGTTTCCTACGAATCTCTTTCTTCTCCTTTGTATCCGCAGTCTGATACAGATACTACATCTGAATTATTACATATTTTTAATGGAGCAACGATTGAACTATATTCAGACTATAGAAGACCAGAAGAAACGTTAGAAAATTTGACTAAAAGACTGCCAAACAGTCTTTTAACCAGGGATTCGCTTGTCCAAAGAAAAGACGTTAGAGCTGGCTATAACGGCACAAGCTATACGAATACCGTCCAATTACAGGGCGTGGGTTCGGCTTTCCAACAGGGTTTCTGGTTTCTAACCAAAATCAATAATTATGATATAGTTATTGATATAAGACTGACTATCTCAAATGACAAAGTTATAGACAAGGAAACTAAAAATAGTTATCGAGATGTTTATGACCGCTTCCTCACAACGTTTAAATTAATAACTGACATCCAAGAGTTTGATATTACTAACTGATAATCAGTGTAGATTATGAAATGGAGTACATAAGGTATGGTCGCCTTAAAGTAAATTCTTGTTCCTCATTTATAGAAACAATTCATCGTAATTGGCTACAACGCTTTACAAGAGTCCTTTTTTCAACTACTCTATTGATATGAGGCGAAAGAAGAAACAAAATAAGCCGAGTTTCCTTTGGTATGTCGCGAGTTTCGGAGTCATCGCGTTACTTGTCACACTTACGTATGTAGTGATTTCCAATATTTATTTGATGCCATGCGCAAATACCCTAAGCTGAAGAAGCTGACGAAATGGGGAGAAAACATATCTATGTCAATCTGAAAACTCAGACATTATCAGCATACTATGGAGACGAGTTATTTATGGAGACCCCTATATCTTCCGGGTTATGGGGCAAAACACCTACCGGGGAGTTTACTATCTGGATAAAACTTCGATCAACCACCATGAGCGGAGGGAGTGGTGCTGATTATTATAATCTTCCGAATGTCCCGTATGTCATGTTTTTTTCAAACAGTAAAGTACCAGCAAGCCGGGGATTTAGCATGCACGGCACCTATTGGCATAATAATTTTGGCCATCCGATGAGTCATGGGTGTATCAATATGAAAACAACTGATGTGGCCAAACTGTATGAGTGGGCAAATCCCCAAACTGATGGTAACACAACACATAGTAGTAAAACAAATCCGGGAACAAAGATCACTATTTATAATGGTTCATAATATACAAATATGTTAATATCAAAACTGAAACTGCTTATGCTCATCATTCTACTTTTGATAGTGGGAGTAAGTTTTGTAACATTTACAAAACAACAGTATTCTGCTGATACGCGGGTTTTTGCAGACATTCCAGATTCCTTGACTTCGACGATTGTTGTCCCTGGGCTAATCAAAACAGAATTTATGGATTCGCCGGATGGGACGGAAACGCTCACTATGGAACGTCAAGAAAAAGGAGACAAATTCAGATATTCATTTTTTACTTCAGACACGTCTAAAGAAGCGCAGCAGTTTATATATACAAAAGAACTAACCCTGTCTTATGGGCAGTTATCCATACCGTATAATACCTGGTCGCCAGATAATACATATTTCTTTATCAAAGAATCTACCGCATCTCAAAATAATTATTATGTTTTTTTCGCATCAGGTGAAAACTTTTCAGACTATTCTCAGTATCTCGATATCCAACGATTATTTGAAGAAAAAATACAAGGGTTTACGATCTCAGATGTGACCGGATGGGCTGCGCCAACTTTACTTATTATCAATACTCAGGAACAAGAAGGAGAACAAAAAGTGTCGTTTTGGTTTGATGTACAAACCCAGTCGTTTACAAGGCTTGGGACATATTTCAAATAATACATTTCACAATATAATAAGAGGTTTTATGCGATATAATAGATATATCTGTGAATACACACTATCCAAAACTTACCTCGCAACCCTGTCATAAGTGTGGGAAAAATCTCATTCTTGTCAATGTAACAGTAGCAAAAGTCGAAGGAGAGTATGGCGAGGTAACAACATCAATATATAAATGTTCAGATCCTGCATGCCAAAAAGAATCTGAAAAAGAGCTGTCTCAAATAGTCAAACGAAGAGAAAAGCATGAAGCAGCAAAACAACAACGAATCGATAATCAAAAAGAAAGAAAAAGAAAAAAATAAAGAAAATGCCGTGTCAAAAGATACAATGCTATGGTATAATGACAACTTGTTGTTTACATAGATTCTGCTCCTTCGTTTATTACAAGATCTGCGGGCTCTATTCTACAATTATTACTTTTTAACACATTCTATATGTCAAGAAGATTTTTTCGTGGGAAATCGTATGGTGGAAATACTCGGTATCGAAAATCATACAAAGATCTTCCAAAGATCGATATTTCCAAATATGTTCATAAAGCCTTACCGTTTAAAGAATCACTTAGTACAGAAGAGCAGATGTGCTTCTCAGATCTTGAGGTAACTCCTATATTGCGTCAAAATATCCTAAATCGAGGTTTTCGGTATCTTACCCCTATTCAACAAAAAGCAATATATCCTATTATGAAGGGACAAGATGTCATTGGAATTGCACATACCGGAACAGGAAAGACCGGTGCATTTCTTATCCCTCTTATTCATGCAATAACTCAAAACCGCAATAAACGGATTTTAATCATGGTTCCAACTCGCGAACTTGCCCAGCAGATATTTGCGGAGATGTGTGAGTTTTCCCGATCAATGGGAATCTATGCAGCAACTATTATCGGAGGAGCAAGTATGTACAAGCAAATACAATTATTGCGAAGAAATCCTCAGTTTGTTATTGGCACGCCAGGAAGATTGAAAGATCTCATAGAGAGGAAAATACTGAAGTTTGACTCATTTGATACAGTCATACTTGATGAGGTTGACCGTATGCTTGATATGGGATTTATCCAAGATATACGGTATCTTATATCTCTGTTGCCACAAAAAAAGCAATCATTGTTTTTTTCAGCAACACTTTCACATAACATTCATGCATTGATTCATACAATTGCAAAAGATCCAATAATGATCTCGATAAAAAATGAGTATATCACAGCAAATATTGACCAGGATGTCGTGCATATAAATGCCAATCAGAATAAAATGGAGGTATTGCACGATCTGTTGATCAAAAAAGAAATGCAGAAAACCCTCATCTTTGGAAGAACAAAGCGCGGTGTTGAGCGACTTTCTCGGGATTTGATTGATCGAGGATTCAAAGTTTCTGCAATCCATGGAGACAAGACACAGTCACGGAGAAATAAAGCAATTGAGCTTTTTAAGAAAAATATTGTCAATATCATGGTTGCGACTGATGTCGCATCACGGGGAATTGATATCGATAATATCACTCATGTCATAAACTACGACCAGCCGGAAAACTATGAAGACTATATTCACCGCATTGGCCGCACAGGAAGAGCAAATAAAACAGGAAAAGCTCTCACATTCATTGACTGAAAATACAGCAGTAAAATAATATTTATTTATTAGTAAATAAATATATATCTTTACAAATATAATTTATTTTTATACTATTTTAGTATTATACTACGAAAACTCAGGTTTGCAACCAGTTTTCTCAGTATAAACCCATCTAATCCTTCGGCATACTCAGGATTAGTCCTGAGTATAATCGAATGGACAGCCGTTTCTTGAAATTTCTTACACTGATCTTGAAGAGATGAACCTTTCTGCAAAGCAAAAAAGAATCAAACGAATTTCTCCAAAAACACTTCGTAATTTTTACATCAAATATCTTATACAAGAAAAACGTATAAAAGCAGTCACCATAGGATTTTCAGATATTGAGGGACGGTTTCATATGCTTGATTATGACAAGAATTTTTTTCTCTTATCATATGATTTATTGACATTTGACGGATCCTCAATCCGAGGATTTGCCCGGCAAGCTGAGTCTGATTTACGGCTGGAGATTGACTGGGGTGCTTTCTGGTGGCTTCCTTCAGATGTTTTTGGTCCAGGGAAAGTACTTATCATGGGGCGAATTCTTGACCAAAACGACAAACCATATCATATGGATAGCAGAGCAGTTCTTGCAGATTATTTGGATACGCTCTATCAAAAAGAGGAATATGATGTGCATGTCGCAAGTGAAATCGAAGGATTTCTTATAAAAGGGATAGATGCTGAAAAGACTTACCATGAAAATCCAGGGTTTACTCTTGCTTCAATGGGCGGATATTTCCACTCGTTGCCTACAGACATATTGCGGCAGTTTATTGACAAAAGCGCGGAAGCCCAGCGGGCAATGGGGTTTGAAAATGAAAAAGATCATCCCGAAGTAGCTCCAGCTCAGTTTGAGCTTAATTATTCCCATACTGATGCGCTCATTGCTGCAGATCAGATCCAAATTTATAAACTTGTTTGCCGGCAGATTGCACGAAACATGGGAATGACTGCATCATTTTTACCAAAGCCGATTGTTGGGATCAATGGAAGCGGAATGCATACCAATATCTCTATTCATCGAAACAACAAGAATTTATTTTATGACGCAGGCGGTAAAGACGGACTTTCCAAATTTGCATGGAAGTTTATTTCGCGGATTTTGACATCGGCAGGAGATATCTCCCTTATTCTCAATGCCTCGGTCAATGCATATCGGCGTCTTGATCCACATTTTGAAGCCCCAAATGAGATCAAAGTATCTGCAGTTGATCGTGGGGCAATGATTCGAATTCCCATTCACACGGAAAAATCTGCACGAATTGAAGGTCGAAGCGTCGGGCCGGATGCCAATCCATACCTTACCGCATATACATTGATACGAACAGGTCTTGAAGGAATGATTGAAAAAAAAGATACAAATAAACGTAAACGAGTGAAGTATTTACCGGGAACCATACAAAATGCAATGGTTTTGTTTCGGCAAAGTACATGGATATCATATCTCCTTGGTGATGAATTCAAAAAAAAGTATCTTCATCTCAAAAGCGTAGCCGCTGACCGAAGTCCTGTGGCACTGGGAACGAAAGTCAAAAAGGGAGAGGTCATTTATCATCATGAGATATACAATCAGCTTTTGTGGAATGAGTATTAAGGATTTTCATTTAATTATTCCTTTTTGCTACGCGTCGTGCATTTTGTGAAAGATGCATCTTGCGAAGTCGTAGGGACGCAGGAGTTACTTCAAGAAGTTCATCGTCGCCGATGAGATCAAGATATTGTTCAAGTGAGAGAATCGTCGGAGGCTCCAGCTGGATTTTCACTCCTTCTCCTGATGAGCGGTTATTGGTAAGCTTTTTTCCTTTGCAAACATTGACTTCGATATCTCGTTCCTGTGAGGCGACTCCAACCACCATTCCTTCATATACTTTATTTCCTTGACCATAAAACATAATACCGCGAAGTTGTGCATTCGCAAGGCCGTATGAAAGCGTTTCTCCTGATTGTGTGGCAATAAGCGCGCCATTTCGAATCGTTTCCATCAAAGACCCGAGTGGCTCATATCCAAGAAGATATGTGTTCATCAGCGCAGTTCCCCGTGTGTTTGTCATGAGATTGCTTCGGATACCGATAAGGTTGCGGCTTGAAATTTTGTATACGAGACGAAGGTTTACATTTTTTTGAGTTGTCATATTGATGAGTTTTCCTTTTCTCTTTCCGATCTCTTCAGTGACCACACCCATAAAATTTTTGTGTATATCGATGGTGAGCTCTTCATATGGTTCACATTCAACTCCTTCTTTTTTTTTGTAAATCACTTGAGGTTTTGAAACTTCAAGCTCAAATTTTTCCCGTCGCATTGATTCAATAAGCATGGCTAAATGCAACTCACCGCGGCCGCTGACAATAAATGAGTTTGAGGTTTTATCATCCTCCACACGCAGTCCCAGATCTGTTTCGAGTTCTTTATACAGCCGTGCTCTAATCTGTCGTGATGTAACATACTCTCCTTCGCGTCCGGAAAAGGGACTCGTGTTTGGGCCGATCTTGATCTTGATTGTCGGATCTTCGACATGAATGACAGGCAGGCTTTCAGGGGTCGTGGGGTGGTGAAGAGCTTGGTTGCAGTATATGTGCCGATCAGTGACTCATTGTCAATGAGTGCGATTTTTTGACCCTTTTTAAGCCTACCGCGGGTAATTTTTCCAATACAGAGCCTGCCAACATACGGATCATGGTCAATAGTTGAGATGAGCATCTGGAATGGTTTGTCTTCATTGACATTGCTGTTTGGTATTTCTTTTATAATGACATCAAGAAGTGGTGTCAGGTCGCCTGGTGTACTTGGTTTATATATATCAGGAAGGGTTGCAAATACTTTTCCGTCGCGACCTACTCCATAAAGAGTAGTGAAGTTGAGTACATCCTCATTGTGTGCAAGCTCCAAAAACAGATTATCGACTTCACGCTGCACCTCAACAGGTCGCGCATCTTTTTTATCAATTTTATTAATTAAAAGAATAATCTTCAAACCAGCTTCCAGGGATTTTTTGAGAACAAACCGCGTTTGAGGGAGCGGACCTTCGGCTGCGTCAACAAGAAGTAGCGCACCGCTTGCCATATTCAGGACGCGTTCGACCTCGCTTCCAAAATCAGCATGTCCAGGAGTGTCAATAATATTAATTTTTTGTCCTTGATATTCAATACTGGTATTTTTTGCAAGAATCGTGATACCTTTTTCCCGTTCAAGATCATTTGAGTCCATAAGAAGTACCTGAGACATTTCTTTTTGATTATCACGAAACACATGTGACTGTTTGAGAAGTCCGTCAACCAGCGTGGTTTTTCCGTGATCCACATGAGCGATAATCGCAATATTTTTGATATTCATAATTTGAGGAAAGATTAAGTATAGCAGATCAGAAGGAGAATATGGTCTATTGATGACTCAAAAATGCGTAAGATAGATCTATTTTTATAATGGTACATTATGTTCCAATAGATAGAATTTTTGCAGTTTTTTGCCAAAACATCTCTACCCCATCTTCACGGAGCTCAGACTGATGAGGCTCGGCTCGATCATCTATGACTTTGCAGGAAAGCATTGACTGGAATATTTTTTCACGATGACACCACCAGATAAATTGTGCTGAATCACGCGATCCTTTTGGAAGTCTGATTGCGCGCCACGTTTCAGCCGCATCCTGCATTGTTTCACGAGTTTTACGATCAAGTTTGTGATCATAACGTGCATGATTCCACAACTCAGATTGTGTAGTTTTATACGGCATAAGATTATGGCGTCGCAGAAAAAAAAGATTGTCATACTCTTGTCTTCCAACCGGATTTGAAAACAGCATGATTGCTCCGCCACGTTTTTTTGGCGTGAGCAACGCCTTAAATGCCTGTTCGCTTGGTTTGGTGATCTCAAGAGATATCGTGACGTTTTTATATAAATTTTCGTACAGTTCGATCACTTCTTTATCATGAGGAGAAGATTGAATATCAACATAGGATCGATTATTCATGTCAAGAATAAACCGATAGGTAAATGGTGCATTTTTTGTGATCACATGAAACTGAAAACGCTGCGACTTGAGATGAAGACAGTCTGTCAGATGAGTGGTAAATTGTGTCCCGACCGCAGCCCCTGAGATCGGGATAGCACAATGGATCGTTGTGTCTGCATGAGGATCAAGCTGCGATTTGCGGTGGATCATTCGTGATTCGGGTAGATTTGTACGTAAGTTTGGACTTAAAGGATAGGGATTGACTTCAAATCGCACCGGCGGAAGTCCTGACTTTCTTCCATATGCTTCAAGATGATCTTTGGTCCTTTGACTTGGAACAAAAATAATATCTGCGTTTGGAATATACCAGATATGAATCGGCGTGTCATCAGTAACCTGGACAACAACAGAAATTTTCATTTTTCGATCAGCAATAAGCGCACGTTTGATTTCTGCCACTTGATGTGCAAGACCGAAATGCGTTGCAATAAGGAGTAGTTCATCTGGCATATTGATTCGTTGATCAATAATGGTGCTGATTTGTTGATAGATAAGATCGGTATGATGACGTAAATACCAGCGATAGAGTGGAGTTGTGATCTCTTCGACATTTCCTTGTTCAAGCCATTTAAAAATGGAACGTGTGATTGGATGTACGCTCATAATACGATGAATAACCGTGATTGTTTGATCCTGTGACCCAAGAAGGAGTGGCGAGGCTTCGGCAGGTAATCCACGATACAGTGCATCGGTGACACGCAAATGACCAAGGCCCGCTGGAGCGTATGCGAATAAAAGTAATAATTCCTTTCTGGTGAGCGACGTGAGCGAATTCATATCTGTATATTTTTAGTGTACGAAATCACGGCATAGAATGAAAGCGTTTTCATATGCTCATTCCTACAAAAACCGAGTCTTAAAAATTAACAATAGAAACTGTCAAGAATACATGTATTTTTAATGTTTGGCTATTGAGGAGATCGCCAATATTAATGAATACTATTGAAAGGAGTGTCGTATTATGTACAGTCTGGACAGGTCCCAAAAAATGCCAATGAATGTCGTCGAATATCATATGTTGAGATGTTATGCATCTCTTCAAGGAGACCCTTTTCTGATTGTAACACAATATTTTGTATGCTTCCGCAGGATGTACACATCAAGTGATGGTGATGGGTACGGCCGGATATTTCATAATGAAGTTCGGTATCAAAAAGCGGTATTTTTTCAATAATTTTTTGTTCAAGAAGAAACTCAAGTTCTCGGTAAATCGTGGTAATATTAGTCGAAACTCCAATACGCTTGAGGATTTTATGAATACTTGTGGCAGTCAGGGGGTGGTCAGTGTTTTCTAAAAGATTTAGGATCGAAGATCGTGCTTGTGTCATGCGAAAACCCTTTTTTTGAAGCAATAAAAGATGGTTGGTTATCATATATTAATGCAAATTAGTTGCATTATAACAACATATGACTCATCTGTCAAAAGCAGTTGTTCTCAAGTTCAAACAATCATAAAATAAACCACAGAAAACTCTGTGGTTTATTCAGTATACTCAAAAGCTAATAATTATTTTCGTTTCTTTGTTTTTTTGGCTTTCTTAACTGTTCGTTTTTTTGTAGCGGGTTTTTTTGCTTTTACTGTTCTTTTTACGGTTTTTCTCACTTTTTTCACTGTTTTTTTTGCAGATTTTTTAGTTTTCTTTTTCGTAGGCATTTACCCTCACCACCTTTCAGAAATGCAACTAATAACAAGTGCTATATATAAACAATATGCACAGATTTGAAAACAAAATGCAATAGTTTTTTTACTTAACTATTGTGATACGCATAATCAAGAAATATTTGAAGATTAATTTGTCTTTTATGTGAATCGTAGTATTATATTTACTATGTATCTTTTCAGCCAGCTCCGCTCACTCAGTATATTGCAGATTTTTGCAAAGCACAAGAAAGTCATCATTTTCACATTGTATGGTCAGTATATCTATCTTTTTGGACTGACTATATATGCAGCATATCTGACGTATCATCAAATCGATCGTGCGGTCGTATATGAATGGGGGAAAGCAAGCGGTGATATTGCGCTTATTTATTTTTGCTTGTCGATTCTGCCTGGCATTGCAAGGCGATTTGGCATACGCACACAAATTACACAAATTCTTATGCTGTTTCGGAGACAGATCGGCATCAGTGTATTTTTGTTTGGATTTTTCCACTATAGCGCAATCAGGTTATTTCCGATTCTTTTTGCTGGAGTGCCTCTTAATCTGCATCCGCCGCTTTTTGAAGTGTTTGGATTTTTGTCTTTGTACCCGATGACACTTTTGTTTTTGACTTCAAATGACGTAAGTGTACGTACGATGAAGACATGGTGGAGGAGGGTACATTCGTTGGTGTATATTCTCACATGGACCATTTTTCTTCATGTGGTTCTTCAGAGCGGAGGGGTCATGGCATGGGTGATAGGTGCGTTTGCATTTCTTGAAGCAGGATCTTTGGTGTATCCTAGATTGAGGAAAAAATAAGAAGCTCGTACTTCACAAATTGGCATTACTTAGTTTTTTTAATAATTTTATTCTCTCGGAAAAATACCCACCAGCTCATGAGGGCAACATAGGTAGAGTACAAACTCAGTTGGATCATGTCCATTTTTTTTGTGATGCCAAAGATCGCTTTAATCATATCGCCGGTCACAGACCCTGTTTTTGGAATAAATGCAAATATCATTTCTCCAATTTCTGGAAGAAACCCAGCTTCGGCAAATTCATGAACTCCTCGTGCCATAAGTCCTGCAGCAAAAAGTATAAGAAGAACGCTTGTTCCTTTGAATGTATAATAGACCGGCAGTTTGAGCGTTGCGCTGAAAAAAGCAAATGACACAATAATTCCACAGAGAAGTCCCAGTCCAAATCCTGAAAAAACACGAAGAGGATCCGATGAGAAATAAATAGTTGAGAGAAATAAAACAATTTCAAACCCTTCTCGAAATACCGCAGTAAAAACGAGAATAAATATACCTTTCTGCTCCTGAGTTCCAATAGTATTTTTCATTTTTTGCAAAAGCAACAGTTTTTGTCTCCCAAAAAAATTATGGAGAAAAAAGACTGCCCATGTAATAAAAAGTGAAGAGGTTATCATCAAAACTCCTTCGATTGTTCGCTCAAGCGTTCCGGAATAAATCTCTTGCATTTTAAGTCCAAAGATGCTTGCCAAAGCAAGAAGGAGTATGCTTGCAGCTGTAGCAAATCCTGTAGCATACCATGCCGTCTTGATGCTTTTTGTGTGGTTGAGTTTGTACAAAATCCCAAGAATGGTTGCAACAATGAATGTCGCTTCGATTACTTCTCGAAAGGTAATAAGAAATGCAGGTACCATATCTTTTTGGAGTATAAAGAAGAAAAAAGTTGATGTCAACAGATTTAATATGATCAATGGTTTCAAATATTTTGTTACAATAATCCCTATGAACAATACTTCTTCTGCAGCTTCAATATTTATAAACACATATCGCTCATTTCTTCGTGATCATGGAGTGATGACCACTGAGCAGATAGGCAACTTGTATAAAAATTTGAAATCATCCCTTCACAAACATGCATATACAGAAAAGGTTGATATCGAGGCATTTATGTATGCGTTCTTACGTCTGCCTGCTATGATTCACGAAGCCCGTGTAATTGTGATGGCGCAGATAGAAAATAGTTTTGAACGGGAAGGATATAAGATTGCATTTTGGGAAGAAGTGCACGCGCCAGCACGCAGAAGAAAAATGTATTTTGATGGAGAACAAACTTTGGCAGCATATATAAACTCTGTTACCGATGTTGACGATATGGTTGGACTACTCACTGCATATTCTATCGAGTGGAACAAGATACATAACAAACTTCAGACATACAAAGAATCATTTGATGTTCCACATATTTTATTGATTCAGAAGTTACTAGGGATAGATGATGAGAACTGGCAACGGCTTTCGCGCATCTGGGACGCAGACACTGTAAAGCGACTGAAACTCATACAGTCAAAAAAAATTGAGTTTTCGGTGAGGCTTCTTCGCGGACATTATGTTGATTACAAAAAAGCAGCGCAGCGGTGGTTTGAGTATATTATGGAAAATACTCGGTACCAAGACCTTCGCAGTAAACCACTGTTTTTTATTTCTTCAAACACACATAGCATTGTCAATAATCTCACTGGGTGGGTTGCGAAGATTGAGGCTGAGCTTATCGGGTATCTAAGAGAGCATAATATGGAGAAGTTTTTGGATTACTGGAAAAAGATAGAAAAGGGAGAACATGATGGGTCGAGAGAAAATTTTTTATGGTATATTCTCAAAAAATATGAGGTTGATCATCCTGAAGTACGTCAAAAACGCGAAGAACATGAACGGAGTTTAGGAATAGATTATATCGAGGCAAAACATTATCTTGATATCAATGCTCAAGTATTCCCGGTGAAAGCAATTCAAAACTCTGGTTTAGCCGGGAAGTTTGAGAAAGATCTCCCGCGTCTTGAGAACTCAGATGCGCTTGTTTTGAATATTGATTATCCCTTGGGGTCTGGCGCGTATATGGTTCTTGCAACGATTCTTCACAATGTCAACAAAATCCAAGGAGTATATATACTTGGTAAAGCATCGTTTCTGCATGGGAATTTGGGAGATATTGGATTACCAAATAAAGTTTTTGATACGTACACAAACAACACATATATGTTTGAAAATGCATTTACAAAAGAGTATTTCAAAGATTTCAAATCTGGAAGTGTTTTGATCAATCAGAAAGTAGTATCAACAAAAGGGACATTGTCACATCCTGAGGAAATGATCAAACAGTTTTTCATGAAGGGATATGCTGTTGTTGAGATGGAAGACGGACCGTATTTGAATGCACTCTATGAAACAACACATTTTGATCGGTATCCTGAAGAAGAAACTATTACAATGATTCAAAACCCGATCGATATTGGGATCATTCATTATGCTTCTGATACGCCATATACCAAAGCAATTACCCTTGGAACACGAAATTTAGGGTATGAGGGTGTTGAGGCGACCTATGTTTCTTCACTTGCCATATTGAAGAGGATTATTGAGAAGGAGATGGGATGATATAATAAATCACAATGAAATCTTTCGATTCATTCACAAATCTTTATTCTCTTTCAAAAACCTTGAAATTTGAGATGAGACCTGTCGGAAATACCCAAAAAATGCTCGACAATGCAGGAGTATTTGAAAAAGACAAACTAATTCAAAAAAAGTACGGAAAAACAAAGCCGTATTTCGACAGACTCCACAGAGAATTTATAGAAGAAGCGCTCACGGGGGTAGAGCTAATAGGACTAGATGAGAACTTTAGGACACTTGTTGACTGGCAAAAAGATAAGAAAAATAATGTCGCAATGAAAGCGTATGAAAATAGTTTGCAGCGGCTGAGAACGGAAATAGGTAAAATATTTAACCTAAAGGCTGAGGATTGGGTAAAGAACAAATATCCAATATTAGGGCTGAAAAATAAAAATACCGATATTTTATTCGAAGAGGCTGTATTCGGGATATTGAAAGCCCGATATGGAGAAGAAAAAGATACTTTTATAGAAGTAGAGGAAATAGATAAAACCGGCAAATCAAAGATCAATCAAATATCAATTTTCGATAGTTGGAAAGGATTTACAGGATATTTCAAAAAATTTTTTGAAACCAGAAAGAATTTTTACAAAAACGACGGAACTTCTACAGCAATTGCTACAAGGATCATTGATCAAAATCTGAAAAGATTCATAGATAATCTGTCAATAGTTGAAAGTGTGAGACAAAAGGTTGATCTCGCCGAGACAGAAAAATCTTTCAGCATATCTCTATCGCAATTCTTCTCAATAGACTTTTATAACAAGTGTCTCCTTCAAGATGGTATTGATTACTACAACAAGATAATCGGTGGAGAAACTCTCAAAAATGGCGAAAAACTAATAGGTCTCAATGAACTAATAAATCAATATAGGCAGAATAATAAGGATCAGAAAATCCCATTTTTCAAACTTCTTGATAAACAAATTTTGAGTGAAAAGATATTATTTTTGGATGAAATAAAAAATGACACAGAACTGATCGAGGCGCTGAGTCAGTTCGCAAAAACAGCCGAAGAAAAAACAAAAATTGTCAAAAAGCTTTTTGCCGATTTTGTAGAAAATAATTCCAAATACGATCTTGCACAGATTTATATTTCCCAAGAAGCATTCAATACTATATCAAACAAGTGGACAAGCGAAACTGAGACGTTCGCTAAATATCTATTCGAAGCAATGAAGAGTGGAAAACTTGCAAAGTATGAGAAAAAAGATAATAGCTATAAATTTCCTGATTTTATTGCCCTTTCACAGATGAAGAGTGCTTTATTAAGTATCAGCCTTGAGGGACATTTTTGGAAAGAGAAATACTACAAAATTTCAAAATTCCAAGAGAAGACCAATTGGGAGCAGTTTCTTGCAATTTTTCTATACGAGTTTAACTCTCTTTTCAGCGACAAAATAAATACAAAAGATGGAGAAACAAAGCAAGTTGGATACTATCTATTTGCCAAAGACCTGCATAATCTTATCTTAAGTGAGCAGATTGATATTCCAAAAGATTCAAAAGTCACAATAAAAGATTTTGCCGATTCTGTACTCACAATCTACCAAATGGCAAAATATTTTGCGGTAGAAAAAAAACGAGCGTGGCTTGCCGAGTATGAACTAGATTCATTTTATACCCAGCCAGACACAGGCTATTTACAGTTTTATGATAACGCCTACGAGGATATTGTGCAGGTATACAACAAGCTTCGAAACTATCTGACCAAAAAGCCATATAGCGAGGAGAAATGGAAGTTGAATTTTGAAAATTCTACGCTGGCAAATGGATGGGATAAGAACAAAGAATCTGATAATTCAGCAGTTATTCTACAAAAAGGTGGAAAATATTATTTGGGACTGATTACTAAAGGACACAACAAAATTTTTGATGACCGTTTTCAAGAAAAATTTATTGTGGGAATTGAAGGTGGAAAATATGAAAAAATAGTCTATAAATTTTTCCCCGACCAGGCAAAAATGTTTCCCAAAGTGTGCTTTTCTGCAAAAGGACTCGAATTTTTTAGACCGTCTGAAGAAATTTTAAGAATTTATAACAATGCAGAGTTTAAAAAAGGAGAAACTTATTCAATAGATAGTATGCAGAAGTTGATTGATTTTTATAAAGATTGCTTGACTAAATATGAAGGCTGGGCATGTTATACCTTTCGGCATCTAAAACCCACAGAAGAATACCAAAACAATATTGGAGAGTTTTTTCGAGATGTTGCAGAGGACGGATACAGGATTGATTTTCAAGGCATTTCAGATCAATATATTCATGAAAAAAACGAGAAAGGCGAACTTCACCTTTTTGAAATCCACAATAAAGATTGGAATTTGGATAAGGCACGAGACGGAAAGTCAAAAACAACACAAAAAAACCTTCATACACTCTATTTCGAATCGCTCTTTTCAAACGATAATGTTGTTCAAAACTTTCCAATAAAACTCAATGGTCAAGCTGAAATTTTTTATAGACCGAAAACGGAAAAAGACAAATTAGAATCAAAAAAAGATAAGAAAGGGAATAAAGTGATTGACCATAAACGCTATAGTGAGAATAAGATTTTTTTTCATGTTCCTCTCACACTAAACCGCACTAAAAATGACTCATATCGCTTTAATGCTCAAATCAACAACTTTCTCGCAAATAATAAAGATATCAACATCATCGGTGTAGATAGGGGAGAAAAGCATTTAGTCTATTATTCGGTGATTACACAAGCTAGTGACATCTTAGAAAGTGGCTCACTAAATGAGCTAAATGGCGTGAATTATGCTGAAAAACTGGGAAAAAAGGCAGAAAATCGAGAACAAGCACGCAGAGACTGGCAAGACGTACAAGGGATCAAAGACCTCAAGAAAGGATATATTTCACAGGTGGTGCGAAAGCTTGCTGATTTAGCAATTAAACACAATGCCATTATCATTCTTGAAGATTTGAATATGAGATTTAAACAAGTTCGGGGCGGTATCGAAAAATCCATTTATCAACAGTTAGAAAAAGCACTGATAGATAAATTAAGCTTTCTTGTAGACAAAGGTGAAAAAAATCCCGAGCAAGCAGGACATCTTCTGAAAGCATATCAGCTTTCGGCCCCATTTGAGACATTTCAAAAAATGGGCAAACAGACGGGTATAATCTTTTATACACAAGCTTCGTATACCTCAAAAAGTGACCCTGTAACAGGTTGGCGACCACACCTGTATCTCAAATATTTCAGTGCCAAAAAAGCAAAAGACGATATTGCAAAGTTTACAAAAATAGAATTTGTAAACGATAGGTTTGAGCTTACCTATGATATAAAGGACTTTCAGCAAGCAAAAGAATATCCAAATAAAACTGTTTGGAAAGTTTGCTCAAATGTAGAGAGATTCAGGTGGGACAAAAACCTCAATCAAAACAAAGGCGGATATACTCACTACACAAATATAACTGAGAATATCCAAGAGCTTTTTACAAAATATGGAATTGATATCACAAAAGATTTGCTCACACAGATTTCTACAATTGATGAAAAACAAAATACCTCATTTTTTAGAGATTTTATTTTTTATTTCAACCTTATTTGCCAAATCAGAAATACCGATGATTCTGAGATTGCTAAAAAGAATGGGAAAGATGATTTTATACTGTCACCTGTTGAGCCGTTTTTCGATAGCCGAAAAGACAATGGAAATAAACTTCCTGAGAATGGAGATGATAACGGCGCGTATAACATAGCAAGAAAAGGGATTGTCATACTCAACAAAATCTCACAATATTCAGAGAAAAACGAAAATTGCGAGAAAATGAAATGGGGGGATTTGTATGTATCAAACATTGACTGGGACAATTTTGTAACCCAAGCTAATGCACGGCATTAACGGTCAAATCACACTTTTTGCTATAATAGTGTGGTTATATTCCTGTTTTTCGGTATAATAGTGTGGTTAGGAAACAAATATGATACTTAGAGAGATAGAAAAACAAATCAAAAATTACCTGTTTGGTGGAAGGGTTATTCTTATTTATGGCCCTCGTCGCGTCGGCAAAACTACACTGGTCAAGCATATTTTGGAGGAATATTCTGATTCTGGTGAATACATGCAGCTTGACGACTCTGCCATACAATCTCAGTTTGAACACAGCACGATTTCCTTCTTTGCAGATTATCGCTACTGGATCATCAAGTTTTGAACTACAAAATGAGGTCAGTTCGCCCTTGACTGGCAGAAAAATCGAGTTTAACCTTTACCCACTCTCAATACTTGAGCTCAAAAATCACGAAGGCATCAATGCCCTAGCTGGTAAACTCGGACACATTCTCAAGTTTGGGCTGTATCCATCTGTTTATTTATCAGAAGAAGATAAAGTGGCAAGGCTTGCAGGTGAAATCACGAGCTCATACTTATTCAAAGATATATTGGCATACCAAGATATCCGAAATCCAAGGATTTTGGAGGATATCTTGAAAGCACTTGCTTTGCAGACGGGAAATGAAGTTTCGAGCAATGAGCTGGCAAACCTGCTCAATATCGATCGGGCTACTGTGATGAGATATATAGACCTGTTAGAAAAGATTTTTGTCATCAAAGTATTGCGGGCATACTCGGGTAATCTCAGAAATGAGTTGAGTCGAAAATTCAAAGTGTACTTTTGGGATATAGGCATCAGAAACGCTTTGCTCAATAATTTTAACGACATGTCTATTCGAAGCGATGCCGGAGCAATCTGGGAAAATTTTTGTGCTCTGGAGAGAATAAAAACCCACTCCTACGCCGATAGACAACCCTCTTTTTACTTTTGGAGAAACTACCAAGGACAGGAAGTTGATTTTATAGAAGAGATAGACGGAAAACTGAAAGCCTTTGAGTTTAAATACACGAAATCTACAGCCAAACTCCCATCGGCATTTGCTGATAATTACAAAAACAGTGAGTTTATTGTGGTAAATAAGGAAAACGTTTTCTCTCGTCTCACTAGTTGAGTGAGTTTAGGTTTCATTGCGCATCCGTATTCGTTGGTATAGTTTTTAATAAAAATTATGGAAATACAAGAGTTAAAGAATTTATACGAAGTGAAAAAAACGGTGAGGTTTGAGTTAAAGCCGAGTAAGAAGAAAATTTTTGAGGGTGGTGATGTTATCAAATTGCAGAAGGATTTTGAAAAAGTACAAAAATTCTTTTTGGATATTTTTGTTTACAAAAATGAGCACACAAAGCTAGAATTTAAGAAAAAACGAGAAATCAAATATACATGGCTAAGAACTAATACGAAAAATGAATTTTATAATTGGAGAGGAAAAAGTGATACAGGAAAAAATTATGCTTTAAACAAGATAGGCTTCTTGGCAGAAGAAATTCTGCGATGGCTTAATGAGTGGCAAGAACTAACAAAAAGTTTAAAAGACCTAACACAAAGAGAAGAACATAAGCAAGAAAGAAAAAGCGACATTGCTTTTGTTTTACGAAATTTTTTAAAGAGACAAAACCTTCCTTTTATAAAAGATTTTTTTAATGCTGTTATTGATATTCAAGGCAAACAAGGAAAAGAAAGTGACGATAAAATTAGAAAATTTAGGGAAGAAATAAAAGAAATAGAAAAAAATCTCAACGCTTGCTCCAGAGAATATCTCCCGACTCAGAGTAATGGAGTGCTTTTGTATAAGGCAAGTTTCAGCTATTATACCCTGAACAAAACTCCAAAAGAGTATGAAGATTTAAAAAAAGAAAAAGAATCAGAATTAAGCAGTGTTTTACTTAAAGAAATTTATCGAAGAAAAAGGTTTAACAGGACAACAAATCAGAAAGACACCTTATTTGAATGCACTTCCGATTGGTTAGTAAAAATTAAACTTGGTAAGGATATTTATGAATGGACTTTAGATGAAGCCTATCAAAAAATGAAGATTTGGAAGGCAAATCAGAAATCAAATTTTAT
This sequence comes from Candidatus Roizmanbacteria bacterium GW2011_GWA2_37_7, assembly GCA_000990445.1. Lineage (GTDB taxonomy): Bacteria > Patescibacteriota > Microgenomatia > UBA1406 > GWC2-37-13 > UBA1450. The sequence continues at coordinate 18,656 of LBTJ01000016.1, forward strand.
AGAGGCAGTTGCGGGAGATAAGCTTACACACCAAAACTTTAGAAAACAGTTCCCGCTATTTGATGCTTCTGATGAAGATTTTGAAACTTTCTATCGACTTACGAAAGCACTTGATAAAAACCCAGAAAATGCAAAGAAAATAGCGCAAAAACGAGGAAAGTTTTTTAATGCTCCAAACGAAACAGTTCAAACCAAAAATTATCACGAGCTTTGCGAACTCTACAAGCGCATTGCTGTAAAACGAGGAAAGATAATTGCAGAAATAAAAGGAATAGAAAATGAAGAGGTTCAGTCCCAACTCTTGACTCACTGGGCTGTAATTGCAGAAGAAAGAGACAAAAAATTTATTGTATTGATTCCAAGGAAAAATGGGGGAAAACTAGAAAATCACAAAAATGCTCACGCATTCTTACAAGAAAAAGATAGAAAAGAACCCAACGATATAAAAGTTTATCATTTTAAATCTCTTACTTTGCGGTCTTTGGAAAAACTTTGCTTTAAAGAAGCTAAAAACACATTTGCTCCAGAAATTAAGAAAGAAACAAACCCTAAAATCTGGTTTCCTACATATAAACAGGAGTGGAATAGCACGCCAGAAAGACTTATCAAATTTTACAAACAAGTTTTACAATCTAATTATGCACAAACATATTTAGATTTGGTAGATTTTGGAAATCTAAATACCTTTTTGGAGACTCATTTCACGACTTTAGAAGAATTTGAGTCAGACCTTGAAAAGACATGCTATACAAAAGTGCCAGTTTACTTTGCTAAAAAAGAACTCGAAACATTTGCAGATGAATTTGAAGCAGAAGTTTTTGAAATAACCACTCGTAGTATCTCGACTGAAAGCAAGAGAAAAGAAAATGCTCATGCAGAAATTTGGAGAGATTTCTGGAGCAGAGAAAACGAAGAAGAAAATCATATCACTCGTCTCAATCCAGAGGTGAGTGTTTTGTACAGAGATGAAATCAAAGAAAAGAGTAATACTTCAAGGAAAAATAGGAAATCAAATGCAAATAATAGGTTTTCTGACCCTCGTTTTACACTTGCAACAACCATCACGCTCAATGCTGATAAGAAAAAGTCAAACCTTGCTTTTAAAACAGTGGAGGACATAAACATTCATATTGATAATTTTAACAAAAAATTTAGCAAAAATTTTTCTGGCGAATGGGTTTATGGAATTGATAGAGGGCTAAAAGAGCTTGCGACCTTAAATGTTGTAAAGTTTTCTGATGTAAAAAATGTATTTGGAGTCTCGCAACCAAAAGAATTTGCCAAAATTCCTATTTACAAATTAAGAGATGAAAAAGCAATCCTCAAAGACGAGAATGGGCTGAGCTTGAAAAATGCAAAAGGAGAAGCTCGAAAGGTCATCGACAATATCTCAGATGTTTTAGAAGAAGGAAAAGAGCCCGATTCAACACTTTTTGAAAAGCGAGAAGTTTCATCTATAGACCTCACTCGAGCAAAGCTAATAAAGGGGCATATTATTTCCAATGGTGATCAAAAAACATACCTCAAATTGAAAGAAACATCGGCTAAAAGAAGAATTTTTGAGCTTTTTTCAACCGCTAAGATTGATAAAAGTTCTCAGTTTCATGTAAGGAAAACGATTGAGCTGAGTGGAACAAAAATATATTGGCTTTGTGAGTGGCAGAGGCAAGATTCCTGGAGAACTGAAAAAGTAAGCTTAAGGAATACTCTGAAAGGATATTTACAAAATTTGGATCTAAAAAATCGTTTTGAGAACATAGAAACAATAGAAAAAATAAATCACTTGCGAGATGCAATTACCGCAAATATGGTAGGGATTTTGTCTCACCTGCAAAATAAATTAGAAATGCAGGGAGTTATAGCATTGGAGAATCTGGATACAGTGCGGGAACAGAGCAATAAAAAAATGATAGATGAGCATTTTGAACAAAGTAATGAACATGTCTCTCGTCGCTTGGAGTGGGCTCTGTATTGTAAGTTTGCAAATACGGGAGAGGTGCCACCACAGATAAAAGAATCTATCTTCTTGCGAGATGAATTTAAGGTCTGTCAAATAGGAATTTTGAATTTTATAGACGTAAAAGGCACAAGTTCAAATTGTCCGAATTGTGATCAGGAATCAAGAAAAACTGGTAGTCATTTTATCTGCAACTTTCAAAATAATTGCATTTTTAGTTCAAAAGAAAATCGAAACTTACTTGAACAAAACCTTCATAATTCTGATGATGTTGCCGCCTTCAACATCGCCAAAAGGGGGTTGGAAATAGTTAAGGTTTGACTCCCCTTGCGTGATTTGTAAATAAATATGTATCTAGGATCAATACCCATCAGACTATATCAATATATGATATAATAGCGCACCATGGACGGTGTGATTCAAATATCTAAAATCAACGACTTCATCTTTTGCCCACATTCAATATTTCTTCATGGCGTGTATGAGTCTTTTCATGAAAACCTCTATCACGAAGCAGCGCAAAAACTGGGAAGGAGCTCACATGAGAAGATTGACGAAGGGCAGTATTCATCCTCAAAGCGCTATATGCAAGGCACGAGCGTCTATATATCAAAATATAATCTTGTGGGCAAAATCGATATTTTTGACACAAAAGAGAAACTCCTCATAGAACGCAAACACAAGCTTCAACGGATTTATGATGGACAACGGTATCAACTCTATGCACAGTACCTCGGACTTTTGGAGGTCGGGTACAAGGTGAAAAAACTATGTATCCACTCACTTTCTGATAACAAACGATATCCTATCAATATTCCAGGAACAGAAGAATTGGAAGAGTTTGAAAAAGTGATTGATGCCATACGTAGTTATTCAGTCAATACTACATACCAGACGGTCACAAAAGCAAAATGTGAGAACTGTATCTATCGTCAATTATGTCACAAATCATTATGTTGACTCTTCCTGACTTTCGAGAGAAGAAAATTGTATTCGTCCAAGCTGAAAAAGATATTGATCACCAGATCAGATTTTGGAATAGCAATGTGCGTATTTTCAAAGATGGTGAGCCTGTCGATCAGATTTCCTGTTATCTTGTACTGTGCATTGTCATAATAGGCAACACGAGCATTACTTCTACGCTTATACAGCGTACAAAAAAATATGGCATCTCTATTCTTTTGTTGAATTATTCCCTCAAGTCATACGCCGAAATAAACAGCATAGCTGAGGGAAATACAGCAATTCGCATGACACAGTATCTTTTGAGCGAAAGCGAGAGCATATCGCAATCGAAAAAGCTCGTCTGGAACAAAGTACACAATCAGTTTTTGATATTAAAGAAAATGAATAATGTTGATGAAGACATGCATAAAAGAGCAGTACAGAGAATTGAGGTGGCAAAAAACTTCAAAGAATTGCTGGGGATGGAGGGAAGTTACGCCAACTATTATTTTCAGAGTATATTTTTGCCCTATGATTGGAATAGGCGAGCACCTCAAACAAGAGAAGACATCACGAACTTTCTCATGGATATCGGGTATACCTATCTTCTGAATTATGTTGACGCGATTTTACGATTGTTTGGCTTTGATACATACAAAGGTTTTTATCATCAGCTTTTTTTTCAGAGAAAATCGCTTTCCTGTGATCTGATGGAGCCCATGAGACCGCTTATAGATAAGCAAATTGTGAAAGCTTACAATCTCGGGATAATCAATACGAGAGATTTTGTGTTCAAGAAAGGATGCTATAGCTTGAAGCCTGATAGTAAAATCCGAAGTAAATACAGTTTGATGTTTTTTGAGTGCATTTCAAAAGAAAAGGAAAATATTTACACCTACTTGAGGCAATATTATCTGCACAGTATGGACAGCACAAAATATCAGTTTCCACAATACAGCATATGATCATAGTTTCGTATGATTTCCACAACGATAAAACACGTCGGCACTTTGCCAAACTGATGGAGCAGTATGGCGAGCGTGTGCAGTATTCGGTCTTTTTGATAAAAAATAGTCCTCGAATATTGCGGATAATGATCCTTGAAATTGATCTCAAATTCAAAACGAAAATAAAGAAAACCGACAGCGTTTATATCTTCAAGCTATGCAATGGTTGTCAAGAAAAAGTAGCGAGATATGGAAGTGCGACTCATGCTGAGGAGCTCGTGGTATACTTGAATTGAAAAGAAGCACGTTTACAAAATGGAAAAAGTGGAAATTGTATTATCAGTACAAAACCTAAGTCTTTATTTTTTTGAAGACGATGTAGAGTTGTAGTCTAATGAGCCTTAGAATAATGTAAATCTTATCCTTGCTCTGACACAAGCGTCCTAAATCTTTTTTGATTTGGTTGTATCGTTTAGATTGTCAGAGCAGGAAATCGGCTCTCTACAACTGATAAAGAATTTCTACTTTTGTAGATACATGGCAGTCTGGACCATCCCACACTCTCTACAACTGATAAAGAATTTCTACTTTTGTAGATCCCTGCAACTTTGGATTATCACATGGCTCTACAACTGATAAAGAATTTCTACTTTTGTAGATCAGTAACAAAACTATGAAATTACCAGACTCTACAACTGATAAAGAATTTCTACTTTTGTAGATATATCTATTTGTAATTGATAATGATTCAACTCTACAACTGATAAAGAATTTCTACTTTTGTAGATACATACGCATACTTCTACAAGTCACAGCTCTACAACTGATAAAGAATTTCTACTTTTGTAGATATATTTTTTTTCGAATTACAACTATGACACTCTACAACTGATAAAGAATTTCTACTTTTGTAGATCAAGGGTTAGAGTTCCATTAGAGTCTGTGCTCTACAACTGATAAAGAATTTCTACTTTTGTAGATCTCGTTGTGGTGATGATCTAGCATACAACTCTACAACTGATAAAGAATTTCTACTTTTGTAGATCCAAAAGATCGTGGAAAGAGAAGATGGCATAAGTCATATCTTCATAGATCTATTCATGCGGTATAATCTTTGCATGCACGATTTCTCACATTCTTCAAAGTTTGAACTACCCACGATTTTTGTCATTTTGGGCGTGACAGGAGATCTTGTGAAGAAAAAAATTCTCAAAGCGTTGTATCATTTGTATAGAAAAAAACGACTTCCTGAACGTTTTCGTGTATATGGATTTTCTCGCCGTGATTACGATGATGTAAAATTGAGATCATACCTTCGTGACATCATGCTTGATAATGACTATCAAGATCCTGAACTTTTTGATGAGTTTCTCGCATCATTTTATTATGTTCAGGGAGATTTTCATATACGCACTGCATACAAAAATCTTGCAAAAACCCTCGGACGCATTGATGGTGAATGGAGTATTTGTTCAAATAAACTATTTTATCTTGCGGTTCCTCCTGCGTCATACTCAGACATTGTCACAAACTTACATGAGTCAGGACTGACGAAACCATGCAGTCCGCAAGAAGGATGGACGCGCGTTATTCTTGAGAAGCCGTTTGGCACAGATCTCCAAACCGCGCGTGATCTTGACCAGCAGTTGGGTCAGCTTTTTCAAGAGGAGCAGATATATCGTGTTGATCATTATTTAGGCAAAGAAACCGTCAAAAATATTTTGGTATTTAGATTCAGCAACTTGTTTCTCACACCATCATGGAATAAAAATTATATTGAGAAAATCGAGATTCGGCTTCTTGAGAAAATCGGCGTAGAAGGTCGAGGAGAGTTTTATGACAAAATTGGTGCATTGCGGGATGTTGGACAAAATCATATGCTTCAGCTTCTAGGGCTTTTTATTATGGATCAGCCCTATAAATTTATTCCAGAAGATATCAAAAATAAACGAAGTGAGGCTCTTGCATCACTCCATGTCATGAGTGAGCAGGAAGTCATTAAACAGACGATGAGGGGTCAGTATGAAGGTTATACAAAAGAAGAAGGCGTTGATCCACAATCAAAGACTGAGACATATTTTCATATCACAGCCCGATCAGAACTTCCTGATTTTGTGGGAGTTCCACTCATACTTGAAAGTGGTAAAACTCAGAAGTGTGAGAAGATCGAAGTTGAAGTAACCTTTAAGGAAACACCACTTTGTTTGTATGACATCGAAGGTGATCAAAAAAATACTTTTCACTATCACATCAAGCCAGATGAAAAAATCAGTATGAAATTTTTTGCAAAAAAACCAGGATTTGACACGGAGATTGCAGAGCATGAGCTTGGGTTTGATTACCGAAAAGCCTATGAAAAAAACCTTTTTATCGACGATTATGAATCATTACTTTTTGATATCATAAAGGGAGATCAGACGCTTTTTGTCTCAACTGAAGAAATATTAAACGAGTGGAGATTTATTGAGCCGATAGTCCAAACGTGGCGGGAAATGGATAAACCAAAGCTGAAGATATATGAGAAAGGAAAAAATGCCAGAACATAAATCATTTCAAATTTTCAATTACATTCATGTATGCGTCGTGAAATAGGAATTGTCGGACTTGGTAAGATGGGAACAGGAATTGCGCAACACCTTCATGAAAAAGGCTGGCGGGTGATTGTATACAATCGCTCAAAAGATAAGATTGACGAAGGTGCAAAGCAAGGAATGATTCCTTCGTACAGTTATCGTGAAATGATTGAACAATTTGAAAACTCTCCGCGTGTTGTTTGGCTCATGCTTCCTCTTGGAGAAAAAGGCATTCATTATATTGATGTTGGTGTTTCTGGAGGACCGTCTGGTGCGAGAAATGGAGCGTGCCTTATGGTTGGCGGGTCAAAGGAGCTATTTCAAAAACTTGAACAAATCTATGCAGATATATCAGTTGCGGATGGATATGCGCATTTTGAAGGAGTTGGCGCTGGTCATTTTGTGAAAATGGTGCACAACGGTATTGAGTACGGGATGATGCAGGCGATTGGGGAAGGATTTAATGTGATGAAGAAGTCAGAATATAATCTTGATCTTGCTGAAGTTGCGCGTGTGTACAGTAAAAAAAGCGTGATCGAATCGCGACTTATCGGATGGTTAGAAAAAGCATATAAAGAGTTTGGTCCTGATTTGAATGCAATCTCAGGCGCAATCAGTCACAGCGGCGAAGGCAAGTGGACTGTTGAAACAGCAGAGGAAATGGGTCAGTCTGTTCCAGTAATTAAAGATTCATATGAGTTTCGCGTTGCATCTCAACAAAAACCAAGCTATATAGGCAAAGTGGTATCTGCTCTTCGAGGGCAGTTTGGAGGACATGCGGTGAAGAAAAAGTAATCATGTCATCCCGGACCCCGATCCTGGATCCAGGGCTTTCGCTCAAGATTTTGAAATATAAAATATCATTATGCAATATACACAAATCATTGACATTTCTCTTCCATTAACGGGAAAAACCATTGTCTATCCTGGCAATCCGAAAATTGAAATTAGCGAAATAAAAAGTGAAGCGAGCAAATCGATTATCTCAAAAATCGTTTCTGCTTCTCACAATGGAACCCATATTGATGCTCCGCGTCATGCGATACACGGAGGAATAAGCATAGACGAGTTTTCCCTTGATATGTTTATGGGTTTGTGCCGTGTCATTGACTGTACCGGCGATGTTGGCGCAGTATCAAAAGATATCCTCGAAACCCAAAACGTTTTGGAAGGAGAGCGGATATTACTAAAAACATCAAATTCCTTGCGGGGATATAATGAGTTTTATCCTGATTTTGTATATCTTTCCTCAGAAGGCGCAGAGTATCTTGCTGAAACTGGCGTGAAACTTGTTGGGATTGATTATCTTTCTATAAAACAAAAGGGATCAACTGACAATCGTCCTCATACACTTCTTCTGGAAAAGAATATTCCAATTATTGAAGGAATTGATTTATCTCAAGTTGAACCAGAAGAGTATACACTTGTTGCATTTCCATTGAGGTATGTGGGGATTGATGGAGCGCCCGCAAGAGTAGTTTTATTAAAAAACTGATTGTATTCTTTATCTCGCTCGTAACTAAAAATTTATAGTACCTTCATCACATTCCACCAGGCTTTGATATATTCGGGGCGCTGATTCTGATATTTCAGATAGTATGCATGTTCCCAGACATCGAGCCCGATTACAGGCGTATCGCCTTTGAGATAGGGCGAGTCCTGATTTGCGGTGGAGTAGATTTTGAGCTCCCCAGCAGAATCAACAAGCCATGCCCAACCAGATCCAAAGTGAGTAGCAGCAATATTACTAAGCTCTTCTTTGAATGAATCAACAGAACCAAAAGTTGATTTTACTTTTTCATGAAGCTCTTCGTTAATTTGTTTTGCCGGTCCCATAATTTCCCAAAAAAGAGTGTGATTGAGGTGACCTCCTCCGTTGTTGATAAATGCAGTTTTATCAGAATCAGAAAGTCCAAGAGAGCCCACTGTTTTCATACATTCAGCAAGATCTTTTCCTTCAAGTGATGGATTTGATTCAAGCGCCACGTTGAGTTTTGCAATATATGCGGCATGATGTTTGTCATGATGGATGTGCATGGTCTGCTCATCAATATGCGGCTCTAATGCATTGTAATGGTACGGAAGGTCGGGTAATTGGTATGACATAAGTAATAAATAAATGATAACGGTTGCAACTTATTGTAACGGAAATATGAAAATGGTCAAGTGAAGAATTGTTACTTCTTTTGAAACATGCGAAGAATTGTCCGAAAGAGCCACATCATTACTGAATCTCGATCCTGATACTGATCCTTGAGATATACTGAGCCTTCAAGCGGTGGATCAATCCATGCGGAAAGTATGAGCCACTCTTTTTTATCATTTTGCTTTGCGATAACCGTGATTTTGTACTGATCAATCTGTTTGACAAACTCATGACTTCCCGATTCATGACCTTGTTTAGAGCTGTCAGGATACCGAAATGTCTTCCAAGTATATTCTTGGGGGATTTTGCGTGCTTTGAGTCTCTCAAGCGCGTGGTTTGTCCAAATAATTCCCTGGTAGGTGCGACTGTACTTCATGCTTTTGATTGTATACCCTTCGCACTTGAGAATGCTACGAGTATATACACTCGTAAGCTCATTTTGTGATAAAATATTTGCAAAATGAGCAACGATTGGTATAACAGATCGCTAATCTTCTTGTGATATGGTATACTATTATAGGATAAAAATATATGCATAAACTACCTTTGGTTCTATTTCAAATGCTGACCATGATATTTGTCATAGGTACGATACAAAACCCAGCTTTTGCTGCTGGCGCTTTGTATGATGCGCAAAACAAACAATCTCAGGAAATGGTAGTACAGCTTGACGGTACGGTCTCAAATAAACTTCAACAAGATACCATATATTTTATCTCCGGAAATTTTTCAAAAGCAAAACTCAATGATAATCCAATGATAGACCGTCAGAACATGATTATTCTCAATTTACACGATCAAAGATTTGCTTACTGGCAGATTGATACCGATGGCCCGGTATTTGACATGGTTATAAATAATAACCTTCTTATGATTGGCGGATCATATAGTACTGTTGACGGAAAGATTCAACAAAATATCGCATTATTTGATATAAATTCACAAAAACAACGTGCTGACTTTTCTGGGTCAAATGCGCCGGTAAACTCACTCGAACAGTATGAGAACTTTGTTTTTATGGGTGGCTCTTTTACGCAGGTGTCAGACTCTGAAAGATTGAGATTGGCGTCATTTGATACTGAGAGTAATACTATTACTTCATGGAATCCAGATATCAATGGCACGGTAAATGATATGATGGTGTATGAAGATAGACTGTATGTTGTGGGAGAGTTTACAAAGGTAAGTGGTGTAGAAAGAACGTATGCTGCTTCATTTCTTTTGCCAAGTGGAGAACTAACACAATGGAAGGTTGAAGCAACAGCGCCTATTAGAAAAATATCGGTTCAAAATAACACAATACTTATTGAAAGCTATGCACAGCCTGTACTGCGTACACCGATTGATACCACAGATGTTGAACAAACGGCGGTTGTTTCTACTATAGTTGATAGAGAAACATCGGTAACTGACGGTCTTATTGTTGACCAGAATGCTCTGGGATTTAAAATCCCCACACTTGGTGATGTCCTTACATTTACGATTCGAGGTTTTTTTGCAGTTGCAGGATTGGTATCGCTTTTTTATCTTTTGCGGGGAGCTTTGGCATGGATCACAAGCGGAGGAGACAAAGACTCGGTTGCTGATGCTCGAAATAGGATTCAGGCTGCGGTGATTGGAATGATTTTAATTGTTGCAGTGCTTGGCATTGTGTGGACTTTGGAACAAGTCATATTTAACAGAAGAATCTGTCTTGGACTTTCTTGTCCTCTCACATTACCAGCGCTTCTTGAGCCGATCTCAAACTGATTTTTTATTATGTCCTTGTGAATGTGCGAATGAGTAAAATATATATCAGCAAAAGCCGATTATACTCAATATTGTTGACGGGGGTGTATCAGCTGGTAAGCTTACTTGCAATGAGTGCAATATTGTACTATCTTATCTAAACTTATCTAATGCTACAATAATATTATGCATGACATTCGGCATTATACTCGTCACGATCTTGAGAAACATATAAAAGAAGAGCATCAGCGATCACCGTTTGGGACATATTTGAGAGAAATTGTATATGGTGGGAATGACGGCATTGTGACCACGTTTGCAGTGGTTGCCGGGTTTGCTGGAGCAGGGGCTGGAGAACAGCTTGGCGGATTTGGGTATGTGGCTGTACTATTGTTTGGACTTGCGAATTTATTTGCTGATGGTGCATCCATGTCTTTGGGGAATTTTCTTTCCATCCGATCCGAACAGGATAGATATCAGAAAGAAGAACGGAAAGAGATGCACGAAGTCGAGTCAAATCCTCATATCGAAAAAGCAGAGTCAGTAGAAATCCTCAAACAAAAGGGTTTTACCAGTGATCAAGCATCGAAGCTTGTTGATATCTATGCTACAAATAAATTGTTTTGGGTGGATTTTATGATGAAATATGAGCTTGAAATGGCAAATCCTTTTGATGAAAATCCAGTGTTTTCCGGTATTGCGACATTTCTTGCTTTTGTGAGTTTTGGCGCAATACCTCTCCTTCCGTATATTTTTTCATTTCCGTATGATCATCCATTCACTCTTGCAATACTGGCAACTGCGATGGCCCTTTTTCTTTTGGGCGTATTGCGGTACAAAGTAACAAAAGAATCAGTGCTGAAATCAGTCGGAGAGATTGTGCTTGTTGGAGGTTTTTCTGCAAGTATTGCATATTTTGTTGGAACATTCTTTCGTATTTAAAGATTATTTGCTGCAATCATATATCCTTTCCCGTGAAGTGTTTTAATGAGTGGTTTTGAAAAACCGTGATCGATTTTATTTCGAAGATATCCGATGTATACATCCACAATCCGTGTTTTCATATTTCCTGAAGCATGCCAAATATGTTTGAGAATTTGCTGTCTTGATACTGGTTTGTTTATGTTTTCTAAAAGAAGCTGGAGGAGTTTGAATTCCTGTTTGGTCAGATAAATCTTTTTTTGAGCACGAAGAACCTCACGTGTTTCGGTGTCAAGCCGGAGATCAAAAACATGAATCATCATATATATACTTCCAGATTATACACGCTATGGAGTGATAATGAAGTATGTTATAACCCAAGTGATTTTGCGATCGAAACAACAGCCCAGATGATGAGAATAATAGCACCAATAAATGCCATCTCACCAATATGCCTCTTGATTCGCTCGTTTTGTTTTTTTGTGAGTGCCATAGTTCATATTACTCAGGAGTTTATGAAGTTGTCAAGGGATTTTTTATGCAACATCGCAAAAATCCCTATCTCAAATATGAAACGCAAGATGGTATGATAGGAAGATATGCATATTGCGATCGTTGGAGCAGGGTTTACCGGACTTACTGCAGCGTATTATCTACAAAAACAAGGCCATACCGCAACAATCTTTGAAAAAGATGTCAAACCTGGGGGCCTTGCAATGGGATTTCAAAAAAAAGGTTGGGACTGGCCACTGGAAAAACATTATCATCATATTTTTACTTCAGATAACGATATCCGAAATCTTGCTTCTGAGATCGGAGTCTCATTTCGATTTTCTCGGCCAAACACGTCTGCATTCATTGATGGACAGATATTACAGCTTGATTCGCCACTGAAGCTTCTACAGTTTTCAAAACTATCTATCTCGGAGCGTCTCCGTATGGCAAGTGTACTAGTGTATCTCAAGTACATCTCAAGCTGGCAACGTATTGAGAAGTACACGGCACATGACTGGCTTCAAAAATATTTAGGCAGGGTACCGTATGGTACCCTGTGGGAGCCGCTTTTGATAGGAAAATTTGGTCCATATTATAAGGATATTTCGTTGAGTTGGTTCTGGGCTCGGATCAAGGCGCGCACCACTCAATTGGGTTATCCGAATGGTGGATTTCAACATTTCGCCGATATTCTAGCTCAAAAGATCGTTGACTATGGAGGATCTATACAGTATCAAGCACAGGTCGAAGAAATCGGAGAGACATTTCTTACGGTAAATCATCAAAGAATACAAGCCGACGCCGTCCTTGTCACAGTCCCAAACAGGGTTTTCATGACCCTCGCGCAAACACTTCCAGGGGAGTACACTGACAAGCTTCAGTCATTCAAAGGGATCGGGGCGGTCAATATGATAATGGAATGTGATCATCCGTTTTTACCAGATCATGTCTACTGACTCAATATTTGTGATGAATCATTTCCGTTTCTTGCAGTGGTTGAGCATACAAATTATATTGACAAATCCCATTACAACAACAAGCATATTGTGTATATCGGTAATTATCTTCCGGCGGATCATCGCTATTTTTCTTTA
>LBTJ01000017.1 GCA_000990445.1 Candidatus Roizmanbacteria bacterium GW2011_GWA2_37_7
ATAAATCAAGAAACCCACAGAAGTACCACCTATCAGGAGTAAAATTATGGTTGTGCTTATGTAAGCATAGTAAAACGACGGACGTTGGGTAAAATGATTATACACATTTGCAATCATATCTCCAAATGTGTATGACCCAAGAATATTCACTTTGTACTTATTTTTAGGAAATGTTATTTGGACAGGTTTGGTGTCATAAAATGAATCATAATGACCGTAGTTTCGTTCAATGCTGCTTTTAAAGCTTGAAGTATCAGCCTGTTGAATAAGAACAGTATTCTGCTCATATTTTTTCGAAACCTGAACTTCTATTTCTTTGTTTCTTAGTTTTTTGCCAAATGCGATATAAAATTCACCAAACCCGTTTGGCAATGTATAGTCATTCACTTCTTTATGGGCAAGTTTTTGCCCTGCTTCATCAAATGCTTCTAAAACAACAAAATCACTTTTTTGAATGCTTTTCCTCATCAAAGCAATATGAATTCCGGTAATAGCTTTTTGATTTGGGTTTCCAATTATGAATATAATAGGAGTTTGTGTTAACAGTTGCTCATGTGTGTCAAAGTAATCAATATTTGTAAGCTGAGCGAGATTAGATCGTACTGAAAAATCAAAAATAAAAAAACATATATATATTAATGTAAGAATTATTGGAACAAACACAAGTAGTAATTAGCGAAGAAATTTTTTTGTTTGGCTCCAATATTTAATGCTGTAGAAAATGATGAGAGAGTGACCAAGAATAAATAACGAATTAATAAATCGATGGATAAGTTTTGGCTGAAGGACATTATTTAATAGGCTTTCAAATGACGGTATTTTATCAAGTGGCGCACCGTAAGTGAGCCACATAGAACCAGTCATGGATCCGTTATCAATAATAATCCATCGGTAAAATCCAAGGATCGGTACCAGTAGAAATACTGCATATATGGGATCCAAAAAAGCCATTATGATCAAAAAAGGCATGATCCAGATGTTAAACTGTGCATAGAGAAACGATAGATCCTCAGAAATATAGACAATTGACAATAATATAATTGAGATACGAATTATATTAAATGGATTCTCTCTTATTTTATTTCTAAATAAAAAGATGAGAAGTACTGCAAGACAATAGGCAATGATAACGATAGATGCATTATTAAGAGTAAAATTAAAAAGCGCAGTTGACTCATCTGAAGTCAGAAAAAATGTTTTCATGAGTACGGAGTCTGCTGAAAAAGGCTGAGAAATAACGAAATACGCGAGTGCAAATATTCCAGCATTTAGTAAAAACGATAGAAATGTCGGCGCAATAATGATAAGAAAAGGAACGATAAATAAGATTGGTACCTGTTTGATGATTGCCCCTATTGCAAAACAAATACTCATAAGAATTAGGTTTTTAGAAGTAAGGCGTTTTTCTTTATTTATAAGTATTTTTAATGCAAAATATACCCCCCCAAGAAGAAATGTTGTCATTGCAAGATCAGATTGAAATGGAACGTATGTCGCATAAATCATAAATGGATTCAGAGCCCAAAAGAGAGCGCCAATAAGCAAAGAATTATATGAGTGTTTTTTTATGAGTCGAAGTGTGGATAAGAAAAAAAATAAAAAGATTCCTTCATAGAGAAACTGAATCAATTTAATAGCCGTTGCCTGATAGTGAAGCGGTCCCCAGTGACTAAAACCACTCATATACGGCGCTTCTGGATTATATGGCTTTGTGTCAAAAATAAAACTAAGGTCAATGATTTTTATTGCATCAAGAAAATAGAGCCATACTGCGATTACCTGATAATATATTTTCCCAAATAACTGCGATTCATGCTGAATAGCATTCTTTAGAACAAAAAAACCTTCGAGCAAACTGTTTGTATCAGCAGTTGATTTCGCCAGAACAAGAATATTGAAATAATCAAATAAATGATTAAACGAAAATGCAAAAAATAATCGTAGACCGATACCAAAAGCAATAATAGAAATAAAAAGTAAATGTTTTTGAATAAATCGGATGATTTTCATCGCGAAAGAAAGGTAATAATTTTATATTTTATTTTTGAAATTGACGGTTTCAGTTTTTTATGAGAGATCCAATATAATGTTTGGAGGAATAATTCTTTATAGTAGTTCTGAATGGAAACTGTTATTTCAGACTGTTCAACAGGTAAATATTTTTTCCCCTCCCAGTAGTAAAAATACACAAAAGGGTAATATACGCTTTGTAAAAATGATAGCACGAAACCATGCATTCCATCTTTGTATCCTTCAGCTGAAAAAAAACGACTAACAAATTCTTGCATGCCTTTTGATAATGCATTTGTTAGAGTAAAATGTGTGTTACTTTGGATATAATCAGCAGCTTCTGACTTCGCATATCTAATCATTTTTTCGAAATAATGATCCAAATTATTGTAGTTATAATGCAAAATGGCGAGAGTTTCTTGGGCAGGTATTTCATGTAAAACTCCCTTTATATTTGGTTTCGAATGAATGCTCGGGTTCCAATTTCCTTTGTCTTTTTTATATAGTCTTATTTGGTAGTCTGGCCACCAACGAGCATGTTGCATCCATTTGTCAAAAATAATATTCTTTCTTGAGAATGCCATGGCATCATATTTTTTATAGTTTTTCTGAATATATTTTTGTAGTGCTGGAGGTAAAATCTCATCTGGATCCAAAAAAAGTATATATGTTGATGATGTATATAAGGTGATTTTATCTCGAATTTGGTCTGCGTACATTATATTTCCATTGTGTGGAATAATTTTTACGTTTGTTTTTTTAAGCTTTTCTAGAAAATCATCCCGAATACCAATATCAACAATAATGACTTCTGTTGTCCATTGGACAACAGAATCAATAGCTTGTAACAGATGATCAGTATCGTTTTTTGCTACGATAAGTACAGATATATCAGTCATATTTAAAAAAAGAATGAACCTCTTTCATTATATTGATCTTAAATACAACATACAATATAAGAACATATGCAACTGCTCCAGTTATAATTGAGAAACCAAACTGAATCCAGGAGTTTGGCTGGTAAAGTGCGATATATACAATTAAACCCATAAACGTGCTTGCTACAATTCCCGGATAAATCTGCTGTATAAATGCAAACGTGATATTTTTTTTAGCAACAAATAATATAACTATAAATGTCAGAGAAAGGATAATCAGAGAAATGGGGAATCCGATGATTCCGTACAAGGAAGTAAGAAATGGAATCAATATCCATGACATCGCAGTCCAATAAACCATAAACTTAAATGAAATTTTTACTTTGCCCAGTGCATTAAACAGATTGATAAACGGTGACGAGTACGAGGAGAGAAATGCAGATATGAGAATCAGGTAAAAAATTGGAAGTGCTGGTTCCCATTTGCTATATTTCGGAACAAGTTCGACAAAACGATTCATAAGAAGCGCCATTCCAACAAATGTCGGGGCAAGGATCATAGTCTGATACCTGATAATTTTTTCAAGAAGTTGTGCTACACGTTCTTTTTCAGATTGTATGCGGGAAAAAATAGGAAATAAAATACGACTTACATTATCCATGATTATTCTGATCGGTGCTTCTGCCCAGCGCTTTGCCCAGCCAATATACCCAAGCGCCTCAAGTCCGAGAGTTTTCCCTAAAAACAACATAATCATGTCATCTTTAAAAAGTGCAAGCAATGTATTCGTTTGATATGGAATGCCAAATGAAAGAAGTTTTTTGAGACTTTTGCGAGAAATGCCTATCTTTGGCATCCAGAAAGAAATAGAGTAGATAAGAATTGTTCCGGTTAGCGCTCGAATAAGAACTGCATACACAAAGCTCACAAGTCCCATATTATTTAGTGCAAGCAACGAAACAGAAATATAAAAGACTGTATTTTCAACGATCTGTACAAAAACAATTTTTTGAAACTGAATATGCCTTTCAAGTTGGATTGAAGGAATAGTTTTCAAAGATGAAAGAAAGAAAGCAATAAGTAAAGCCCAGTAAAGATATATTGCCTCATAGGGAAGATCATAAAATGAGCGAACATACGGCGTCAATATAAATCCGATTGTTATAAGGGTGACGATCAATATCTGCTGAACTGTAAACGTTGTTCGAATATCGTCACTGGTAATATCTTTTTTTTGAACGAGTGATGCCGCAAGACCAATATCGGAAAAATAATTCAAAAAAGAAATGATTGACAGGGTCAGTATATAGATGCCAAATATTTCTGGAGCAAGGACTATTGTTAATATAAGATTTGCTACAAGCCCCAGAACAGCAGAATATCCACTTTGAAAAAACAAGCTCATCAGACTGAAGATTGAATTTTTCTTTAATGAATTTTGATTTTTTTCCATAAAGATCTCTGATATGAGTAGAGTAGGAGAATTATACCGCTCAATAGAGTCAGAATATTGGCAAATTGCTCCAGAGGAGTTTGTTGGTATGAGATTTTAATTGTTTGATAAAATCCGGGTTTGAGTTTGACAACTGGCCTTCCCAGTTTGTCTAAATCTTTCGGAATATATTGTTTATCATCTATTCGAATATCCCAGTATGCCGCGGAATGTAGATTAAGAATGATAGAATCATCTGATTTAATCTTAAATATTTTTTCAAATGGAGTATTTTTTATTATTGATAATGTCTGATTTGGTGACGTTTGCACTGGATTTTTGAATCCAAACGCAGATATATCATTTGATTCAAGATTTTTCCAGAAATCGTAATCAGCAGAGATGGGTAGATATTCAGTAACTTTATATGCCGCAGTATCAGAAATATATATATTTGAAAGATATGAAGCAGTATATGTTTCGAGACTAAGCTTTTTTGCAACAAAAAATTTATAATTTGTGAAAAAGAAAACGATTATGATAATTGTTGCAGAAATTATTCGAAAAATTCGAGTTTGAAAAGCTACGAAATATGATGTAAAAAAAGCTAATCCAAAAATTACAAAAAGTAAGAATCTCCATGGAAACTGAAATAATGAAAGAATTGGACTAAACACATTCCAGACAAATACAGAAGATTCAGTAGTAAGAAAAATGCTTCCGAAAAGTATTACACCAACCGCAAGAGCGATTACATCAATTTTTGCTCTTTTTTTTGTAAATAGTTTATACAAAAATATTAGTATTCCCAGTCCAGCAAACAGAATCTGAGCTTTTCCAACCATAAATGACATTCCATCAGAGATACAGCCTGCGGTTGATCCTCCATATCCCCAAGGAGAGCTCCAAAGCTGCAACAGACACAAAAAATGATCAGAATATTTTGTAAGTGTCGCGACCTGCGTTGCATGTACCTGCGATATCTCACCAAGAGCTGGAATCCAAAAATAACTACTGAGAAGCATCCCGGCAAGAATCGCTAAGAAAGCACGTTTTTCTTTTACAATGAAAGCATAAAAAATAATTATCGGTATTGACACGAGTGAAAAAATATTATGTGAGGTAAACAATGCTGAAAAAATAACTGCTGTGAAAAAAAGATTTTGTTTCTTTAATGTTGTGATGAGGTACAACACCACAGGAAAAAGGGCGAAAAACCACATCTCAGAAAGATTTGATCTTACAAAAATATCCACTGCAATAAACGGGGAACTTACATACGATACCGCACCGACCATACCTGCGAGTTTTCCGAAATAATGCTTTAAAAACAGATACATTCCAGAGCATGCAGTTATGAGAGCAAGGATAAAACTAAGTTCAAGAGACTGGGGTATCTCTATTCCAGTTAGATGAATCAGAGAGGTAATCCAGTATGCAGTTGGAGCGTAGTAATTAAAGATAGGATATCCAAGATTGAATGAAAAATGAGGAGCGATACGAGGAGGAATAATACCATTTTTAAGGTTAAGACTAAACTCTGATATTCGCGCCGCTTGTGTTTCGTCATGTCCAATAAATATATTGTTATCAAACGGGTTTAAATCCCGAATGATCAATACAAAAATCACAATGACAAAAAATAGAATAATTTTTGAAAATAATGATTTCGAGGCAATCATAACAAATTGGTTTGATTAGTTTTTTGAGATTATTGAAAACTCTGACGCGACTGGCAGCAGTTCATATAAATAAAGCGCTTTGTCACCTTCAGGCTTACCATATTTTTGGACAAATTTCATGGGCCAGTCATCAGGAAATTCTTGACGATGCGAAAATACGATATATACCTGATTTTCAAGTAGCTCATTTTGATACTCAATAAGGTGTCTTTGATCAAGCGGCCATAATCCCCGAACCTCGATATTATCTTTTTCTTTGATATAGACTTTAAGTACATCTGCAACAAGTCCAAAATCACCTTCTGCCAAAATATACACAGGTCGCAATTTTGATTTTTCACGCATGAGATTCATGAGATTCTCAACTCCCCAGACTGCAGTCACTCCCGTAATGTACTGACCTCGGTCAACTGGTGGAAAGCTTGCACGGGCAGGATTGAACAATAATGGGTAATTGATTATTGTCATCGATACGATGAGCAATAGGAGAATTATTCGGGTCAATTTTGCAGACTTTGTTTGGATAAAAAAATATGTTGCAGTAATGATGAGAATTGATCCGTAAAATAATACATATCGAGGGAATAATATTTTTGCAAAGAAAGATATTGCTATATAGGGTAATACAATAAATATTGATAAATATGAGGCAAACAGTTTTTCATTCTTGAAAAGGAAATATAAGCCAGCGATACTCAAAGGCACAATAAACCATCCCGATTCCCATGCAATATAGAGCGGAATATATTTAAAGTTATGTACATATGCAAATGGAGTTTTGAGAAATTCATCAAATGTCATTACGAAGGTAGTATTTTTTAAGGCAACATAGTGAAAAAACGGAGATAGTCGTTGGACATTATAAAAGAAAAAACTAATTGCAAAAGCAAATCCAAGGAGAAGCAAATAATTTATTGAATATGAGACCATCTTTTTCTTTTTTTCATCAAGATATAACAACGGAGCCAATGCAGCAAGCATGAGAAACATCCGAGAAGATGATTTTGCGAGGAGGGCAAATCCTCCAATAAATCCCAAAAAAAGAGCCGTATCAAGTCTTCTCTTTCGCGCCAACCAAAGAGAAAAAAACAATATCCAAATAAAGCCGGCATTTACTGCGGAATCGACTAAAGCAATACGATCGTAAAACACAAAATAGGGGAGAAATACATACAATGTGGCACCGATTATTGCAGCTCGTTTTCCCCAGAGATACATAAGAAGACTAAACATCCCCGTAAGTCCTATAAAGCCGGTCGTGACAGAGAATAGCCGCCCGGCAAACAGCATGTCATCTGGAAATATTTTGAGAAAAGGGATTGTTGCCCAGGTCTGAAGCGGTTGTCTCCCGTCGGTGATTGAGATAAACCTCCATGATGCATCTTTCCATGCAACTTTTGCCCATCGGATATAAATACCTTCATCTGAAAATATCGGCCATTGATCAAGATTGATTAAGCGAGAGATGAAATACAATAATACGATCCCCCCAATCAAAAGTACATCTTTTTTAGTGAAAGTTTTTTTTAGATAAATAAATAGCTCTTCAATTGAGAACATACAGGTAAAAGTATACAATAGTTGTTTGTTCTCAGGGTGAAATCGTATAGAGAATCAACGGATCGGAAGAATAATAAACGGTATTGGAATATTGATTAATAATCAAGATTCCTTCGGGGTCATTTTTGTTGATTGAATAACAATTGTTTGGTTTTGCTTGGTTAAGTTTTGATGTGAGGTTTTCTAATGAGTAGATGAAATTGAGTTTTTTATGGAAATAATAGACCATGGACGGATGATTTCCCCACCACCTACTTGTTGAAATGAGCAAATCCATGTTTTTCAACGTTTGATAAGCCACTCTTCCTTCTGGTTCAATCACAACATTCAGTTCGTCACAGTAATAATTATTATTGCAATATAGATGAGTCGTGCTTTTTTTAAGGTGCAAAGAGGATAGATCATGAGAAACGCAAATTGAGGCATATATGGGTGGCCATACCAAAAAATCTTTGTCTTTGTAAGATTCAAGAAAATAAACCACGGAACTATAAAAAGTGCGTAAAGAAGCTTTTTATCAGATAAGTATTTTCTTGCCCATTGATATATGAGTAGGGCAAATCCTAGTACAGACCACCAAATATATTTTCCATATTCAATAAACAAAAGGTCAATATAAAATGTTCTTTGGCCGAAATGTGATTCTATCGAAGACGTGACTCTTTTGATATGACTCTCGTAAAAATGTTGATAGAGAAAATCATTTCCAAATCTAAGATACATTCCAAAGTACCAAATAGAAAGAATAAGAATATGAAAGAAGAGCTTGGTATATTCTTGAAATAAAGCTTTCAAATTAATCTGTTTTGTAAACAATCTATAAAGGTGGTACACACCAATAATCACCACAGGATAAAAACCAATAAGAGATTTGCTATACACGGCACATGATAGAAATATGAGTGAGATCCAGAATTTTCGATAAAACAGCACATATCCAATCCATCCGATAAGAAGAAAAATATCAACATTCAATACTTGTGCACGTTGAAGAAAGATAGAACTTATTGATGTAATAATCACAACAAAAGTTGTAAGCCATTGTTCTTTGATTACCCGAAAATATAGTATGTAAACAAGCCCCAAAGCTAAAATTGATAGATACAATGTTGCAAGACGCGTTGACACTTCAGGTTGAATAAACGAAGTTGAAATCATGACAAGTCCGTAAAACAGCGGAACAAGCGGTGGTTTATCGAGCCAACTTTTTCCTTGCCAGAGGGGAACAAGGGTAGCATTATTTGTCATTTCTTTCCCGACTTGCGCATAGATCGATTCATCCCAGTCAAAAAACGGAAGTGGATTGTGAATAATTTTGATAGAAAACAGAATCGAAAATATGAGTAGGTACAAGGAAATCTGCCAGTGATGAGTAAGTATCTTGTGGATCTTTTTCATAATTTATTAATTTTTGCAGGATCAAACAGGTAATTTCCATCAAGATATGGCTGCAGCAGATTGCGATGAAGTTCAAATGACGCAGGAAATACTAAAGACTGGAAAACAAAATAGGTTCGCGCTTCATAAATTGCTGACAGTCCGATTATGAAAAATACCGCATAAAGAATGTACAGTTTCTTGAAGGGTAATTTCATAACCAAACATAAAGTTTGACCAATAAAAAAAACAATTGCCGGTATTGCAGTTACAGCGCGAAGTGCGTTTGGATTTTCCCAAGGATATGTAAGTAAAGGAGGGAGAATACCAAGTACAAAATATAAAAGAAATAACCTATGGGGGAATTTTTTCCAGTTAAAAATACTTATCACAAGTCCGATAACAAACAGCATTCCTAATAATGGATTGAGCATAGGCTTTCCTGGATAGTTATGTCGACCATTCATATCTCCTTTTACGAAAAACATTCCGCTCACGCTTTTCATATTTTGCCAAAGATACGATGCTTTTTCTTGAACTGAAAGCTGTTCATTTTGTAAAAAAAATTGTTCATAAATCCGATTGTCATCGTGTTTTGTGAAGTAGAAACTTAAAGGTGTAATTATAATTATAAAAGGTATTCCCAAATACAGAAGTTTGGTAAGGAGTTCTTTTTTGATAGAAGAACGTTGCCATAAGTCAATACATACCATGACAACAGGAAGAATGATAAAAATTCGTCCAGGTGTATACGAGTTAAATGCAAGGCCAGTACAAATACCAGTAAGAATGAGATATCTATGATGACCATATTTTCTATAAAGTAAATATCCAATAAGTCCAATATATTCAAAAAAAAGAATGGCAGTTGCCTCAAATCCAAAGCGTGCAAAATTGAAGTACCATCGCATTGTGCCAAAGACAAATGCCAGTACAAACGAAAGACCTATCTGAATCGTTACATCCATTTTATTCCGATATTCAAATACTAACTTGAAAATAAAATATAAAAGAATCACGTCAATAATCCCAAAAAATGCCGAAGGAAATCGGACCGCAAATATTGTAGCGCCAAATATTTTGATTGATGCCAAAAGAATATAAAAATACAATGTTGCGTGTCCGGTTGCCAGTTGACTGTATGGAATATATGAAGAATGTTCAAGGGATTGTGCGAGTCTGATAAATTCTGCCTCATCAAGACTGACATTCTGAGGAATCAGTGGAAATTTATAGAAAATAATGACTCCACAAATAAGTATTAATATAAGAGGCGCGATGATATTACTGAGGATATTTTTTGAGAATGTCATACCATTTGATGAATAAAATGTCCTTTAAGCTTTCGACAGAGGATTTAATAAATGTGACGTTTTTAGTTTCAACATGACGCCATGTCACCGGCACTTCTTTTATTGAGTATCCGAGCTTTGATCCCAAGAATAAAAACTCAAGGTCAAAACCTGCTGAAACAGAAGATCCCTGTTTTTCTTGTTTATCTTTAAACACTTTTAGTTTGCTAATGATTTTTTTTGCTGCATTTGTTTTGAAAAGCTTGAACCCACATTGTGTATCATAAACTCCATTGAGCCCAATAATATAATGACGTATAAAGATCATTCCTAAAGCCATGATTTTTCGGGTGAGTGGAGCGCCTTTTCTTTGCCCGCTTCGAGAACCAATCACAATGTCATAGTCTTTTTTAGCTTCAGAAATAAGTTTTTCAGCCTCTTCAATCGGGGTTGCAAGATCAATATCTGAAAACATTATGTACGGTTCTTTTGCTTCTTGAATTCCGCGAATAACTGCAAAAGCTTTTCCTAAATGTTTATTTTTTATCAACCGAAATTTTTGAAAAAGCGTTAAATATTTTGTTTCAATGATTTGTATAGAGCTATCTGTTGAACCATCGTCAACAATCATGACTTCTCCAAATCGGCTGTCATTTTTCGTGTAGTTTCCTATTCTATCAAGAACTCCTTTTTGGATATTTACCTCCTCGTTATAGCAGGGAATGATAAGAGAAATGTTCATATTTGTATTTTTTTATGAATGAATTTAAATATTGTAACATTCTCAACGTTCCATTGCGTATCAAGAAATTTATTGGTAAAGGCAGCAATTTGCCATTGTCCATCACCGGTTGGATTACATATTTTTTGGCATATCACATAGAGTTCCTCAGGTTGATCTGGTGAATCTTGAGGTAGTAATTTATATCCATCTATCTCAAGAAAATATCGATAATGCCCATCACTTTCAATACTTGGTAAAGCAACAGTTTGAATAGGTTGTTTTTTAATGTATTTAGTAATACTTAAAGCAATGTTTTTGGCTTCTAGGATTTGATTATTCCCTTTTTCAAAAAGATAATACATTTTTGGAATATTCATTACTATATAGCAAGTTATAAACGAGGATGCAAGAATGATCTGAAGATACGACTTTTTTATTAGAATAATTGACGATGCACAGAGGAAATAAAAACTCATGACCACAGGTCCATAATAATGCGCAAGACGCTCTCCTCCCAACAGTGCAAAACCAAAGATATACAATAATATGTTTAATACATGGAGAAGAATAAACTGCGATTTAGTTTTTCGAAATACAAGTATTCCAACAGTAAGTATTGTCAGTAATATTACGATTGAAATGAGAGGTGTTGTAGAAAGTTGGAACCCATGGCGAATAAGTCCATGGACTGTTTCAATAATTCTTGTTGGATAAGAACTCCCTGATGACAAACCACCTTCAGTAAAAAGTTTGTAAAACTGGCGTGAGTTAAGAAAATCATGACGAAGATCAAAAATAATGAGTGGACTAAGTGCGAGAATAAATGAAAAAAAAGCCGATACAATTGATTTCAGATACTTATTAAAAGATCGGAAATTAACCAGTGTCCAAATCAGAAAAAGAGTAATTGGAACAATAAGCAAAGATCCAAGATAATGAAGCTGGATGCTAAACCCAAGCAATGCTCCGAAAATAACCCCTTTTCTTATTGTGGGTTTTTCCAGCAGTGTATAAAAAAAATAGAGAGTAAAAAAATTAAAATATGGTAATAGATTCGGGTTCCATGAAAACCGTGAATATTCTGTGAGAGTTGCAGAAAAAGTCAAAATTGCAAGAAAAAAAATTGCAACAGCCGAAGATATTTCTTTTTTTACTGCAAAGTATGATGCAATTATTCCAGCTATGGAAAAAAGTGCGACGCCAACAGCAGGTCCGACCGGATCGAAATTAAATAAACCTAAAAACGGAGCTACAAGATAGTAGTAAAAAGGTCCGAGATATACTTGTCCGACTGAACTTGGAGCACCTATTGCAGGAAAGTGCTCAAAGGTAATAATCCTTTTAAGTATTATTGCGTCACGTCCTTGATCACTTAAAAATGTCACAAACTCGTACAGTTTATAAAACCTCAAAAAAAATAGCAATCCGATGAGGGAAACTGCTGCAGTAGTCAAAAGATTTTTTTTCAACATGGAGTGGTACAATAATAATATGAAATTACGAACGTTATTTTCTATTATAGCAGTTGTACTTGGCTCTGTATTATTACTGTATCTTCCTTTTGTGACAAATACACTTGCCTATTTTGGATTTTCAAAGACGGGAGGAATGAACATTATTTACCAGAATTACGACGGTTTATATTATGTAATTCCTGCGATGACTGGGTATGTACCAAAAGCCATAGAAGCACTCAGGTTTGAATTTTCATTACCACTGGAATATTACGCTGCACATCTTCCATTGTATCCGTTTTTTATTGCTTTATTAGCTCCATTTGTTGGGAGTTATCTCGTCTCGATGATTGGAGTGAATCTCATATTTTCAATATTATTGGCACTATTTTTCTATTTTTTTATTAAAAATTTGAATCTTACAAAGCATCCCCTGTTTCTTACGGTGATATTGTTATTTTTGCCGAGATTTTTTGTTATCCGATCAGTTGGCGCTCCTGAACCATTATTTCTTTTGCTGGTTCTGGGTTCGCTATTCTTTTTCGAAAAGAAACGTTACTTATTGGCCGGAATACTTGGTGCTTGTTCTGTCATGACAAAAATACCGGGAATACTTCTTTTTGGAGCATATGGACTTGTGTTTCTTGAACGGCTTATAAAAGGGAAATCATTTAATCTTAGATGGCTCTGGATTGGACTAATCCCGGTTGGACTTCTTGCGGTGTTTGGATTGTATCAGATGCAATACAATGATTTTTTTGCATTCTTTCACACAGGTGGCGTTGTGCCAATATTATATCCTTTCTCGGTATTCAACGATGCTGGGCGCTGGGTGCAAACTGTCTGGCTTGAGGAGATTGTGCTTTATTTTTTTATATATCTTTTTGCAATCTTTATGCTCAAAGATAGTAAGTATCGCAGCCTATTCTACTTTCCTTTATTATTTTTTATTGCCAGTACATTTGTCCAACACCGTGATCTTTCACGTTATTTACTGCCGATGTGGCCGTTTGCATGTATAGCATTTGAACAAACTCTCACTTCACAAAAATTTAGATTTGTTTTTTATCTTCTTCTGCCTGCAATATATCTTTATGCGTGGAATTTTTTGCTGGGGAATATCATACCTGTTTCGGATTGGCGGCCTTTTCTTTAACTACTACAATGTTATATGAAAAAAATACAAAATATAAAAATATTTTTAAAGAAATACCTAACATGGAGATGGTTTATTGTATTTATTTTAGTTCTAGGTGCTGCATTTTTTGTATATAAGAAATATTTTGTTACTCATGAGAAAGTTCTCGCTACATATACTGTCAAAAAAGACACATTGGAAGATATTTTATCGTTGACCGGTGAAATTGATGCGTCGGAAAAAGTTTCTCTTCATTTTCAAACAGGAGGTCGATTATCTTGGGTTGGAGTGCAAGAAGGAGATACTGTGAAAAAATATCAAGGAATTGCATCTCTTGACCCGCGGCAACTTCAAAAAACGTTACAAAAATATTTAAATACCTATTCAAAGGAACGAAGGGATTTTGAACAAACGACAACAGACAATGATGAGCTTGCAATCGCACTTTCTGAGGATATTCGAGATCGTGCAAAGCGAACTCTTGAAAATGCTCAGTTTGACCTTGACAATTCAGTTATTGATGTTGAGCTGCAAGCGATTGCAAAAGAGTTTTCTTATTTATATTCGCCAATTGATGGTATCGTTACCATGGTTGATGCAAAAGAACCAGGAATGAACGCCGCAGTCACCGATACATATGAAATTATAAACCCGGGTTCAATTTTATTTTCTGTTTCAGCAGATCAGACAGAGGTAGTTGATCTGAATGAGGGGAAAGAAGGAATGATCACATTTGATGCGTATCCTGATAAAAAAATTGTTGGCAAAATATCTTCGATTGCGTTTACCCCAAAAATAAATGAAACAGGTACTGTATACGAAGTTAAAATGACAATTGATGAAAATTCAACGAATATCTATCGTTTGGGAATGACCGGAGATGTAGATTTTGTGCTTCACGAAATTCCAAATGTAATAGCTATCCCTATCGAATATATCCAAGATGAGAATGATAAACAGTATATTTTTAAGAAAATAGATGAAAAGAAACAAAAAGTCCCCGTGACGATCGGAAAGGAATATGGAGGAATGGTTGAAATTCGCGATGGGTTAATTGAAGGCGATGTGATTTATGAAATTGAATAATGATTCAGCTTAAACATGTTTGGAAAAAATATCAGATTGATGATGATGTTGTTTTTACCGCATTGAAAGACATCTCCCTTATCTTAGAAAAGGGGGGGTTTAGTGCGCTCATCGGTCCTTCAGGATCAGGAAAATCAACCCTCATGCATATCATAGGTCTTTTGGATAAGGCAACAGAAGGAGAGGTTCTTGTGGAAGGAAAAAATATTGCTGAGCTATCAGACGATCAACTTTCGACTCTTCGGAATGAGTTTGTCGGGTTTGTTTTTCAGCAGTTCAATCTCATAAACAAGCTTACGGTACAGGAAAATATTCTTCTTCCAACTACCTACGCACGAAAAAAAATCGAGTATGATCCGGTAAAACGTTCACGCGAAATCATGGAACGATTTGGCATTGCTGAAAAAGCCAATTCATATCCAAATAAAATCTCTGGGGGACAGCAACAGCGTGTTGCAATTGCTCGAGCACTTATCATGTCTCCCTCACTTATTCTTGCAGATGAGCCAACTGGCAATCTTGATACCAAAACCGGAAATGAAATTATGAAACTATTAACCCAGTTAAACAAAGAAGACAATATTACCGTACTTATTGTTACCCACGAGCAAGATATTGCAGCGCAAACCAAAAGAAAAATACAAATTATTGATGGAGGACTTGTATAACGTATGGATTTTGTAAAGTCAGCTTTTTTTGATTTTTCTCGCAATAAGGGGCGTACATTTCTGACTTCACTTGGTATTTTGATTGGTGTACTTGCGGTAGTATTGTTGACGGCTTTTGGCTTGGGACTACGCGCATATATTGAACAGCAGTTTAAAGATCTGGGAAGCAACCTTATTCGTGTAGTTCCTGGTCAAATCCTCAAAAATGGGAGTTTTTCAAACACTTCATCTGCTTTTATGTCCATACAGTTTGATGAAAAAGATGTACAGAAACTCGACAGAATAAAAGAAGTAGCTATAGTGATACCAGTTTATAGCAGAAGTGTTATTGCAACAGCTGCAAAAAATAAAGAGTCATCAACTCTTTACGCATCAACAGAAGGAGTATTTATTGCATTGAATTTAAAAGCAGAATATGGTCGATTATTTACTGCACAAGATGTAAGTAAGCGTTCAAAAGTCATTGTCATTGGGCCAAATCTTGCGGAAAATTTGTTCTTATCGCGCAAACAAGCTATTGGACAATCAGTAAAAATTGAAGGCCAAAAATATTCGGTGATTGGAGTGGTGAACAAAAAAGGTGGTGGATTCGGCGGGCCAGATTTTGACGCATTTACCTATATGCCGTATAAAACAGCATATACATTAAATACAAATAAGACATTTATGGCCATAATTCTTCAGGCAAAATCAGATAAAGATACAAAAGCTGTCATTCGACAAGCTGAAGATGTTTTATCAAAACAATACGATCAAGACGAATTTTCTGTTATTCAACAAGAAGAGCTTTTGTCTGCGATTAATTCAATATTTTCCATAATTAACACGGTGCTGGTTGCGATAGCAGCAATATCCCTCATTGTCGGTGGAATCGGAATTATGAATATTATGTATGTTACGGTTACAGAGCGAATAAAAGAAATTGGAATCAGGCGGGCTCTTGGAGCACGGAAATCAGATATCTTACTTCAGTTTCTCGTTGCCTCGGTGATCCTGTCTCTCATCGGTGGCATTGCTGGTCTTTCGCTATCTTACCTTATCGTATTATTTATTCAGCCATTTTTTCCCGCTTATATTGATCTTAATTCAGTGCTTCTTGCACTTGGCGTGTCATCTGCGATCGGGATCATCTTCGGTGTTTTTCCTGCAAAAAAAGCAGCAGACTTGTCACCGATTGATGCGATACGGTATGAATAAAAATCTCAATCCGTCAGCTAGCGGACAAAATGAAAAACTTAAAGGTAAAATGTCAAAGTTTTTTTGTATGCTGATCAATAAACATCAATATTTTTTGCTGAAACACTGAAAACGAATATTTTTCTGCAGATTTTCGGGCTTCTTTTCGCATATGTTCATATTTTTCCTTTGAAAGTTTTTCAAGCTTTTTTATTGACTGAGTTAGAGCATGATCATTGAGCTTGTCATAGAGAAATCCGTTTTTTCCATTTTGTACTGTTTCTCTCAAACCCCCAGACGCATATGCAATTACTGGCAATCCAAACGCCATAGCCTCAATTGGCGCAATGCCAAATTCCTCATCAACTGCGGCAAACAAAAATGCTTTTGCATGTATATACACTTTTTCAAACTTTTCATCAGGAATATGAGACAAGAATTTAACAGTTGGTCCGGCAATCGATTTCAGATATTCTTCATCTCGTCCCGAGCCTATGATTTTAAGATTAAACTTAATTTTGTTTGCAGCTTGAATCAAGATGTCAATATGTTTCGCCTTGGCAAGGCGGGAAGTTGTGACATAGTAGCTTTTAGCTTGTAGCTGATAGCTTTTCAGTTTTATTGGAATATCAACTGGAGGATAGATGACTTCTGCATCTCGTCGATAAAATTTTTGAATTCGTTTTTTTGTTTCCTGCGAGTTTGCGATGAAATAATTGACTCGTTGAGAAGATTGAAAATCCCACATTCTTAAAAAGTGGTTGACGATGTGAGCATAGATTTTTACCGGCCAATATTTTTGCCACTCGACTGCTGTTTCATATCCATAGAGATATCGTGGCGGATGGTGGAGGTAGCATATATGAGTAGTTTTTGTCTGTGTAACAACTCCTTTGCACATGTACCATCCCGAACTTGAGATCACAATATCGTATGCTGACAAATCAAATGATCCCCAAATTTTTGGTGCGAGAAATCGAAGTGGTGAGTAAAGTATATTAAAAAATGGGACACGATCTGCCCAGGATGTGACGATATTCCAAGCTTGAAAATGTTTTGCATGTATTCCAAGGGCATCAACGTTATAAAAAGCTGTATATACTGGAGCGTCAGGAAATATTTTGTGAAGCGCGACAAGCACACGTTCAGCACCGCCAAATTCTTGGATATGATCATGAACAAGAGCGATTTTTCCTGACATAGATGTATTATACTGTACACGATTAATATCGTTGAATAGTTCTTTTTGATGAATATGACTTTTATTCAAACCATTATTCTCGGCATAGTTGAAGGAGTCACCGAGTTTCTCCCTGTTTCTTCGACGTTTCATCTCATCTGGACATCACGATTGATGAATATTGTTCAAAGCGATTTTGTAAAATTATTCCAAGTCTTTATTCAGTCTGGTGCAATTCTTGCTGTTGTATTTTTATATTGGAGAGAAATATTGAAAAATACTCCCCTAATGAAACGACTGATTGTCTCATTTATCCCGACAGCAGTTGTCGGATATGTACTTTACGACAGAATAAAAGGAGTTTTTTTTGAAAGTATTCAGTACACAACTATTGTATTTATCATTGTTGGGGTAAACTTTTTAATAGTTGAACTCTTGATTAAATGGAATAAAATACACACACAAAAAGAAATAAATGCTTTAACCTATAGAGATGCGGTTTTGATCGGACTTTTTCAAGCACTTGCCGTTGTTCCTGGAGTTTCTCGAGCAGGTGCGGTGCTTGTGGGGATGATGATCCTTGGGTACAGAAGAGATGAATCGGCAAAGTATTCTTTTATGCTATCAATTCCGACAATTTTTGCCGCATCAGCATTTGATTTTATTGAAATGAAAGAGATGATTGTGCAGGACAATACGTTTGTACTGACGCTTACGATCGGGACAGCAGTTGCGTTTATGAGCGCATATTTTGGAGTAACATGGTTTATTAAGTACTTGCAAAATCATTCGCTCATACTGTTTGGATGGTACCGCATTTTGATTGGTATAATATTG
>LBTJ01000018.1 GCA_000990445.1 Candidatus Roizmanbacteria bacterium GW2011_GWA2_37_7
AGAACTCAACAACCAACGTATTATAATCGGATAAGTTTCTGCACTGATGGGAATGACCAAAATCTTAATTCAATTCTGAAATTCTTTAACAAAGACTGCGTGAATTACGGGCAGGGTATCAAGGATAATCAATAATTCCATTAAAAAGCAGATTTCGTGCTTCCTCAAAAATATAGCTTGTGGGTATGAATTTCGCAATAAATTGCGCCCATTGTGGCAGAGCGCTCAGAGGAAAATAAACTGCTGAAAATGGGGTCAATATCCATACAAAAGACCACGCTATTATTTCTGCTCGTGTTCCAAATCTTACTAAAAAACTACTAATAAAAAATCCAACCCAGACTCCAGTCAACATAAGAAGAGCAATAAACGCCAATATATGATATGAGTATATAGAAATATTTGTTTTGTATAATATAAAGGCCACGATTGAACCAACTATCAGGCTGATTGTCGCTTTAACAAATCCCATGAGCGTTAATGCTGTAGTCAACTCCTTAATTTTTAAAGGAGATACAAACAAATTTACTAAATTTTTGTTCCAAAGCTCTTCTAAAACCCCAATATTTATCTCCAGTTGAGTTCTCTGAACAATATTCCAAAAAAGTACCCCAGAAATAATCATAAAAACTAAATTTTGTGAGGTCCCAGAAATATTTTGAAAATAAGTACTCGTTATACCCCAAAGTACGAGATCCAAAGAGACCCAGTAAAAAAGGTGCATCATATGCTCATAACTTCTTCGGAGAAGAAAAAAATGTCGGAGAATAATGGCGTATACTCTATGTAGCTTCATATTATGGTCTCCAATCTATTATTCTCATCTTTCCCATCTTCGCTTGCCATCTGGATAAAGTAATCATGGAGCGTAGGTTTATCAATGGAAATTTCTATAAAATGAATATTGCGCTTAATCATTCCTCCAAGAAATTTGGGAATATCTCTTTCTGGGATTTGCACAGAAATATTTTTGCGAATGAGATTGTGAAGTATGTCTTTTTCAATACAGTAGTCTATGAAAGATTCCTGATTCGCATCATCAAAATAAAACGATACAGTTGAGGTTTTAATAGTTTTGGAAAGATTGGAAGGGATATCATCTGCGAGTATTTTCCCTTCTTTTATTATCAAAACACGGTCACAAATATCTTCAACCTCATACATATTATGTGACGTAAAGATGATTGAAATATTTTGCTCGGTTCGTTGGTCCAAAATGTATTCTCGAATAAAATGAGCTGTTTCAGGATCCAAACTAGCAGTGGGTTCATCAAGCAGCAACACTTGAGGTTTATTTATAAATGCTTTTGCCAAATTTACTCGAGTGAGTTGACCTGCTGATAAATCATTTAATGCTTGATTTTTCAGCTTCTCAAGTCGAAATTGCACGATCATCTCATTTACTCTTTTATCACGATCAGGTATATCGTATAGGTAGGATGTATATATGAGGTTCTCTCGGGCGGTTAGATGCCAGGGTAAATTTGTATACGTTGATGAAAAATTTACTTTCTCTAATATCTCTTCACGATGCTTTTCAAATAGCTTTCCGAAAAAAGATATCTCTCCAAAAGTTGGCGTTAATACGCCAAGAAGCATTTGTATTGTTGTTGTTTTTCCTGCACCATTGGGGCCTAAAAGGCCCAAAATCTCCCCTTCCTTCAGACCAAAAGAAATATTGTCTACCGCAGTAAACGCCTTTTTTCCTGATCCAAATGTTTTTGTGAGATTTGTCACCTTCAATATAGACATTGGATTATTATAACAGCTTATAAATTTATTATCATTTACAGTTTATATTGATATAATACAAGCATGAGTAAGAAAGTATCGGTTATCATCCCCACATTAAATGAGGAGAAACATCTTCCGAAACTTCTGAAAGATCTTCAAAAACAAAAGAACAAAGATTTTGAAGTGGTTATTGTTGATGCTTACTCAGATGACAAAACCTGTGATAAAGCTCATGAGTTTGACGATGGAATGGATATTCGAGTTATCGAGTCAGACAAACGCCATCTTGCGTATCAGCGAAATCTTGGCGCACGTCATGCAAAAGGTGAGTTTTTATTGTTTTTAGATGCTGATATGCATATAGAGTCAGCATTTATTGAAAGTCTTTTACACTATATTCATAAGCATAGATTTATTTTATATCTTCCTATACATATACCCCATGATGCAGAGTACATTGATGAACTTTTATATAAAGTTATGGCAGTGTTTACTGATGCAAGCCATATGACTGCAAAACCGTTTGCATATGGTCCTGGAGCTGTATTTCAAAGATATTATTTTTATCATCTGGGCGGGTATGATGAAGATGTGTTTGTATATGAAGACCATGAGATAATCCAACGTGCTCGAAAACAAGGCGTAAAGGCTAAACTGATGCCTGACAATCCCGTATTTTTTTCGTTTCGAAGATTTCAGTCTGAAGGCAGATTTCGTGTACTTAGCAAATATACATTAGCTACTCTCCATTTGCTTGTGCATGGAAAAGTTGACAAAGAGATTTTTTCATATGAAATGGGTGGAACTGCAAAATATCTCCTTAAGCATCCACAGTACTTTGATATTAAAAAAAATGCTGTAAAATATTTTGATAAACTTTTGAAAATGTTGGAGGAGTAATCATTTCACGGTCACGCTTTTTGCTAAATTTCGTGGTTTATCAGGATCATGCCCTTTTGATAATGAAAGGTAGTATCCCAGAAGTTGAGCGATTACGACATTTGGGATGATTGTTGCATCACCACAGTTTTTGACCTCAATATAGGTGTCATACACGTCATCATTTCGACTGGAAACTCCGATCACATGTGCTCCTCTGGCTTTCACTTCGTGAGCCGCTGATAAAGTATCGTCATATGTTTCATCTTCAGGATTGAACAAAATCACCGGAGTATCTTTTTCTATAAGAGCGATCACTCCATGTTTCAGTTCTCCTGCTGCAAATCCTTCGGCATGAATATACGATACTTCTTTGATTTTTAGAGCCGATTCAAGTGCCGCAGCATATGAAACGCCTCGACCAAGAATAAAGATACTTTGATGGTCCTTGATTTTTGAACTCAAGCTTTGAATTTTCGATTTATGAAAAATAATTTCTGTCACTTCATCAATAGCTTTTGTCAAATTTTTCTCTCCAAGACTATATGTTTTTGCGATCTTATGGGCAATTAGATATAGAAATGCAATTTTTGCTGTATATGCTTTTGTTGATGCAACGGCTTTTTCTGGCCCAGCATGAAGTAATAGATTATAATCAGACATCCGATACAGTGTTGAGCCTCGAGAGTTGGTAAGGGAAAGAAGTTTTGCATTTTTTTCTTTTGCCTTTTTGACGCTTGAGATCGTGTCAATAGTTTCGCCTGATTGAGAAAGAGCAAACACAAGCGAACTGTCTTTCAAAAAATCAACAAGATATGAAAACTCAGAACTAATTGCAAAATTGATATGGCGATGTGCGATCTTTGAAAATAAATATGTGCCGGCAAGGCATGCGTACGATGCTGTTCCGCAGCCAATCAAATATGTTCCATAAGCTTTTTTTATTATTTGTGCAGCTTGTATAATTTCTCTCTTTTTTGTGTCAATAATGTTTTTAAGAATCTGCGGTTGTTCTGATATTTCTTTTAACATGAAGTGGTCGTATGAGCCTTTTTGCGCTGATTCTGCTGAATATGTGATAGTTGAGTACGAAATTTTTTTTTTCATTCCTGTATTGTTATAAAGCCGTATTCCTGATTTAGTGAGTTCTAGCATCTCTTCATCTTCAAGAAAATAAATGCGCTTGGTGTGCGGAATGATAGCAGATGTATCAGATGCAATAAAAAACTCCTTATTCCCCACGCCAACAACAATAGGAGATCCATTTTTGATAATATAAAATGATTCATACTCAGGAAAAAATGCTATGATCGCATTCATACCATGGATTTTTGATCGAAGGCGCTGCATGACTTTTACAAGATCAGGCTCGGTTGTATGAATTTCTTCGATCAAATGTGCGATCACTTCAGAATCTGTTTCAGATGTAAATATGTGTTTTTTTTGAATCAAATGTGATTTGAGGGGTTTAAAGTTTTCTACAATTCCATTGTGTACAATTGCAATTTTTTTTGAACAATCAACATGAGGATGAGCGTTTTTATTTGTTACTCCACCATGTGTTGCCCAGCGTGTGTGTCCAATACCGATATGTGATTGAAATACCGGAAGAGATGCATTTCCAATTTTTCCGGTATGTTTTTCTATAAATACTGTTCCGTCCGCTTTTTTTATTGCAACGCCCCAGGAATCATATCCTCGGTATTCAAGGGCTTTAAGTCCATCGAGAATCAAAGCACCTGCATGCTGGTTATTTCCAAGATATCCGAATATTCCACACATATATAAAATTTAAAAACTTAAAACTCCATTCATTTCTCTTTTTTATACCGTTCTTCGATCTTTTTTAGTTTATCTCGTGTCGCACGTTCCATATCAACACGCGCAATTGAGGCAAGCTGTAAAACAGTAATAAGCACATCTGCAAATTCTTCATAGATATTCTTCTTTTCAAACCGTTCCAGTTTAGATGTTCTTTGCAATTTGAGAATAGAAAGAATATCGTTGCACAGCTCTCCAACTTCTTCATTGAGTTTGACTGCGTGGGCAAGGATGGCTTTTTCCCTTGTTGTATTGAGTTTGAAATCGATATTACTTCTAAGAATATTTTTTTCTGCCCGTTTTTGCACTGCTTTGAAGTCCATATATAAATATTTTTATTAATGGTTACGTTTGGATACTGAACATATGAATACAGATATCCTATCAAAAAATATTCCTATGGCAACAAGCATCCATCCAAATACAGGTAGTCCAAACGGGACTACCCTTGTTAAAAATTTCGTTATGTAATACTCAATTCTCACACTTTCCCGCTGTGTGATGAGAGATTCTATCGTTTGCTTTTGCAAAGGCTCAAGAATATGTTTATCATACTCAAATGCAAAAAGTAAAATAATAAATCCCCAAAGCAAAAGGATTTTCCCACGTCGTGGTCGCCATAATGCATGAGCTGTTACAAAAAATATCGCACTACTGTAAAGGATTACAAGCGCATTATGAGTAACTAAAAAATAAATAGTATAAAACAAATTTTGTTGTGTATCAGGTGCGATCATTGACAAAAGTTAAAAATATAAAGTAAACAGTTGTTTTAGAAATAGAATTGTTAAAATAAATTGATTTGTTGTGTGTTTTCAGGTTTTTTTGATGGTTGCTTTTGTTGGTCATTGGGTTGGTTAAACAGTTTATTTATGAGAGAGAAGAGTTCGAATTTTTTCAGGCCATTTTTCAGTTCATGAGCAAACCCTTCAAACTTGAGTTGAGACTCTGGTTCATTGATGTCAAGGTCACGAAGGATCGTAGCGATTTTTTTAAAAAGCCTGATCTTGTCTTCATACTCTATGAGGATTGATCGCCATCGTTGATTTTCTATTGTTGCTACATGATCAAGAAGATCCTCAATTGTTTTATGATCTGTCAAAAGTGCGCGTGCTGTTTTTGGTCCAATACCTTTTGCAGTGTTGTAGTTGTCGGATGAATCTCCTGCAAGGGCTTTATAATCTGGAATATGTTCGGGCGTTACCCCAAACTTATCTTCAACTTCATGCGGGGTAAATAAATCAAAGTTGGTTACTCCTCGTTTTGGGGCTATTAAAAATACATTTTTATCTGTTAATTGCAAAAGATCACGGTCTCCGGTCAAAATAAGTACACGGTCGAAATTGATTTTATTTTTTTCTGCAAGCGTTCCAATCACATCATCAGCTTCAAATCCCGGCATTTCTATTCGTTTTATTCCTCCCTGATCAAGAAGTTCTTTGATGCATGGAATTTGTGGCCGAAGAGTGACATCCATGGCAGGACGCTTTGCCTGATACTCTTTGAATAGTTTTTTACGAAATGTGGGTTTTGGCGTATCAAATGCAACAACGATATGGGTAGGCCGAAAATCCCCAATGACCTTCTGAAGCATTAAAAAAAATCCATAGATTGCACCGGTAGGTTCACCGCTTTTTGTGCTAAGTGTTGACGGAAGTGCATGAAAAGCACGATGAATCATGGCATGACCATCGATAAGAAGTAATGTTTTCATAGTAATAAAAAGTATATCTTATGAAGATGCTTTTGTTTGTTTGGTTTTTTTTCTCGCAGCCGACTCACTCATTTTGTTTTTAACTCCGACAATTTTTTCAAACTGGTCCTGATCCATACTTTCCTGCTCTACGAGCTTCGCAGCAACTGCGTCAAGGGCTTTCCGATTTATTTTGACGATCTGAAGAGCTTTCGAATATGCAGTTTTTAGAATTTCGTTAATTTCAAGGTCGATTTTTGCCAGCATTTTTTGAGAAATACTGTTTTGTTCCCAGAGCTCTGAACCCCATTCTGTGATGTCGCGTGTTGGACCAAAATTGATTGGTCCAAGCCTACTCATACCAAAATCAGTAACCATCAGTCGTGCAATATTTGTTGCTTGATCAAAATCATTTGCAGCACCGGTTGTTATTTCCTTAAACACAACTTCCTCAGCTGCACGCCCTCCCATCATGACTGTAAGTCGTTCGAGCAACTGAGTAAGGGATGTATGAAGTTTGTCTCGTTCTGGCGGGATGAGCGTATATCCAAGAGCCATACCGCGTGAAACAATTGAGATACGATGAACAGGATCAGTATGCTTGAGGAAATGGGAAGCAATTGCATGCCCCGCTTCATGATATGCAGTTATTTTTCGGTCAAGATCAGTCTGAAGCCTTTTTTTCTCTGGCCCAAGTTTGACTTTGGTAGCAGCTTCTTCAATATCTTCCATGGTTATTGCTGTTCTATTATTGCGTGCGGCACTGATTGCTGCTTCGTTCAACATATTTTCGATATCAGCTCCTGAAAAGCCGACGGTTCGTTTGGCAATTCGGTCCCACCTGACATCATCTGCAAACGGTTTATTTCGTGAATGAATTTTTATGATTGATTCCCGGCCTTCAACATCTGGATAATCGATCATGACCCGTCGATCAAATCGGCCCGGGCGAAGCAAAGCTGGGTCAAGTAAATCACCTCTGTTTGTTGCAGCAATGACAATCACATGTTCATTTGGTGTAAAGCCATCCATCTCGACCAAAATCTGATTGAGAGTCTGTTCACGTTCATCATGAGCTGGCATCACTCCTCGGGAACGCGCCCGCCCTATGGCATCAATTTCATCAATAAAAATAATAGAGGGAGAGTTTTGTTTTGCATTGTTAAAAAGGTCTCGTACTCGTGCAGCACCGATGCCAACCAGCATTTCCATAAACTCAGATCCAGCAATTGAGTAAAATGGAACATTTGCCTCTCCTGCAATTGCTTTTGCGAGGAGTGTTTTGCCGGTGCCCGCAGGCCCAACAAGCATTACTCCTTTTGGAGCGCGCGCACCAAGTTTTTGATATTTTTCAGGATGTTTCAAAAAGTCGACAATCTCCTCAAGTTCATTTTTTGCTTCTTCAACTCCTGCGACATCTTTGAAAGTGATTTTTGATGTTTGCTTATTGAAACGTTTTGCCCTTGACTGCCCGAATGAAAAAACAGAGTCCTGCGCTCCGCGTGCTTGTCGTATGACAAACCAGAAAAATGCAAACAACAGGATTGCTGGAATGATGCTTGAGGCAAGACGGAGGATTTCAACCATCATTGTCGAATCTTTTGTCTCGATAATTACCCGATCAAGCGAAATTTCAGCGTCATTGAGTATTTGTCGAAAACTGTCACGGGACTCTTTGCGTGTAACAAGTTGCTTGTCATTTGAGTATGTAGCAGTTACTTTATTATCCTCAATAAGTACTTTTTCAACTTTTCCTGCTTTGATATCCTGAAGAATTTTCGTCAACGGTACCTCAGATGAGTTGTTTACTGATTCGTTAATGATTGGTCCAAACAGTGTGTACAAAAAAAATACTGCAAAAATGACGATAAAAACTGTTTTAATATCAAAATTAATGCGAAATTCTTTGATTTTATTTTTCTTTTTGTTTTGTAAACTCTGCTTTTTCATACCGCATTCTAACATAAACAGTTCTTGATTGCATGAGGTGTCGGGAAAGCTATGCAGTTAAAAAGACTGTGAAGTATTATATAATATAGCTCTTTATGACAAGATTAATAAAGTTAGTGACCCAAAATATCGATGCAGTTCTTAAAGATACGGCACGCATACTCAGAGGCGGAGGTTTGGTGGTTTTTCCATCAGACACGGTTTATGGACTCCTTACTGATGCAACGAAAAGAGAGGCTGTTCAAAAATTGATCCAGTTTAAAAATAGAGCGCCAGGAAAAGCGATATCAATTTTCATTCAGGATTTGTCACATGCAGCAGACCACGTCAAAATACACACAAAACAGCGCCCAATGCTCGCCAGTCTTTTGCCGGGTCCCTTTACTGTTGTCCTACCTTCAAAACATACGGTAGATCCACTGCTTGAGTCTGAAAAAGGAACGCTTGGAATCCGTATTCCCAATTTTCTCCCTATCTTGAAACTTGTTCAAATATTTGATGCACCGATCACTGCAACATCAGCAAATCTCGGAGGGAAACACCCATATTACTCGGTTTCGTCGTTGATGAGCCAGCTGCCGAAGTCAAAAAAAGATCTTATAGATTTGATTGTTGATGCGGGAAAACTCCCAAGAAATAAGCCATCGACCGTGATTGATCTGTCAGAAAGTAAGGTTCGAATACTTCGAAAAGGCGACATAGTCGTTGAAAAACGCAATAAATATTTATCCCATTCACCTGTAGAAACACGTAAGATAGGATGTTATTTGATTGATAAAATCCTAAAACAAAAACAAAATAAACCGATCATTATTATTCTCAAAGGAGATCTTGGCTCAGGGAAAACTGAGATGACACGGGGTATTGCAGAGTACTTTGGTATTACGAATATTATTTCACCAACATTTGTTGTGTACTATGAATACAAAATAAAAGCTCATAACTTTGATACATTTATTCATGCAGACTTGTACAGCATTGATGATGATGAAGAGTTTGAACAGCTGGGACTTGAGGATTTTTTGAAAACTGGAAATGTGATGGTGGTGGAGTGGGGAGAGAGACTGGGAAGAATTCTTCAATCATTTCAAAAAAAAGCTGGCATAGTCTTTGTTGAGATTAAATATGATGGTGAAAAAAAACGACAAATTTATGTTTCCAATTAAGAACGAAAGTATGGCCGTGTAATGTGCCGTCCATATGATCACTATAGTACTATGGAACAACAAAACGAAAAAATAATTCTCTCAATAGACACCTCTTGTGATGAGACATCTGTCGCTGTTGTTTCGGGGAAAAGGGTCTTGTCGCATGTTGAGTATTCGCAGATCTTGATGCATGAAAAATGGGGTGGCGTAGTTCCATCAATTGCCAAGCGCGCACATGAAGAACGTATTGATTTTGTCGTTGACAAAGCAGTTAAAAATTCAAAGTCTAAAATTCAAAATATTGATGCTTTTGCAGTGACATATGGTCCGGGACTTGCAATCGCACTTGAAGTAGGTATCAGGAAAGCGAAAGAACTTTCCAAAACGTACAATAAACCAATTGTAGCAGTAAATCATATGGAAGGACATCTCTATTCACCCTTTGTCCAAAACAGCAAAGGCAATCCAAAGCGAAAGTTAATTTTCCCATACATTGGACTTCTTGTATCTGGTGGACATACAGAACTTATTGTATTCAAAGATGATCTCTCGTATGAAATTCTTGGAGAAACACGGGATGATGCAGCAGGCGAGGCTCTTGATAAAGCGGCTCGAATTTTGGGCTTTGGATATCCTGGCGGACCAATTTTAGAGCATTTAGCAAAAGAGGTGGGGAATACTGACACGTATCATTTTCCGAAACCAATGCTTAGATCAGGAAATTTTGAGTTTTCATTTTCAGGATTAAAGACGTCATTTCTTTATAAAGTCCGAGCAATGTCCGAGAATGAAAAAAATAATAATCTTGGTCATCTTGCGAGCAGTTTTCAGGAGGCAGTTTTTCAGACATTGATAAAAAAAACAATGAAAGCCATGAAGCAGACTGGAATCAAACATATTTTGGTTGGTGGAGGTGTGGCAGTGAATAATCGGCTGAGATACTTGATGAGAAAAACTGTACGCGAAACGAGTGGTTTCGTTTTGTTTCCCTCATACAAATATCTCAATTTTGATAATGCTGCAATGATT
>LBTJ01000019.1 GCA_000990445.1 Candidatus Roizmanbacteria bacterium GW2011_GWA2_37_7
GCTGGAAATAATTTCCGTCTGGATCTGCAAGAACTCCTCCATCCCCAAGTCCGATGTGAGTACCTGAAGGATCGCCAAGATCAGACTCATATTGATTCAAGATGCTGCTCTCCTCCAGCATAACATCATCCACGTACACCTGACCGCTCTTGAGACCATCAATTTCGATTAACGGAAACCAGTTTACTAGGTCTGTGACAAGTCCCGGTGTGGTCACCGTCATATTTATCCGATACCAATCACGCGTTCCCGATAGCGTATATGCTACCTGCTTTCCTCGTTTGTTGCCATACTCATCCCAAAACCCGACCATGATTCTCGCAGGTTGAGATAGATTTGTTTGTTTGACATATGCAGAAAGTGTGTAGGTGCTTCCGGGTTTTGTTTTTGCTGTTGGCTGGGATATCCCATATCTCCCATCCCCGCCTCCGATAATCTTCAAGCCTGCTTTCCCTGAATGAATCCCTTCATCTGAGCGAAAAGTGTTGCTCGTATCAGACTCCAATTGATAATGCCATTGTCTTGGTGCAACGCCGTTGCCGGCCTCAAATGAAGAGTTGCGAATCAAATTGTGTCCGGGAATTGGCAAATTTTGAATTGTTTCGCTGTCAATTGGTTGAGTAAACGAAGTTTCAAGTTCGCTCAATCGTTTTTCAAGCTCAGACATCCGATTGTCCGTCGCACCAAGATATTGGATCTTATCACTCACTCCCGGCTTTTTCACCATCCCCACTACGCCGACAAGGACAATAAGCATAGCGAGAGAACCGGCAGTGATCAAAGAAAGGTAGCGATATGATTTGTTTTGAAAAAAATGACTCTCTGCAATATTTTTTATCATCTCGTATGTCGACTTTTTACTCTCAGGAGAATGAGTAGGGTACGTATCATCGCCCGATATGAGAGGTGCGATAATGGGTGGTGGAACAATAAATCCCTGTCCCTTTGTTTTTTGTGGAAGGATGAGCCCATTTTTTTGCCCTCGGTCGAGTCGTGCACGTGCTCGTATATAAACCTGTTTCTGATCATAACGGCGTATCTTGCCATCTTCACGGATAGAGGGAAAGGTGCCTGATTCGTCCCAATTACGTAAGGTATCGATAGAGACACCAATGATTTTTGCAGCGGCCCCAATTGAGAGTAATTTTTTTGTCTTTCCCATATCTAAACCTAGGAATTGTCCCCAATTACTATAGTTACAGATTTTAGGCTCCTTGTCAAGAGATAAATGTAATCATTCATAGTTTTTTGTATATATATTGTGTACAATAACTTAGGAATAGATTATAAGGAAAGGCAATTTTTTTATGAGTTCATTATTCAACGCGCGTGGACATTCTGTTATTTCTCTTCTTTATATTGAACGGCTATTCCCGTCCATTTCATCCCTAAAGGATGATAAGTCAGGAGTTGTGATGGACAAGCTCTAAGAGCTCGTCCATCAATAACCTGATAGATATTGATGGTTACGGCTCTTTGTGTCGCATACATATATGAATCAACTTATTGATGGATGCGACCTAAGGAGGAAACACAAAACAGTAGAAATGATTTCGATCAAGCTTCTCGACTCCCGGATTCACACCATGCGTTATTATAGGTTCTTAAACAAGAAATATATGAAAGATCTGAAGAAAAACAGAGGCATCTCCTCATAGGTGCTTTTATAGCAGGAAAATAATATATCGAATTTCTAGAGTTTGGGTTAATTCCTAGGAATATTTTCTTAATATAATAACTCTATAAAATATACTATATTTCATATCATTACCCACCTCATGCCATCATCTTTTATTGTACATTTGCCCCTGGCGATGCATCTTCTGGAAGCTCGATCTTCTGATCTAACTGTGTTGCTGGAGGCGATGGTAAATTCAACTCGCTCGGTGCAGCAGGCGCAGTCCCTTGTGGAGTGCCGCCTTGGGCTGCCTGTTGCTGTTGAAGCTTTTCAAGTTCAGTCTGATAGGTCTTCTTGAAATCATCAAGATTTTTCTGTGCAGCTTTGTAATCTTCAGGCTGTGTTGCCGCATCAAGAAGTCCGACCACAATCTGCATCTGGTCTACTGCAGAGCCAAATATACCTTTTTTATAGTATGTCCACGCAAGGTTATAATGAGCATTTGCCCAGTCAGGCTTCAAAGATACAGCCTGTTCAAACAACTTTTGTGCTTCATCAAAATTTTCAAATAGATAATATATTCCTCCGAGATCAAGTCGAAGAAGCGGGTTTCGGGGATCAAGTACGATCGACTGCTGGTATGCTGATACTGCCCATACCGGTGCATTTTCTGCAACATTGACGATCTGTCTATACACTCCTGCAAGCGTCTGCCAGTTGGTCACTTTTTGAGGATTTAAAGCTGTTGCTGCTTTTGCTTCTACGATCGCGGCCTGAATAGCTTGGGCAATCGTTTGTCTGTCTTGATCAGTCAGGGTTTTGGGGTCTACTGCTGCAAGATTGTTTGCAACCAGAAGATTGGTCTGCGCAAACTGTTGATGAAATTCTTCATTGTTATTATTGAATTGTAAAGCGCGTGCCTGATTTTCGTACAATCTTTGCAAACTGTTGTCTGCGATTGCATCAAGCGATCTTTTGAAGTAATACTCTGCCATGAAATGCCGTCCCATAAAGTACACTGTTCCTCCAAGCACAAGCATGATAATGACAATCATTCCAATAAAAATTGGAGTAAGAGATGAAAGGTCAATAATATACTCTTCGTGTTCTTTCCTTTTGTGAATATCTGCGGCCATCATCGCAAGCGCGATAAAGAATAGGAAAAAAGTGATCGCAGATGGTGGAAGAATAAGCATGATCGCCAGAGATGTCAAAAACATTCCTGCAGTTTCAAGCTTGACGTTTTTAAGATTTTTCAAAAATAGGGAGATAAGCAAACA
This sequence comes from Candidatus Roizmanbacteria bacterium GW2011_GWA2_37_7, assembly GCA_000990445.1. Taxonomy (GTDB): domain Bacteria; phylum Patescibacteriota; class Microgenomatia; order UBA1406; family GWC2-37-13; genus UBA1450. Next base: position 2,899 of record LBTJ01000019.1, read on the forward strand.
ATATCCAATGATTCCAAGAATTCCCTGCTCAGTCAAAACATGAAGAAGTGTTGAACGAGAAGTATTAAATGAGTTTATCTGCCATAAATCTGAAAGATTGTAATTGACTGTTCGAACCTGTGTGAATAATGATGAAAAATTATCAACGCCGACACCAAATATCGCGGTCATAGGATTTTTTAATACCTCAACAGCCGCATACCATGATAATGAAAATGGAGGAAGGATTATCTGCATTCCATCGCTGAGTATCTGCTGTGACAGTATAAAAACATGGAATATCAACGCAAGGAGTGTAAAAAGAACAATGACACCAAGAATGATCAACATAATTCGATTGTTATCATCAACAACTTTTGATCTTGTATATGTTCTCCACATGTATAAAGTCGAGCCGATAAGAACAAATAGTAAAAATGCAATAAAATGCACGCTTGAGCCAATGGTATTAAATGTAGTATTTGAAAGAAAAGACCAATATGCCGGAATATCTGCACTCTGGAATGGATCAACCATAACAATAAGTGCAAATACTGAAACCAATACCCCAGAAACAGCAATGGGAAGAATTGGCGATATCTTTGCTTTTATAAATACATGTGAGGCATAAAAATACAGAAGTACCATTGACATTACTAAAACCAATCCATACTGAGGGTTATATATTGCCTGAAGTTTATTTGGCGACATCAATACTATTGAAAGAATGTATGACAAAACGATCAGAATTAATGATTGCGTCGCAAGATTATGTACCCACGTGAATTTCCGTGTTAATAAAAACTTACCAAGAGAAAGCAATAATACAATAAATAAAACAAATGAAAGAAAATAAAATTTACTGTAAATCAAGAAGTCGCGGGTGATTGGGAGAAAGAATAAAGGAAACAAAAATACTAATACATAAACAAAATATTGGATAATGGTGTTTAAGATTTTAGATTGATTACTCATATTTATTGATTTTAGATACTAACGCCCGAGTTGTCAACGGTATTTTTTCTCACAACTATTGGTTATTCCAACAGGATAAGGATTTTACCGCAGGAAATTCTATTTCCAGAATCATCACGCATATTCCTCGACTCTTGCGGACATCGATTATTGGAAAATGCCTTAGACTGTGTATCCATATCTTCAAGTGCATGTCCGACTATTCCAGAGTCATCTATCATTTTTGCAGCATATCCCTTCATGTTGCTTGTACCTACTCGATCTCCTGTATGAATGACACCGTATACTGTGGAAACAAACACTTTAATTTGACCAACCAATCCAATAAGCACATGATCTTCTTTGCTGGTCATATTGCCAACATATCCTGCAGAGTTTGTCACTACTCCCACAACTGGTTCACCGGCAACTCCACGATGAATGCCTTTTCCAGATATTGTCATAACAGTGCCAGGCAAAAACGGTCCTTGTTCATATACCTGAAAATACTCAGCAATATCTGCTGCCGAGGTTTTATATACAACCGCGTTGTTATTCAGTCGTATTGAGCCGACAAGGTCTCCGAGTTCATCATTTGTTGCATGTGAATAAAAATTCACGTATGTAGCATTTGATCCATCGGTACTTGTTGCAAGTGCTAGATTGAGAACAGATGTTTCGGGCTCATCAACTGTTGCAAGATTCTTGAGCGTTGCAATCGCAGAGTATGGCTCTATTCCAACGACTGACAACCGTGTTTTTGGCGTGAGATCGCCCAAACCAAGGTTGCCTGAGGTCACTACAGTATTTCCACCAATTCCCGGTTGGAATAATATATTTCCCGGCGTATTTTCACTTGTTTGCAATGAGAGCGTTTGCCCTTCAAGTGAAAAAATACCCGATGTTGACTGTATGCGAGGTGATTCTGCATCAATGACTATAGATCCCCGCTCGTCAATAAACGGAATACTTGTGTTGATTGTGCCAGGCGGCAAGCCCCCAAGAAGCGCAGTGTCTTGAGAATATCCAGACGTAGATATTTTGTAACGCGGGGCTATTTCTTCTGCTTCATCAATTCGTACACCAAGATACAACGAAGCATTATTATCAAAAATTTCTTCAGGGATTGGCTTCATACCACAGTCCGTGCCAAGGGTGACAGTAAAAACTCCATTGTACTCAGGTACAATGCCGTTTTCGCCCACACAAAAGCCTGAATAAAGAACCGAACCTTCATACGGAGTATTATAAATAGCAAAATATACATCTTTTTTTGTATCAATAGCGATCCCATCGGCGTCTTTTAATATACCTCTAAATGGAAGCACCATTTTCCCTGAACTCGGATTTTGTGGTAGATCCGCATGAAATACAAAACGATCAAACCACATACTTGTGTTGAATAATAAAATAATACAAACCAGTATAAAAAAACCAATAAGAAAATAACGCCAAAACGGTATCGCTGATTTTGCTGTTGACATGATTCGCAGCATCTCAGAACGCTTTTCAATATGTTGGATCAACATTTTTTTTGATTTATTGTATGAATCATATTCAATCTTTTTGTGGAATTTCAACCAATCCAACCATTCTTTTGAGCTTGAAAAAAAATCATGCAGCTGTTGTAAAGATGTTGCTGTATCAATTTTATGAAAATACTCTTCTATTACAGATTGAGAAAACAAAGTGTTTTTCATACTATTTATTATAATGAAAGAACCAATAAAATAAAGAGAGAAATAATGAAGAAAGATTACTTAATTGTGCATGTTAATTTACAATAAATATTGTATTAAAGCCCTAAAAAAGGAATATCGCTCAATCGTTCATGAACGATATTCCATAATCTTCAATAATGATCATAAAAATATATGTGTCAATATTATTATTTTGAAATTTATTATCTTATATTTCATAATACTTATATTGAATTTTATTACCGCATTATAATATAAGGCTTTATTAAAGTCTTATTTTTCATAATATAAAAATATATTTTTTTAGTAATATACCTTATACAATTATTGTTGATTTTTGAAGATTTTTTTATGCATTTAATATTTTTTATAGTACATATACCTTCAAATTCATAATAACAATACTTCACACGTCAGAGAGTGATTGTGTTGAAGATTGTATATTATACTTTTGATACGTTCTTATTCTTATTGGATTATTTTTAGCAATTACATTTGATGAGTGCTTTAATTATTTTTTTTATATTATTATAAAGCTCTATATATATTGACTATTGACAAGCGTTATTTTTTCTGTTAATTTGTCATCATGGGAATCAAAGATAGACGAACGAAAATATTAATGACCATGCTTCTCATGTCAGATGATTCCTTTAGAAATGTATCGCTTACTGCTAATGTATGTGCTTCTTTTGACCTTACGTTAAACAGAAAAACAATTTCTACACTTTCACAACTGGTAAAGGACGAAATGATTGACAAACTCCCTGATTCTGATAATCAGACATACAAACTTACTGCAAAAGGCTTTTATGACATTGTTCTCACCTATCCTGTTTTTCGATTTACACAGGAAAAATGGGACGGCAAATGGAGAATTCTTTCTTATGAGATTCCAGAAAAAAAACGAGAGCTTCGTGATAAACTACGGCGAGAAGTAGCTAGTTGGGGTCTTGGGCCATGGCATCGATCCTTTTGGCTTACTCCACACCCGATTATAAACTCTCTCAAGGATCTTGTTCAAAACAAGGAAGAACAACAATACATACAGGCATTTGAGGCAGATCATGTATTTGGTAAGCAGGAAGAACTCATTGAGAAAGTCTGGGGTAAAACCGCCCGTGAAAAAGAGTATCGCACATTGTTTAAGGAGTGGCATAAAGTCCTTTCAACAGATAAAGATAAAATAGCAAAGATGAAAGAGGTCATCTCGTTGTATATCAATATTCTCAAAACAGATCCGGGTCTCCCAAAAGATTTGATCGGCGAAACATGGATTGGATTTGAGGCTATTACATTGTTCCGAGAGATAAGAAATATCCTTTTACAAATATCCTCATAAATGTAACGTTATAAAATTGCCTTCTTTCAGCTCAATACTGCGTATTACATCAGAGATGAAGATGTCTGAAAGCAGCTTGGAAATTACTTCAGTAAACTGAGGAACAACAACAATCTCTGGATTGATTTGTCGCAAATACTCAACAAACGTATATGGATCAGTAATTTCTTTTAAGAAAAATGCCTGCAATTTATTTGTTTTTACTGTTAATACGTTTCCATTTGTAATTATTTGCAGTCCGGTATTCAAGCGCAGCCTGTCAGTTTCTTGTTTGATGGTGTAGCGAGAACGAAGATTGAGCATATAGTCCTCTGACATACCTGCAGTGACAACAAGCTCCAGATCTCGATCATAAAAACTCATTCCTTTTCGTAAACAATCAAGCGTGTTTTTCAGGGATGATGTTGGAATAAGAATAGTGGCATCATTTGCCAGGTGAAATACAACCGCAAGCCGCTGGCCGCTTGAACATACAGTAACTGTCTGGCCATTGAATAAGCTGCTATATACGAACGCAGTAACACTCATAATAACTGAAAAAAGTACAAATGCTGCGATAAGTTTTTTTGACGCTATTTGATAATCCATCAATAGTTCATTGTAATACATTGAGCGGATTGAGAAGCGTACCTCCCAAACGTACTTCAAAATGAAGATGTGTGCCGGTCGAACGTCCAGACGAACCCATCACACCAATTCTTTGTCCTTTGGTCACTGCTTGTCCGGCACTGACATCAATTGACGATAAATGAGCATATAACGTCTGATATCCGTTTGCATGATCTATTATGATATGACATCCATATCCATATCCCAAACAACCTGTATATGTTACAGTGCCTGTATCTGCTGCAATAACTGGAGGAGCTGCCCTGTTTGCGATATCAACCGCCATATGATACCACACAGGATAGGTAGTAATATTCCCTGATACAGGCCATATGAAGCTTGAAGTACCTTGTACGCCTGCCTGAATTTTTGCATAAAATTGTTGTCCTGTTTGTTGTGGTTTTGCTTTTTCAATTGTTCCGTTTGGTACATACAATACTTGCCCCGGAGTGAGTTGAAATGTATCTGGATCCGTAAAATCATTAAACGGAAAGTTCACAATATTTTGCGCATCAACTTGGTATTTTTTTGCGATCGTGTATATATTGTCTCCAGCAGCAACTTTATGAACTGTTCCGGTGACTGGCGGTATGTCTATGACCTGTCCTGACTTTATAATATCAGATTTTAGATCGTTCGCCCATTTTATAGTATCAACAGAAATTTGAAACCGTTCAGCAATAGATGCGAGAGTTTCCCCTTCGCGAACTGTATATTTCTCAATACCGCTTCTTGGTTTTGCAGATACTATGGTTGTAACTGCATTTACAAATGGATCAAATGACAAGGACGAACTTTGAAAATACCGTGGTGGATTATCTGCAGAATCATCAAACGGGTTGTTTTCAGCAATTGCTGGGCCTGCAACAAGTACTGTTATAATAAGCAAAAAAAATGATGTATTCAGAAATGAGCTTGAGTATTTCCCTCGCTTTACCACTAAAAGCGCAACAACCACATCTTTGATGCGCTCAAATTTCCTACCATAGTGATAAGCTCGTGCAAGTATATATTTTCGGAAAAAAAGAATATACGTTACTATATCGCGCATATAAAATTGAACTTATGCATTATTACATTTTACTCTATTTGAGTACGGTTTGCCGTAAGCTCATTTTGGAGAAAGAAGTCGTTGAATAGCCACTTCAAAAGCCGCTGTTGTCAAATCTACCGACTGTTTCTTGGAATGACTCCAGATATCCTCAAACGAGGCGCGCATAATCTCATTCAGCCTGTTTATGACATCTGCCTGCGTCCACCATATTCCTTGTTTTCCCTGCACCCACTCCAAGTACGAAACAATAACTCCGCCGGCGTTTGCCAGGACATCAGGAAGAATGAGAACTCCTTTGCTGATCAAATACTGTCGCGCAGCTTCTGTGGTTGGACCATTTGCCATTTCCACGATAATTTTTGCCTGTATTTTTTCCATATTTTTTTCATGTATGACATTCTCAAGCGCAGCCGGAACAAGCACATCAACCGGAAGTTCGAGAAGGTCGTCATTTGAGATCGTCTTTCCTTTTGTACTGTCACAAACTGACCCTTGCTTTTTTTTGCATTCATGCACGAGCGGAATATCCAAACCATTATCTGATCCGTTTCCCGTGATTGCTCCTTTGGAGTCAGAAACTGCAACAACTGTATGCCCTTCGCAGACTGCGGCTTTAGCAAAGTAATACCCAACATTTCCAAATCCTTGAATAGCAACTGTCACCTTAGACTGCTTATTTGGTTGTAGTTTGTGTAGTAACTCCTGCAAAGCGATAACACCTCCATAACCTGTTGCTTCAGTGCGTCCGAGACTTCCGCCGTTTGAAACCGACTTCCCAGTAAAAGCAGCAGGTTCTTTTTTTCCATGTATTTTTTCATACTCTTCAAGCATCCACTGCATAATCGTTGCATTTGTATTGACATCAGGCGCTGGAATATCAATATCCTCACCGATCACGTGCGCAAGTTTTGCTGCAAATCGTTTACTTAATTGTTTGAGCTCAGATTGCGTAAGTTTTTTTGGATTGACACGAACGCCACCTTTTCCACCACCCATGGGAATATTTGCAACAGCTGTTTTGATACTCATCAAGATTGCAAGTGCCTGAACTTCCTCGCGGGACGTATCTTGGTGAAAACGAATACCCCCTTTATATGGTCCGCGACTACTGTTATGCTGAATCCGATACCCGGTCAATACTTCTGTTGTGCCGTCTTCTTTTTCAAGCGGAATGGAAAATTCAAATGCCATCTCAGGAGCAATAAACTGCTCAATCTTGCTTTTCTCATACCCCATCCGTTCTCCAATAGTACGAATCAAATTTTGTGCAGATTCAAGCATCTCACGTCCGGGATTATTATTCATTCTCCCTCCTTTCCAGCCATCTTTCAGCGTCAAGAGCTGCTGCAATACCCATGCCTGCTGCTGTACCTGCTTGACGGTATACATGATCTACGCAGTCTCCTGCAGCAAACACACCCGGCACTGAAGTCATGGTTTGGTAAACGGGGTTAAATGTATTTTTTTCACCCTTAAGAGGATATTTATAAA
>LBTJ01000020.1 GCA_000990445.1 Candidatus Roizmanbacteria bacterium GW2011_GWA2_37_7
CACGATTTATAAAAAGAGAAGTCTGGCATAAACTGGGAGGTTTAGACGCGAGCTTAGGAGGAGGAGACGACTGGGATTTCCAGCATAGATTTTATATGCACAAATACAAAACAGTCAAATCGACCGTCCACGTAATCCATTACGATGGAAATCTCAAATTGTCAAAGATTCTTCGCAAGGAATTTGTTTATGGAAAAAACACTCTGTCATATTTTAAAAAATATAGTAAAGATAAGAAATATTTATTCAAACAATATTCTTTTCTCAGAAAAGATTTTCTTTTAAACCTTGATAAGCTAGTAAAAGACCCTGTTCATGCTGTTGGCTTATTTCTTATGAAAACAATCGAATACATGGCGGTAGCGACTGGAATTATCTATTCTATTTTTATTAAAGAAAATGTGAAAATCCATGGAAAATCTTAAATTTAGTATCCTTATCCCTTCATACAATGGAGAAGATGTTATAGCAAATGGTATAAATAGTATTTTAGCCCAAAAGTACAGCAATCTTGAAATTATTGTCAATGATGATGCCTCAAGCGACGATACAGAAAAGGTAGTTAAAAAATTTAAAGATAAAAGGGTAAAATTTTTCAAAAATAAAAAAAACCTGGGTTACCCGGGAAATCTAAACCAATGTCTTTCTCACGCAACAGGAGATATTATTTATCTGCTTGGACAGGACGACGTATTAGCCAAAAACGCTATTTTACTGACATATAGGGCTTTTGAGATGTCACCTGATATAGGCGCAGTAACCAGACCATATAGACAATTTGATGAAAGTTTGGATGTGACTATACGGGCGCGTTTTCCCCTCAATCCAAAGAAAGATGAAATAGTCAAAATAACCGATGACTATAAAAAAATTATTGAAATTTTTAAGAGTCTGGATTCACTCTCAGCGCTTGGATTTAGAAAAAAATTTATGGACAGACCGTTTCACCCAGATATTTTCCCTTGTCATGTTTATCCCTTTGCTTCCATATTTAAGAAACATCCTGTTGTTTACCTTAAAGATTATGTATCTTCTGTAAGTATGAGATATAGTCAATGCTGGCATGTTTCCTCAATTTATGACAAATCCCCGGTTTTAAGCTGGGCAGAGATGTTTCAGGAAATTTTTTCCGAAAAAAAATTTCAAAATGTAAGAGACTACTGCATAAAAAATTTTGTAGCGGTAAACTATGTCGGGCTATCTCAAATAAAAAACTATTCCCGCCACAGTTTCTGGTATACCCTTAGAGAAATTTTATATCTTATAAAGTTTAGACCGAAAAATCTTGTCAGTCCGATTTTCTGGTTATTTGCTTTGGGGGCATTGCTCATGCCGCGGTTTATATTGATACCTATGGTTGACTGGTATAAAAAAAAAGTCAATGTTTCATTACTAAAACCCATCACCTTTAAATCTCCCTTTGCACCTTCACCAAAACACCCATGAGAACTCAATGCAATATATGTAATTCTACTCAAACCGAGAAATTATTTGTTTCTCAAAATATTCACGGAAGATTTCTCCTGACGAAAAAAGATATATTTAATGTGTATCAATGTAACGAATGTAACAATATTTTTTTGGGAAACCTCATCGTCAATGATGCGTATTATAAAAAATATTATGAGGGGAATTACTATACCGTCGACCTTGGAAATGATGTATTAAACTTTATCATTAAAATAATGGATGTTTTCTCCTATCGGATGAAGGAGAGAATGATCTTATCGAATTGTCAGGCAAAAAAAAAGATAGATATTTTGGATGTTGGCTGCGGTATTGGTATGTTTTTAAACGAATTAAACAGCAAAAAATTTAACAAATATGGTGTCGAAATCAATGCAAAAGGAGCAGATGAAGCAAGAAAAAAGGGCATTACCGTGTACACTTCCGATTTTCTGAAACTCAAACTGAATAAGAAGTTTGATGTTATCACCATGTGGCATGTCCTTGAACACATGCCGGACCCGCAACAGGTAATAAAAAAAATCTCGGGCATGTTGCGGAAAAACGGTCTTCTAGTCTTTGCCGTACCAAACTCGGGTGGCATGGGTTTTACCTACGGGAAAAAATACTGGTACCATCTTGATTCTCCACGGCATCTCTTTTTACCCAACAGATCAAATCTGAATAGAGTATTGAAAAAAAATCATTTTAATCTCACAAGGGTAATATATGAATTTTATGATTATCCGATTGACCTACTTGTTTCTTTAAGATATTCCCATCTCAAATACCTTGTGTATCCGCTGTATCCGCTGTTTAAATTCTTCAGTCCGGAGACGCTTACCTACATTGCCAAAAAAAAACGAAGAATGAATTTTACCGATAGAATAACTTCATTAGCAAGACGCTAATATCATATTTAAATATCTTGAGAAACACAATTCTGATATCCCGCACTAAAATTTTTAAAATCATAAGGAACCGAAATCTTTTAGAAATATATTTTTTGTTTATTTTACAGATAGTATTGTAATGAATTTTTAATACCGGATACCAGTATTCCAAAAAATCGATCTTTTTTTTCGGCCCAAACGATATGTTTCCGGTACGGTATAAAGCAACGGGTTTTGCTATAACATAAACGTTGTAGTCTTTTGGGGTGTAGTAGATAAGTGCCGTATGAGGAAACATATTATGTTTTTTGTTATACAAAGAGTTTATCTTTTCATTATTTTCCTCAAATATTCTTTTTTTAATAATCATATTCGAATAGGATGTGAGAAACCAGTCAATAGGTAAAAAAAACTTACTTTCAAGAAACGAAAAAAGTTCCTTTTTTGATGGGCAATAATGATCTTTACTCATGCGAAGCAAATTAGGATCCACGAGTTCTTTTGCATCCAATGAACACATATCTAGATTTGCCATAATCAAATCCGGTTTTTGCTTTATTAAAACATTTAGTACTGTCTGCAAAGCATTGGGCTTCTGTAAATCGTCATCAGTGAAAAACCAGATATATTGACCCTGCGCGTATGTAGCAACTTTCATCACATTTTTAAAAGACCCTAGATTTTTTTGATTCCTCATGTATGAAATATTTGAATATGTTTTTAAATAATTTTGTACCATCTGTTCAGTACCATCTGTACTTTTATCATCCAAAATTACCACTTCAACACTGCTTATCAGCGATGTATGATTTATAAACTGATCTACGATGCTTATAATGCCTTCTTTCAAAAATTGTTTTCTGTTATATGTCGGTATACATATTGAAAGAATGGGTACGATAGTATTCATATTAACAACTATATCGCATCTCTATAAAAATACAACCTAATTCTGAAGTCAAATTACATTGTATTCAATACTGTGTTTAGATATAATGAGTCTATATCAAAATCGTGAGAATAATACTCATATTCAAATGGATATAGCAAATACATATAAATTAAAAGAGTGGGATGAATATTATGGAAAAGAACGAAAAATCCATATTCAACCAAAAAAAGGATTCTTTGCTTCATACGATCTCCATTTATGCAACGTCATTCTTCAGAAATTTTTACCTTCACCCAAAAAAAATATAAAAAGACTTACAATTTGTGAGATCGGAAGTGGAGATGGCAAACTTATCAAGGATATTGCAGACAAATTCGGATATAAACCGTATGGCATAGAGTATTCTACAGTCGGTGCACAAATGGCTAATAAAAATGGTGTTGAAACGATTGTTGCTGATGCCTTTGACCCAAAAATCAAAAAAAAGTACAAAAACTATTTTGATATTGTCTTATCATATGGTTTTATTGAACATATTCTTCCACCAGAAAAAGCTATTCAACTTCACCTTGATCTCGTGAAAAAGGGTGGATATATTGTGATTCAGTTACCTCGTTTTAAGGGCTACAATTATTGGAAAGCGCGCATATTCAGACCCGATTTACTTCCTTTACATAACTTAGGCATCATGGATGAGGAAAGGATACATACGTTAATGAAAAAATTCAAGATCAGAGAACTTGTATGTAAAAATTACGGCACATTAAAATTGCGTTTACCGATGGAAAAGAAAAATATACGATACTATCTTTTAAAGGGCATTTGTATTCTCGAATATGTATTCAATCCTCTGTTTAGAATCATCTTTGGAGATAAAGGTTTTGAAACAAAATTATTTAGCCCTGCAATACTATTTATCGGGCAGAAAGAATAAATGAAAGCTGTAGTAACAGGATCACATGGATTTATCGGCAAAAAACTCGTTGACTTCCTCAACAGCAAAGAAATTGAGGTCTTTCCTCTTCATCACTCAAAGCTTCACCATGAAAAAGATCTGCGGGAGGAACTGACAATCATACGACCAGATATCATTTTCCATTTTGCCGCTTATGGAAATCACGCACATCAAAGCGAGGTGAAGGGCATTTTTGAGGGGAATATCATCAATACCTTCAATCTTCTTGTTGCTATAAAAGATCTTCCGATCAAAGGATTTGTGAATGTCGGATCATCCTCCGAGTATGGTAAAAAGGGTGGTCCTATGGCGGAATCGGATCTCCCCGAGACGGACACATTGTATGGCGCGTCAAAGGTTGCAACGACGTATCTGAGCCGCGCTTTTGCAAAACAATTGAATAAACCTATCGTAACTATCCGACCATTTTCTGTTTTTGGTGAAGAAGAGGCACATTTTAGATTTATACCAAGAATTATTCGATCTTTACTCAAAAGTGAACAATTTGAACTCGATCCTGAGCCCAAGCATGACTGGATTTATATACAAGATTTTTTGAATGGAGTTTTTTTTGTATTAAGTAATATTTCATCATTACAAGGCGAAGTCATAAATATTGGTACGGGAAAACAATATTCAAATCTCCAGGTTGTTCGAGAACTAGAAACAATATCAAAAAAAATACTCAAAACTAAAATTTTGAAAAATATGAGAAAATATGACAATAATAATTGGATTTGTTCAAACAAAAAATTGAAATCGCTTGGCTGGAAACAGCAATTTGATTTGAAAAGAGGTTTACAAGAAACATATAAATATTATGCAAAACAAAGACCTTAAAAGGAGGATTATCGATATATCTTTTAAAAAAAAGCTGTCGCATATTGGAAGTTGCCTGACATGTGTTGATATAATCGAAGAGATATACCGTATTAAAAACAATGACGAAAAATTTGTTTTGTCTCCCGGTCATGCAGGTCTTGCATTGTATGTAGTGAATGAAAAGTATTATCGCGTAGACGCAGAGCAAGCATTTGAGCATCATGGAACTCATCCTGATAGATGCAAAAAATGTAAAATAGACTGTTCTACTGGTTCTTTAGGTCAAGGATTACCAATTGCGCTCGGGATGGCATTGGCAAATCCCAAAAAAAATGTTTATTGTATTTTCTCGGATGGGGAATGTAGTGAAGGTAGTATTTGGGAAGCTTTGAGAATTAAAACAGATAATAAAGTAAAAAATCTAAAAATATATGTGAATATCAATGGCTGGGGAGCATACCAGAAAATAAATACCGTTAAACTTATCAATCGTTTGAAGACGTTTGACCCAACTTTGATCTTAAGAAAGACAAAAGTTGAACAACTGCCCTTTCTCAAAGGTCAGAATGCCCATTATCATATCATGAGCAAATCTGATTATATAATTGCTCAAAATATTCTTAAATGAGAAAAACATTTTTTAAAAAATTACACGAACAAATGAGAACCAACTCACATATTTGGGTAGTAACTGGAGACCTTGGCTATGGGGGTTTTGATTTGATTCAAAAAGATTTTCCACATAGGTATATCAATGTTGGTGCCTCAGAACAATCTATGATGGGTATTGGTATCGGCCTCGCACTTGAAGGAAAAATACCATTTGTATATAGTATCAGCACCTTCCTGCTTTATCGTCCCTATGAAACAATCCGCAATTATATCAATCATGAAAAAATACCGGTCAAGCTGATCGGATCGGGGCGGGGGAGAGATTATGCGCATGATGGTATCTCACACTGGGTTGATGATGATCGCAATGTAGTGAAACAGTTTACCAATATAACTTCGCTCTGGCCAGAACAAAAAAATGAAATACCTATGATACTTGAAGAAATCATAACAACAAAAAAACCTTTTTATCTTAACTTGCAGCGATCGTAACGTATGGAAACCTCATTGATAAGTATTATCATCGTCACATATAACGGTCTCCCGTTTCTCAATAAGTGCCTGCTGACCATCTTCAACCAAATGAGATCCTACAAACCCAGTCCCTCCAGTGACTAATAAATTCTTCCCTTTAAATTTATTCATATTTGAGTATTCAGAAATTCCAAAATATTAACATGTCGTATTCCTTCGACATTTCCACTAATAAATTTATCAGTCGAAACCACAATTTTTTCGTAATTATCTTTTATTTCAAGCAGGTTTCCAAATTCACGCTTTCTAACTACCTCATTTGGGATGAGATATGCTACTTGAATATACACTTTTTTCCCATCTTTTACACATACAAAGTCTACTTCTTTTGTCCCTAGCTTTCCCACAGTAACTACATATCCATGGATACGGAGATGAAAATATACGATATTTTCGAGTACTTGGTTGATGTCTGGCTGTTTGTATCCACCCACAATTATATTTCGCAAGCCCATATCCTCAAAGTAATACTTTTCGTTTATTTCAAATATTTTTTTACCTGTTATATCTGATCTTTTTGCCTCATAAATAAAAAATGCCGATGACAAATGAGACAGATAGTTCAAGATTACAGTTGAAGACATTCTGATATGTTGGGTCTCTAGAAAGTTGCTGATTTTTCTGGCAGTTATATTACTACCCACATGTCTGGCTAAATACTCGACAAGCCGTTCGAGTAAATTTACATTTCTAATCTGAAAATGAGCCACTACATCTCTCAATAGGATTGTATTATAAATATTTTTTAAATAATCATAGATAATATCATCCTTTAATTCCAGATGTATGAGATAGGGAAGACCACCATATTTAATGTATTTTAAAAATGACTCATCCGATATGGTTAGTGTATGAAATTCTATAAATTCTGGATATGATAGTCCGTATACTGGTATTTCTATATATCTCCCTGTGAGATGAGTGGCCAAATCAGAGGAAAGGAGCGATGCATTGCTACCAGTAAGGTAAAAGTCCATATTCTTCTTCGTAGATAAATCACGAATAGCTTTTTCATACGACTCAATTTCCTGAACTTCATCAATAAAAATATAATTTTTGTATTTTTTATGTTTTTTTTGATTGATGTAGTGGTATAAATCTTTGTAAGTTTTTATGGACTCGAAGGATAAATCTTCTTTATTTATATAGATTATCGAGGCATTTTTATCTATTTTCTTTATCTCATCCATGAGTTGGAATAGGAGGTAGCTTTTCCCAACGCGCCTTTGCCCAATTAGGATTTTGATTAATGCCTTTCCGATAAAAGGTTTTATTCTTTCGATGTATTTTTGCCGCTTTTTATATGTTTTAATCATACTTGACATTTTTTCAAATTGTAGAAATATTTTAATTATACTTAAAATATTTAGATACGTCAAGCAGACCACTTTCGTAAGAGTTCACACTCTTTGACACACATTGTCATTCCAGCGAAGGCGGGAATCCAGTTTCCAGACTATTTCAACAATCTGGATCCCCGATCGAGTCGGGGATGACACAAAAGAATAATTGATATATCCTGATGCAGTTTTGTCAAAGACCCTGAACTCTTACCTTTTTAACACGAATTGCAACCATCCATCACGCACACGCATGTTGCTCCGTTTCTTTATATAACTTGCCACATTGTGTACATTTCATTCTCTTTTCAAACGGTATCCCCTTATGGTCACAGCCATCAGCACCACAGGCCTGCAAACCGTCGTCAAACTGTTTCTGATTTATAACCGCTCCGCATTGACCTGTACAGATATATACTGGTGTATCCATAGTAAAATCGAGTCAGACTCGATATAATAAAAAAATTGGTAATATAACCATTATATCTTCTATGAAAGAAAAAGTCAGTATTATTATCGTCACCTACAACGGTCTTCCGTTTCTCAAAAAATGTTTATCAACGATTTACAATCAAACTATTCAAACATAGAAGTAATTTTAGTTTACAATAATTCTTCCGATGAAAGATATAACCCATCATATACAAGTCGGTATTGGATTACTTTATTGATTTAGAATGATATAATAGGATATATGGAACATCTTCCTAACGCAATCATCATTGAAGCACTCACGCACGTGACTTGGAACAGTAAAAAAGTCCAACAGGATATCGCTGTAGCCCGTAAGAACTCCAAAGGAGTCGATTATTCAGATCAGGAACTTAAGGAAATAATCCGCCGGGGATGGCGTGAAATGCGCATACTTGAAGGATATGCATCACAGTGGAAAAAACCAGAACAAATCAACGATATTATGGGAATATGGGTGCCCTCAGGACCAGGATTTATTGAAAAGCCATATAAAGATGATCGATACAAAAATTACGAATGGTCACGATTTATGGGAAGACGTCGTTTGATGTATGCTGCGCTTCTTATGCGGAAAACGGCTGAAGCAAGAAGTAATGGTGTATTTGGTTCAAATCAAAGTATTGAGATGATCGAAAAACACGCTCCCATCCTGCTTTTTAATGGCATTGATTCAGAGAATACAGATATTCGGGACTATCTTGCACGAGAAGGCCTTATTATCCCACCATCCAAAGTTCATATATTGGGCTCCGGGCTCAATAATACACTTGATCAGGTACATAATTTGGCATCCCAAGAAGGGCAGGAGTTTCTCAATTCACTCGATGGACATACGCTTTCCATTGTGACTCATGTCCCTCATGCGACGCGCTTATTACACCTCCTGGGCAAAAACAATCCATTTCCCTCAGGGCTAGGCGTGTCGCTCCTGTCTTTACCGACACCTCAGCAGGGTATTGAATATAAACGAAATGAGATATGTGGGATTTTATCCCATATCATCCGGGGAGAGGCAACTGTTGAGCCATTTATTCCTTCAAATATCTCGTTTGATTCATAGATTTGTTGAATTAACAAATTACTAATAAAATTAGTAGATCAATTATGAAAGAAAAAGTCAGTATTATTATCGTCACCTACAACGGTCTCCCGTTTCTCAAAAAGTGTCTGCCGACTATCTTCTACCAGACATATCAGAATATTGAAATAATTATTGTCGACAACAACTCTTCAGATGGCACCGCTGAATATATGAATCAACATTATCCGAAAATTACGGTTATCAAAAATGAGAAAAATGAAGGATTTGCCAAAGCAAATAATATAGGTGTGGATAATGCAACAGGTGAATTTGTTTTTCTTTTAAATAATGATACAGAACTGTTTCCTGATGCTGTTGAGAGGTTGGTTCATGCTTATAAGCCACGGTCAATTTTAACGGCGTATCAGATATCAACACGCGCAAAACATTTGCCTGGTAGAGTGGGATCAGGTGTGGATATATTTGGTTACCCTTATTTTGATCATGCCAATCCCAAACGAACCAGACTATTTTATGCAGACGGAGCCGCGATGTTTCTAACAAAAAATGACTTTCTCAGTATAGGCGGGTTTGATGAAAAGCTGTATATGTTTCAGGAAGATATTGATTTTTCCTGGCGGGCACGAATTATGGGATATAATATCCGAATGAACGCAATGTGATACGAAATATCTTGAAAAATTATAGTCTCCCATTTTTATTACCGGTACTTATTATATTGATAATGCTGCATACCATCGAAATGATTGTATTGCTCTTGTTGGGGAAATGGAAGGCATCTGGATGTTACCTCAAAGCCTATGTATGGAACGTGCAAAATATATCCAATACTCTCTCTGTACGAAACGCTCTACAACATAAAAGAAAAGTATCAGATATCGCCATCATAAGACTCATGTACCTGACATACACAAAAATCCATTTGCTTTTTCACGTTGGCATACCCAATTTTAAATAAAAAACGCTTTCTATACTCTTTAGAAAGGTATTACAGTGGACTACTCCTCAGGAAAAGTATTAGAATACTCTAAATTACTATTACAAATTACTGTTGCACTTAATTCTTGAATGTAAGAGCGGCAGTTTAAAAAAAATCAGCTCAGGTATTATTTAACTTAATGAAAATCATAAAAAAATTGGCTACGTATGTATTTATTTCTGTGATAATTTTATTTCCACTTTCCCCATTCTGGATTAAACTTGTTCCTATAAAATACTTTTCTTCATTAGTTGGTACATCATCGCGTAATAAAAATCCTTTACAACAGGATCCTTACTATAAACCATGGGAAACCGAATCAGTGTTGCTGCAACTTGGCAAAAATACCCAATACGACATCCTTATTATGGGAAGTTCTCACGGGAGATTGTTATCTAGAAATAGAAATCATGAGATAGTTGAAAGAGTACTGCAAAAAAAAATCGCTACAATTGCAGCTGGAGAAGGGGCATGTGTGATTCCAGAAAAAGTCTTTCTTTCTACATTTTATGATATGCAAAATTCAGCTAAAACCATTTTTTATTTCATAGATCCATGGTGTTTTTATACTAAAAAATACAATGAGGGTTACGTTTTTAGCAATGAGCCCCTTGATAGTCTATTGCTTCGAAATCTAGAATCGTCTGAGATTGATAAAACTCTCATTGCTTCTTATAAAGAAAAAAACGAGGTTTCAAATGAGCCTTCTAACAACATACCGATTGTCGAACTCAATACTACAGGTCTCCAAGATATTGATGCATCTGGCGTGGAGAGAAGAATATTGAATTTATACAACGGTTCTATACCGGAAAAAATGAATCAAAAATATCAGAATACGATGGAGGAGATTATCCAACTTGCTCAGAATCATAAAGCGAACTTAATTTTTATAATACCGCCAACTCTCTACAAAGATCCCAAATACGAAAAACTGCTACAATTATTGCAGGAATACGAGAGAAAATATAGGAATCCTATCGTGGACATGTCGGAATCTATAACCGATGTATCATTGTATTATCATTACGATCATTTGAATTCTAACGGAGTAGAAGTTTTTATGGAACTACTTATTTCGGCTTTTAGGGATCAAGGTATTCAGATATAAAAAGACTTCAAATTCTACTCTTCTTTTGCACGAATGAGTGCGGATGCAATCGGAATTCTTATTGGGTAATTTTCTTCAATCCAAGCCACAATTTCAGGAAATCTATCCGTAATTGGGACACCTTCAATCCCTTCCGCCATGCCCCCTGTTGAATACAAAATATACTTTGGCTGATGTATCTGAAGATCATGCAGGACTTCTTCTCTATATTGATTAGTGTCGGCCATAGAAATCTGAGCAAATCGGGTAGGAGACTTTCCTTTCAAAAAATAGTAATAGGTTGCTTCATTATTGAATACAAAAACATAATCATCGGGGCTCGTATGACTATTGATATAGTTGACTACTTCAATTTCTGTGGGGCGTAACCAGTGTGAATCGGGCTTATGATTCATCTTGAAACGACCACCGGCTAAAGCGCGGTGGAATCAAAAACAAACGGTTGAAAACCGTGCTTAGGGACTAAAGTCCGTGCTGATCTGAAAATCATCCTCT
>LBTJ01000021.1 GCA_000990445.1 Candidatus Roizmanbacteria bacterium GW2011_GWA2_37_7
AAAATCGGCTGGCGAGCCCTCGCAGAGGGCGAGCCAACAAAGATATTTCCCAACTGGCGGGGAGGGTGGGATGCCGATAATAAATGCGGAAGGTACAGGATTCGAACCTGTGAGGGCTTGCGCCCACGAGTTTTCGAAACTCGCGCCTTAAACCGCTCGGCCAACCTTCCAAACTACCGATATTTTTGTAAAAGTACAGACAACTGTTGTTTCAACAACTTCTTCCCATCACTTGATTTTAGAAACCTTTCTCTCCGCTTCGCATCTTCCTTTTCTAAGTATGCTTCGTAATGAACTAATTTCACAGGCCTTTTATGTTTTGTTGATATTACACCACCACTCTCATGTTGTTTTAATCTCCTTTTCAAATCGGACGTGAATCCAGTATAAATATCACTATCCTTCAATAATAGTAAGTAAATATAATGGAACTTCATAGTTTTCGTCCCGGGATAAACCCGGGACAGCCCCGAGTCTATCTCGGGGCGAAACTCGCGCCTTAAACCGCTCGGCCAACCTTCCAACTCGTCTAATATGTTTAGTCCTATTATATCAACGATCACAGCTCAATCACCACCTCAGGCATTTGTACAAGATTTTTTATATCTTTCTCAGTCGTCGTTACTATGGTCTGATGAGCTTTGATCATCTTCATCACAAGTTCTCGATTGCGCGCGTCAAGCTCAGAAAAAATATCATCAAGTAGCAGCAAGGGTTTCTCTTTTGTATGTTTCTCAAAAAATGCGAGTTCATTGAGCTTTAACCAAAAAACAGCCATACGCTGCTCACTGCGCGAACCGTACAAACCAATATTTTTTTCTTTTTCTCCTTTCATAAACAGTGTAAAATCGTCTTTCTGCGGACCGATAAGTGTTCGTCGGTATCGCAGCTCCTGCAAACGAATCTGTCCGATACGTTCCATGGAAATAATATTAGGGAGATATACTATACCAAACTTTTTTCCATCAACATGAGGATGATCATTTAGAAACTGAATATATGAATGACGTTTGCGAATAAGTTCTGTACCATGCTCAATAATAAGTCCATTCCAATACGATAATTCTTGAGTAAGGCTTAATTCATTATCATAAAGCTCAAGCACTTTATTTCTTCGGCGTAAGGCATTTTCATAACTGCGCAAGGACTTTTTGTATCCTTGATCGACACACGATATCACGGTATCAAAATACCGACGCTTTCGACTTGGTGACCCAGTAATGATACGTATCTGCTCTGGGGCAAAAAGTACCGCGTGCATTTGATTTTTTCGATATTGAAATAAGGATTTTGCTGCCTTATTGACAAAAAACTTTTTTTGCACACGTTCATCACCGATTTTCAGAAGTCGCACCTGAAACCGTTGTTTAATATCTCCATCAAGAAACTGTGCATCTACAATGCTGTCATCATAGTCCCAATGAATAAGCTCTGCTTCTTTTGACTCACGAAAACCAGTTCCATACATCGATGTATAGACAGCCTCAAGCAGATTAGTTTTCCCTTTTGCATTTTCTCCAATAATAAGTGTCAGATGTGGACTCATCTCAAACGATGAAGAGACAAAATTACGGAAATTTGTTATCTGGAGTTTTGAAAGGATCATGCTCATAAGAACTTGGTCGCAATAACCATATGAAAAAGCACTATTTCTTTTTTAGTAAGAAGATCGACTCTATCATTGCTGGTAGATGAAATACTGAGTTTCGAAGCAGTGCGGCATCTGGGTGTTCCAAAAACTTTCTTCTCCAAAATCTACTCCCAAATATTGATAAATGAGAAAAATCTTTACTATGAAACCATCGAATCCAGATATTTTCTTTGGTATAAATTTTATGCATGATATATTTTTTTGATACTCGAATTGTTTCATTAATTGCTTTTTTAATTTTTCCACGTTCAAGATGTTCAAGTACATCAAATGTCAGTACTAAATCAAATTTATCGGTATCAAATGGCAGATCGACGATATCCGCATGCTTTAAAAAGGGGCGGACAGATTTGTCCGCCAGTTCAAGTGCGTGATTTGAAATTTCGACACCGTATGCATCGATGCCGAACTTTCGAAGCATTGCGACCAAGTCGCCGGTGCCGCATCCGACATCAAGACAATTTTTCGGTTTGAGAAAAAAGTTGATAAACATTGCCCGATAATAATTTGCTATGCCAAGAAACACCTTTCCAAGAAGCGATGATCTTTTTCCAAACCGATACCCACTCTTTGAGCCAACATAATACTCACGGTCATAGAAGCTTGCATCAATACGATATGGTTGAATTACCGTTCCATTAAATGCATCACCTTCAATAATATTCTCAAGGTTTTTGAAATTTTCACCGTTTGTGACAATCACTGTCAATCGATGTTTTCGTGCAAGCTGAACTGCAATGGGATCAAACGGTGCGTTAATGCCTGGTGACCATTCTGTACCAACAATCTTTTCAAGTTCTCCCCACGTCAACTTTTCAATAGGACGCGCGTCTGTGTATATTCTCGGATCTTTATCATAGACCCAATCAATATTTGATAAGTTGATGATCAGATTTGCTCCATAGTCTCGTGCAAGAATCACGGCATCATAATCTGTTGACCACCCTGGTTTCCAGCCTGCACCGATGACAAGCGGTTCTTTCCAATTACGAAGTTTCTTGTCATAATTTTCAATAATGCGCGAATGCGCAATATCCTCAAAAATGGTACGCAAAAGATGTGCATTCAGCCGAGTCGCATGTACCCCGATCCAATCAAGATCGTCCGGAGTCATACCTCCAATAACTTCTTTCCCTGCATCACGATATGCACGGGCAGTAACTCCACCGCCTGCGACTAAAAAAAAGCGCTTACCGCGCTTTATATATTTCCTCACAAATAAGTTGAATTGTTTCAAAAAATTGGTATTAATCCCGTCTTGAGTTGCAAGAAGAGATCCTCCAATCGATATAACAATGGGTGGTTCTTGATTATCAAATATCATTTTTATTCTAAAAAAAATCCGCTGCAAATGCGGAAACGTAAATCGAAAAATTATGGCTGAATCGCCAAATAAATAGTATTCATGGGATATGTAGGTTATATTATAGATTTTGCTTTGACAAAAAGCAACATCTTGACTAAAATGTGTGCATATATGCGACGCTCTCGAATAACCATTACTCTCAATACTGATCTTCTCAGGCAAGTGGATCAGATTATTGATAAGAAAAAAATCCGCAATCGTTCACATGCTATTGAGTACATACTTTCACAGTATGCCCAAACAAAAGTACAAACGGCAGTTATTCTTGCTGGCGGCCGAGGCACGCAGCTTCGCCCATACACCTACGAAATCCCCAAACCCATGCTTCCGGTCAAAGGTACCCCGATTCTTGAGCACTTAATACATGAGTTGAAAAAAAATGATGTGACTGACATTATCATTGCTATCTCATACCTTGGAAACAAAATCAAGCAGTATTTTGGAGACGGAGAAAAATTCGGCGTTCATATCAGGTACTCTGAGGAGCGGGAAAATCTCCTGACTGGTGGAGCTTTATCCAAACTAAAATCCAAATTACAGGATGATACATTTTTAGTTATACACGGAGATATTTTGACTGACATGTCTTTCATGGAGTTTGTACAGTTTCATAAAAATCAAGGAACAGTTGCAACAGTTGCATTATCAACCTCAGACAAACCAACTGACTATGGTCAGATCAAACTTCGGGGGGCACAGTTGAAAAAATTGTATCCAAACACTGAACAGCCTGGAATGAAAAGTTATTTGGTTCTTTCCGGGATATATGCGTTTGAGCCGACGATATTTAATTATTTCCCAAAAAACAAAAAACGCTTTGCGCTTGAGGATGTCATCCGAAACCTCATCGAAGATCAAAATGTGAGCGGATTTGTGTTTGAAGGACGGTGGTTTGACGTGGGTGACCCAAAAAACTACGAAAAAGCTATTAAGGAATATAAGAAGTAATCATTCACCACTCTCATATTCAACATTTTTACAGTATCCCCTCTCCAACTCCAAAAATAAAGCCAAGTACGCGCGCAATAATATAAGAAGCGGCAAGAAGTACGAATCCGATGATGCCTGATGTGATTTTTGCCCGACCGCTGTTGAGTTTTTCCGGCTCGCCATGTGATGTCAAAAAATCATACCCCCCCCAGATAAAAACAAACAAAAGTACAACGCCGGCAAATGGGTAAAAAAATGACATCAAAACAGTGATAATGTCAGATAGATTATTTATACCAACAAGTGGTCCCTGGATTGAGATTGATTTGCCGATTCCGACATTATAATTAAGACTTTGAGCCAAAATTCTATTCATAGTTTGTTAAGGAATACACGCATGCATTTTGAAATCACAATAATTCCAATATGGATGCCTATTGCAACTATCAGATATGTACGTATAGCATACATGAACCGTGCAACTCCTTCAACCTCAATCAACCTGAAAAGTGATCGAAACTCACCTTGAAATACATATATAACTGCAAAGATAAGAACAAGAATCGGAATCAAATAGAGAATATCAATAAGATCTTGTTTTGAAGAAAACATTGTTGTTGAGATAACAAACACAAGATAGCTTACTCCCATAATCTGGAGAATCGAAGACGTCTGATACAATCCAAGTGTGTACAACCACCAAAGTACTCCTAAACCGACAAATAATGGAGAAACGCCAACTAATATACTTCGAAACACATCCTTTTTTTCATATATGACTGATCCGAGTTTTATCTCGCTGTGTTTCCACTGCGGAAACATCTGAATGTCGCGGATTTTTAGATGCAAAATCATAGCCATAAACGCATGACTCAGCTCATGAAGAATCGTTCCTGGAAGCAGCACAAGGGCGATGAGAACATAAACAAAACTATTATTGCTGGTAAACCGATAACAAAGCTGAAAGAGTGAATTAATAGAGATTCGTGAAACTATAAATAAGATAATAGTGAGTACTCCGGAAAATACAGTTTGAGAGATAGTATTCATACTCCCGGCCGTTGCATCAGAATGACAACAAGCAGACCCAAAACTATAATGGTTAAGATTGCAATAACAATAAACAAAATATTGCTTTTGGATTGATTAACGAATCGTTTCTTAAATGCATCAACGTCAATCGAAGTATAGTCTGTATCCATAAGTACTTTAGTATATCAAGTTGTAGTTTGTTGGAGTGGAGAATCCATTGGCTCGACTGGTTTTTGTTCAAATGATTGCTGTGTTGAAGTATTATGTGCATTCATTGGGAAACCATTCAAATTTGGCTTGTTTATACCATTTATTACATTTGTTCCAACTGCTTTTGTTTCCTTTGCCGTTTGCGATTCTGGAGCTTTTTTGGGCTTTTCTTGTACATCCTTTGATGCACATTTTGCACAAACTGTTGTTGCGTTTGGCAATACTTCTGTCTCAAACAATGCATTGCATTTGTTGCACAAAAATGCATGCTTTTCTCCTGTTTTTTTTACATCGTTTGTTTCTTGGCGCTCAATCTGCTCAATGTTGAAAATAAACTCAACGCCGTCATAATCCACAATAATGGTATCTCCTGCTTTTACTTTCTGTGCAATGATCATCTCTGATATGGGATTTTCAATAAGTTTTTGAATTGCTCTTCTTAATGGACGTGCACCATACACCGGATCAAATCCTTCCCGAACAATTTCTTTTATTGCTTCGTCTGTTGCAGAAAATCCTATTTCCTGTTCTTCAAGGAGTTTACTCAAGGATTTTAGTTGAAGTTTGGCAATCGCGGTCATATGTTGATATCTCAAAGGCTCAAACACAATCACTTCATCAAAACGATTTACTAACTCCGGACGGAAAAACTTCAGAAGCTCATTCATCACTTTTTCTTTGATCACCCCATACTGTTTCTTGTCAGCTTGCTCCTCGACTTTCACCTTTTCTTCGGTTTCTTTTTCTAGAGGAAAATTATCACCAAAATATTGTTGAAGCGACTGCGTTGACCACGCAGTTGTACCATTTTCGCGTGTCCAAACAGCATCGCCGACAAGGATAATTTCTTTACCAGCAGGAGTAAATGTATGAATATCCCAGTGTGTTATTGGAAATGAGAGCTCTTTTTCACCGGTTTTCTGAATAGTATAGTCAGTAAAATAGTCTTTGAGCATTCCGGTTTGCCAGTCGGTTGTCCCTTCTTTTCTTCTCCAGAACCTGTCTTTGAATGTTACGATCTCCATCTCATCAGGACTATATGCGTGAGTTTTCAGTCGAATAGTGGGAAGTTGTTCATCTGGCGCATCAGGAAGGGCATTGATAACAACCTGGTCTTTAAAGTAATCAATGAGATTCGTTAACTTCCATTCTTTTGCTACTGTAGCATTCCGAATAAACATTTCTGCACCTTTGGTAATAACCTCTGTTCCTTTTGGTGAAATCGCATGCGTATCATATCCAAAGGTCGGAAAACATGTCTGTTTTGCATCGCTTGCTTCGGTTTCTTTTTGAGATAATTCTGCTTTTTGGTCTGCTTGTTCTGCTTTGATTTCTTTTACCTGCTGCATGGGAGCTCCTTCGATCTTTTGTCCAGCAAAATACTCTGTTAAATTATTGTCTGTCCATGTTGCCGGCAGTTGAGATTTCGTACTTGGAACCTGCTTGTTATTGTATTGCGACGTATCTAATTTGTTTCCCGGCTCTGCTCCACGTTCAAAATATTTATTTCCGATTGTCATAAGTTCGCGTCCTCGTGGTGTGAACACATATGTCGAGATGACTTTTGGTTCAGATACTTCTGATTTTCCGCTTCGCAAAAGATCCTGCTGAATTAAATGAGTGCCAATATTTGAAGTACAGATCACAACGGTATTTTTAAATGAGATAGTTCTTCCCTTGTTGTCAGTCAGTCGCCCATCATCAAGAATCTGAAGCAAAATATTAAAAATATCAGGATGAGCTTTTTCAATCTCATCAAACAGCACAACAGAGTAGGGCTTTCGACGAACTGCTTCTGTGAGCTTTCCTCCTTCTTCATATCCCACATATCCCGGAGGTGATCCTAATAATTTTGCTACTTCATGACGCTCCATGTACTCAGTCATATCAAATCGTATGACTGCTTCTTCCTCATCAAACAGCACTTCTGAAAGAGTTTTTGCAAGCTCTGTTTTGCCGACTCCGGTTGGACCCAAGAATACAAAGCTTCCAATCGGCCGCTTGACATTTTTGAGCCCTGCGCGACCACGCCGAACAGCTTGTGCGACTGAGGCTACTGCATGTTCTTGATCAATCATGCGCTTGTGAATAATACCTTCAAGATTTGTAAGCTTGTCTCCTTCTGAGGATCCAATTTTTGAAAGCGGTATTCCTGTTCTTGTTGCCACAATATCTTTGACAATATTGATTGTCACTTGAGTAGTTGTTTGGGCTTTCTTCATATTGTATTCATCTTTCTTCTCAGAAAGTT
Organism: Candidatus Roizmanbacteria bacterium GW2011_GWA2_37_7; assembly: GCA_000990445.1. GTDB lineage: Bacteria > Patescibacteriota > Microgenomatia > UBA1406 > GWC2-37-13 > UBA1450. Next base: position 7,441 of record LBTJ01000021.1, read on the forward strand.
TTGCTTGCACCTCGTCAATTTTTGACCGTAAGATCCGAGCTTTTACCTTTTCTCCATGCTGCTCGTCTTCTGTAAGCTCTTGCGTAAGCTGTGCAACACGGTCTTCGAGTGATTTAATCTCTTCAGGAAGAGATATCAAAGGAAGTCGTACGGCAGCTGCAGCCTCATCCATAAGATCAAATGCCTTATCCGGCAAAAACCTATCGCCAATATACCGTTTTGAAAGGCGTACTGCAGCTTCGATGACATCATCTGGAATTTTGACTTTATGAAACGCTTCGTATTTATCACGAACAGCTTTGAGCATTTTAATAGTTGCTTCTTGATTTGGTTCGGGAACGAGCACGGTCTGAAATCTTCGCTCTAGTGCTGCATCTTTCTCCAGATACTTTCTGTACTCGGTGATGGTTGTTGCTCCAATAAACTGGACTTCGCCACGGGCAAGTGCAGGTTTAATAAAGTTTGAAGCATCAAGGGCTCCTTCTCCGCCTCCTGCGCTCATCATTGTATGCATCTCATCAATAAACATGATGATCTCACCTTTGCTGTTTTTTAGTTCGTCTACCACCTTTTTCATTCGCTCCTCAAATTCTCCCCGATGTGATGCACCAGCAACCACTGATGACAGATCAAGCTGCACAATTTTATGATTAAGCAAACTTTCAGGTACTTGCTGCTCAACAATACGCTGTGCCAATCCTTCGACAACTGCAGTTTTCCCTACACCAGGCTCGCCGATAAGCGCTGGATTATTTTTTATTCTGCGTGACAAAATATGCACAACGCGCTCAATCACGTCAGCGCGTTCAACAACCGGATCAAGTTCTCCGCGTGCTGCTTTTGCAGTAAGATCTATAGTGTATTGTTCCAGTGCGCTTCGTTCTTTTGGTTTTATAGTTTTTTCTTTATCATCAGAAAGACCTTCTTTTTTACCGGTAATTTTTTTATTGATATCTTCTTTAGTAAGCCCAAGCTTAACTAATATTCGGGCGCCCACTCCCTCACCCTCTTCGTAAAGCGCAAGTAGAATATGTTCAGGAGAGATAAACTCATACCCAAGCTTGCGGGCAACAACTAATGATTTTTCAATAATTTGCTTGACGCGTGGAGAGGTCTGCGGTGGCTGAGAACTATTTTCTTTTTTATATATTTTTGCAAGCTCTTGTTCAACAATCTGAGGCTGAACCTTCAGCTCCGTGAGTAATTTATATACCTGACTGTCTGAAAGAAGCCCGTGAAGAAGATGCTCACTATCGAGAAATGTATTTTGACTGAAGTGAAACACCTTTTGGCTGATTATTGTATTTTTTATTGATTTGCTGATTTGCTGTCTTTCCTTCTGGTGTGGATGTTTGGACTTGTGCTGGTCTTGGTTGCGGGGGCGATCCGATTCCATTATATGCCTGGCCTTGCGGAGGATTTCCGATGCCGTTGTATGACTGGCCTGAAGGCGGTGACCCAATACCATTGTAAGACTGACTCGTGGTGCCAACTACTTCTTGTGATTCTTGCTTTATTACTGTTGGACTCGTCTTGGTGACTACAGTATTTGAGTCATTTGGTGTATTTCCTATTGTGTCCTGAGCAGAGCTTGTCAAACTGTCCTGGGCTACATTTTTGGTGGTGTCTGGCACGGCATTTGACGAAGAACTCTGAGGAGAGGTGCTCGAAGGATTTGCATTTGGTGCCTGTTTCTTTATAAAATCAAATATTCCAGCCATAGATTCATTATGGAGATATCTTAGGTAAATGTCAACTATGAAAACATTCATAACATTTTATTTTTTGTTCGTATGTATTTTCCTTTTTCCAACGAAACTTCATGCCCGAGAAGAAGCAGAATTCTTTAATGGAGAATATAAGTATATCCCTTATAAACGTCCCACCCCTACCTCAATCTATACCGATTCAAAACAAAAAACCGAAGATCTATATATCAATGCATTAGAAAAAATTTTTAATAATAAATCTAATACTTCATCACCAACGGAACAGGTATCTAACTCTGGACAAAATCCACTGACACCAGCAAACCAACCAAGCATTACTGGATTTCCGGGTAATACCGGATCCCCAGGATATCTTTCTTCAGAGCTTGCTTTTGCGACGCGGGTGCGCGATATTATTCATGCCAACTGTACTGGAGGTTATGTCACCAGAGCGAATATATCCTGTCTCAATAATCTTGTCGCTACTCTGAAGAACGATACTATTGCTAAACTAAAATACTCTACAAATAAGTATTATGCTTTACAGTGTGTAGCTTGTGCCGATGCGATTGCTTTTGAGCGCGGCAGACCTTTGAGCAGCGGTGCCGGAGCGGCAAAACAATATCTTGATCTGAATCTAAGGGGTTATCGGAGAGTGTATAATCAAGGAAATAACTATTTTCAGCTGACACCCGGCTCGTTATTTATCACTCAAGGGGGAACCTATGGACATATCGGCTATGTCGTGGAGGTGGCGCAGGACAGAAGCTGGTTCAAAGCTTTCGAGTGCAACGCTCCGAGAAACGGCTTCGTCCGAATACAAATGTGGGATACGTCATCCCCTGCTGGCTGGCAAGTACCTATTTGACAATATATGCAACAAAAAAGATTTATCATCATTATCGGTATCCTCGGTTTAATTCTCATCAGCATAATCGTTGGATATGTATTCATTCGACAACAAAAAAATTCAATAAACCAGCCGGACATCAGCCCTTCTCCCTCAATTGAAAATCCGACCGGTATTGTCATCCCAACATCAATGATCAAACCCAATGAACTTGATATCGTCACAGTAAGTCCTGACGATAAAAAACAAAATATAGACCGTAATAATCCTATCAAGATAACGTTCTCCCAGCCATTTACAATGCAGGAGATCGAATTTTATATATCTCCACACACTCCTGCATCTTTAAATATTGAAGGTAATATACTCGTAATTCGCCCATCAGATGTATGGGATTCAGGAACTGAATACACGTATAGCGTAAATTTTCCATCAGATATAACAAAGGTACGACTCTATTCCTTTTCGACTGTCGGACCAACACCTGCATATCTACCTGATACTGCACCGGAAGACTATTTTCAAGCAGAGCTCCAAAAACAAAAAGAAAACCGAACAGATATGTATGTGGCGAATCAAACACCGTATGAAAACACCTCATTTCAGATAAGTTCGGAATATATTACCGTCGCACCTGCTCATTTTTATTTTACCGTGATATCAAAAATCGCCGATCAGGAAAGATTAAAACAAGAAGTTAACGAATGGCTCCAATCACTTGACCTAAGACCAGATCAGATCAGTAAACTTGATATCAGATATCAGTAAATTTCTTGTTTGAAATGTCAGGAAACCCAACTATGAAAAAAAATATTTTTATTTTCTCGTTTTCTCTATACCTTTTCATATTTCCTTTGCAACTTCATGCCCGAGAAGAAGCCGAATTCTTTAATGAAGAATATAAGTATGTCCCCTATAAACGTCCCACCCCTACCTCAATCTACACCGATTCAAAACAAAAAACCGAAGATCTCTATATCAATGCATTAGAAAAAATTTTTAATAATAAATCAAAAACAACAATTCCTTCCGCAAATGAAGGGGATCTTACCGGTATCCCGAATTCTCAAAACAATTCACCAACAATACCAAATCAAACTCCAAACGGACTTCAAGTTAATCAAACATTTATTGCTCTTCGTGAACTTTATAAATATGTTGGCGATAAAGTTGGGGTTCCGACTTGTATTATAGAAGGAGTTTCGTATATTGAATACCCAACAGTATATAAATACTCTCCAGAGCAAATCAATCAATACTCTCAACCTAGTCAAGTTATTCCCAATTGTCCTTGGAATTATTGTTCTGCAGCAGGACATATGCAGATGACTATGGGAGTAGATGAGCGTGGAGATACGAAATGTACTCGTTGTGGCCATGGATACTGTCCAGACGCTTGGAAGGATAATAATCAAGGTCAGGCTGTTTTGAAATATGAAGGCGGGAACTATACTCCCAATGTGTGTAACCTTAGAGATAGTACTTTTGCAGCAGCACAAAAACTCAAAAATGACAGTGGAACTACTCCTGGAGATATGAATTGGTCAATAGCTAAAATGATAAAAGTTGGAGGAAATTACTATGGTAGCTCCACAGAACGACATGAACGACTTGGAAATCGAACATACGGTGAATATTTAGCATACAATTGTAATTTATAAACCATGGCAAACTTCATTAATTTTATTCAAACACGAAAAAAAATTATCATTATCGTGCTGATAATTATCTTTTCGATAATTCTTCTTATGATGCGTTTCATGATGAAAACCAATCTACAGGAACCAATCCCCGTACCTATCGCAGCTACTCTATCTCCAGAAGTAATTGTCCGCTACTCCCCATATCCCACGATCCCTCCAATTATCCAGCCTCGGCTCAAGTATCCTATGAAATTCAATTCTGTTACTGTAGAATTCAGGCCGCGTTCAGGAACATTTTTAGTTTATTACGAGGGTCCTGTTGATGCTGCAACAAAGGATTATTTTGGATTTATGGACCGCTTGGGACTGAAACCTGAGGACTATTCAGTTGAGTATCGGTCTCTTGAGCCAATCTCTCTCCCTCCCGCATATAATCGAGAAAGTGAAAATTGACTTTCTTTTCTAACTTTATTTAATTAGAATGAAATATATGCTAACTTTTGTGTCTGTATTTTTTCGATCTTTTGCTCCTATATTTTTGATGATAAAACGCACACTCATTGTGGTCTTTGTACTTTCTGCGGCTATTTCTTTGTTCTTTTATTTTTCAAAAGATCATAAAATGAAAACCGATCCACAAGCATTTAAAGACTATCAGGACGCACAAATATATGGTCCGCTCGATGATCCTGAGCTTACCAAGACAGACCAGGGTAAAATCATGGTCGGGCTATATCGAAGTACGTTATGCGGACTTTTTGGCGAAACCTGCACTAAAGACCCCAACGAATCTCACAAATTCAAAGATGGAAGTCTTTTTGGATCGGTGACTGGATGGATTGCATCCCCATATAGCAATCCGCCTGCATCGGGACTGGCGTGGACTCAGGAAGGCCTCGCATCCTCAGGACTTATCCCCAAAGCATATGCTGCAGAAGGTATTGGATTTAGCTCAATAAAAGGTTTTATGTACATCTGGACCGGATTTCGAAATATTTCTTGACCATGATCTATATTTCATTCTCATTTGCGATCGCCGGCTTCTTGATAGACATGATGTATCTTATGATCGGACTGGTCGTGGACATACTTCTTGGGTATGGTCTTCACCTCCCCATAGAATATGTGGCAAAAGTTCAAGATGATTTTATAGGAGCTAAGTTCCATGATCTGTGGCCAAATGGAAGTCTCACAGGTCGAACCAATGGCATGAGAACGTTTAGTGCTTTTAGTGTCGGTGGTGCGCTGTGGGATTTTATACCGATTGAGTTTAAAGGAATCCTTGATGTATTCGTCGGAAGAACACTAACGACATGGATCGCACATACGTGGGCTCAAAAATGGTTTCCTCTTGTTGAGGCAACTGAAAATCTCGGTTGGGAAGCGTTTACGTTTGGCTTCAATATCGGAAAAACTCTGTCTGGTTTTTCGCGATGGTTATTTTTGATGGCTTTGACTTCAGGATTAGCTATTATTCTCCCGAGTATTATTCTCGGACTTATCATCATCCTGACAATACTCCTTCATATGTTTAAGATATTTTTTATTCTTCTTAGTTCATACATCAAAATCATGCTCTATATCATGTTTGCTCCGATCATCATTCTTTTTGAGGTGATACCAGGTCAAAGCGCCTTTGGTTGGTGGTTCAAGAATCTTATCGGAGAACTCATCGCATTCCCGATTGTTGTCGCCATTATGGTCACCGGACAGGCCATCGTTCTGATGATCAATAACCCACGTTATTGGAGTTTTGGATCAGCATACACGACGACAGGACAAAATATTGTCAGCTCTTTTAGTGGCGGAGATTACCCGTTTACACTTCCGTTTCTCTACGGATTCAGATCAGAAGATTTTAGCATGATCGTTGCACTGGGAATCATACTCATCATTCCGGACTTTATCAAAATGGCGAAAGCAAAAATTGGCGTCCAAGACTCTCCCCTCAACTTCGGTCTTGGTACATTCTTTGCAGGTGCGAGTATGTTCGTGAGCGGACTTGGGACTGCGGGTAGTCTTCAAAGCTATCGCCATACCCTGGCTGGATCAAGTCCGTTTGAACGACAAAAAGGGTTTTTGGAAATGATTCCAGGAATGGGAGGAATTGCAAAATGGATGAGGGACAAATCTACTGTTCCTGAAGCTCCTAGATCAGGTGGCTGATCAAAGAAGTTAGGTTCCCCAATGAATTGAACAATTCAAGAATCTCTCCCAAATATCTTTTGAAATATTACAAAATCCCCGGTATTCTGAGAATATCGACCCCGATCACTCTGAGGATTACGACAGCAAATATGACAAGAATGAGTCCCGTAATACAAGATGTGATAAGCTCCTGAGCTTGTTTGACTTTCTCGGGGTCTCCTGCCGAAATCTGCATCCGAAACGATGCAAATATAATACATAATATTGATACTACACCAGCAAAACCAAGACCAATACCAAAGATCTGATTCTCAATAATGGTTTTCAGAATAGGATAAATACAACCAATCCCAGTCCATATACCACCCATACTTGTACAACTTTCACAGGCAGATCTTTCGGATGATCCTTCTAGTATGGCTCGACATAAACTTGTGAGATGCGCTGAAGCCAACTGTCCTGCAGTACAGCCTGCCCTATTCCAAAATCTTCCTGACAAAATACACTGCCTGCATGCAAGATTATTATCAACATCTCTAATCCCCGTACATGTTGCAACAGATGCCCTTCCTAAGACATTGTGATCCTTGGTTGATTGTATGTCCGATTCTGCCAAAGCAGAGCTTGATGGATCAAAAAATGATTGCGCATCTCCTGAAGGCGGCTTCAAAAAATTTACCAGATTATCGTAGGCATTTTGTTCATCAGCAATACATTTATTTTCATTTTGCGGTAAAAAACCTTGAAAATATCCACCATTTGTATAGCAGTCATTGCATGCATTTCTGAACATAGGTTGGTCATCACATATTTGCTTGCGGATATCATCTGGCTTGAGTCCAAAATCCTGATTCACACTCCCCTCAAGGGGAGAAGTCAATGGTGCTTCCGGGTCAGAACACGTACAGCTCTCAACTTCTGACTTTGGAATTTTCTTTTTTTGCGTCGTAGGATTTGTCACACAAGCAATCTTGTCTTCATCTCGTTCCAATGACCCGCAATCTGTTTGGATATTTTGAATATAATTACCTTCTCCCGTGCCGGCACCCGAATATAATTCAAACTCATTTTCAGCTTCTATTTCTCCTTGTGCTGTCTTAAGTTTGACATTGAGTGTGCCATTACAAAGACTTCTATTATCAGCAATCGTTGTTAATGCAGTTTCATACTCTCCAAATATCCCAGGAAGTAAAGACATTGCCCACTTCTGCATGAAACTGACTTTCCTATCCGACCCTACCTCCGCAAAGTCGGGAGGATCACTTCCAAGGATACCTTGAAGGTCAGGATCGCAGCAAGCATTCCCTGCTGTACCACAGTTTGCACTTAATTGTTTTGCAATGTCCGCAATACTTTCCTGATGTAATGTTTTATATTCCTTTGGATCAGTCATAATTTCACCCTTGATATACGAATACGTATCCATTAACTTTTCGAAAAATGCATCGTAAGTATCTTCTCTTGGGTCTATATAACAGGCTATATTTCTTGATTCAAATTGCTTATTTATTTCAGTTATAAAATCGAATTTATTAGAGTTTGCACTGTATGCCGCGGTCCAAAACGGATCGAGATAATATATATCGTCAGGATTATCCAAATTCATACAGTCAGATAGTGAATCAAATACTGCTGGGCAGTTGGGACTCCGGGTATTGCCGTATGTTCTTCTGATTAATTCAAAACATCTTTCGACTGGGTCGGTCCCATTATCATAATATGCGCCTAATGTAGGGGTTGGTATCGCGGTAGGCGTTGGTGCTCCTGGTGGAAGCGGAGTCGGTGTCGAGTGAGGGAGATCATATGCCTTCTCAAACGCAGCTTTATATGTCATGAGTCTGCCTGCTATCTCTACTTGATATATGCTTGTTTCGCAATGTTGGCACGTACCCAACCACGGTAATCCGGGTAAATTATCACAGATGGTCTGCACGACGTCACGTTTCTCTCTATCCCATTCACTCAATGGTATCTGTCGCCCAGCCCTGCCTTGCGTAAGACATTCATAGACACTCACTACATGTTTGTCACAATTATTCGTAACATTGATAAATGACTGCGATCGTGCGCATTCTTCAAATGTCAGATCTTGCGCATAAATCGACCTCGCTGATATTATGAGTGAAGATAATAATAGAATCAGTGCAAACAATGCTCTTCTCATTCCTTCATTATACTCACCCAAAAAGATGGAATGCAATTCATTTTTAGGCTTTTTCCGACTCCTGATACCCCTTGATCATCCCAAGAAGCAGGATTGCAAGGGCCGCGAGAATGATATATTTCGGCCCTTCGTGGATGAGAAGATTTGCTAAATTTGCAATTTCGCGGTCTCGGATCCCTTCTCCAGATTTTTCCTTCCATCGCTGACGGACCAGCTTTCCATCCTCAGACCCAAAAAGTATATCTGCTACATTTCCGAGCATCCCCCCAATCCAACCATGTTCATCACCCCAGTGCTCTTGGTTTGTCATAAGTTCGTAGATCTCTTCATCTGCCTTGACTCTTTTTGGAAGCTGTGCATAGTGAAGATAGTCTTGAAGAATCCGATATCGATCTTCTCTTCGAAGCGGATATTGAGGACCCTCTTTGACCACCATCGAGAATGCCGCACGATCTCTGTGATTGACGATATACTGACCTTCTACCAAGAGATCTTCGGCATCGCTGTTTATTCTCATCACATTTATGGCGTTTTCAAGCACCCGCATCTCCATATCGTTTGACCAATCGACGTCTTCTTCTTTTATTGAAGTTCTCATTTCGACGAGCAGTTTATGGAGAGTCTCGGTATCTTCTTTCCGATAGTATTTTTTCAGAGCGCTATTGAGATCGCCGCCGCCTACCACTTTTTTATAGGCTTCTTGTGTGTCTGCTATTGCCGTAACCGTACGCTGGACCATATCTCGCCCGGCACGCTTGAACTCCATAAACTGGTATGCAGTATCATTTATTGGCATTGCAATCTCATTACCCAGAAGCTCAACGGTCGACCACATCATGCGTGTTGTCATATCGTGTTCTCGAGCCTGTTCAAATGTCGCTTTGAGCTCTTGCTTTAATTCATTATCAAATCGTTTTTTTTCAGCGTCACTCATTATACCCAAACTCACCCCTTTTTGTTTGGCTGCCATTTTTTGACGAGTTTCGGTGATCATCGGATTTTTTTCATGATCATTCTTCATTGGTTTTACCACAACTTTTGCCATAAGTTGTCTATATACTTCTATAGCAGCGTCAATTTTGAGCTGTGCTTCTTCACGCTCCTGAGAAGAAATAGTTCCATTGAGTCCGTATTTCTCTTGAAGAAAATGTCGAATAGTTCCCTCATCCACCAGATATCCCATTTTTGTTTGCCCGTCATATATCTTAATATTGCTTCTATCTGAGTCAAGACTCGCCAGATTGCTCCCATAAACTGTTTTTTGTATATCTGTGCCTGTATCGGCCTGTTCAATGACAAAATCATTCATTCGCTTTGCTGATTCAATACGCGCTCTTTGCTGAACAAATAAGATATCATCAAATGCATCATCACGCACTTTGTTTTTACTGTCGTCATCCCGCCCCGCAACCTTATCCCATGTCTGAAAATAAAGTTCCAGTTCATTGAGAAGTGTGACACCGTTTTGAGATCGTGTTGGATTTTCTACAAATGCAAAATCCATAGGAACCCGCTCAAACGCCAGTACTCCAAGAGCTTGATCGACAATTTTCTTCAGATCTTCGGTCCGCTCTTTCGTGTTTTGTTTTTCTAAAATCGAAGCTGACGGTCCCCCTTGACCACGCAATCGTTTCCTATTCAATATTGGCTCTACCACCTGATCCCAGAACTCTTCGGAAGATGATATATCTTTATAAGAAACTTCCCTTTCTTCCCGATTTTTTCCCATGAATGACAAACTCATTCCTTCTCTCCCAACACCCTCTTTGAAATACCGTTCATACAAGTATCGGAACAAATTCTTGTACTGTTCTTCATTCACAGCTACACCATCCTTTAATTTGAGAAATGAGTCGTCAAAAAGGAGTTCATCTCTCAGAATCTTCATCGGATTAATTCCAATATTTTCTATACGCTTCCATACATACTCAAACTCTCGTCCATTTTTTTTCGCATTTGGATTTAATTTATTCGCATTGTTGAGGTTGTCAAGCATATCCCGAAACCAAGGGAATATCGAATACTTCATCCGCCAACCAAGCCTTGTTTCGATACCACCGGCACCCATGGGGTTGAGTTCAAATATATTGGGCGTCATGTCTTTGGTATATTCTTTGCGACCGTATTTGGCGAGAGACCCGAGTTGAAAGGCCTCACTATAAATATCTTCTCCTTCAGCGCGAATATCTTCGTGTATCCAATTTTCTTTTTTCCATCTTCGATCTGGCTGTGGTAAAAAAGCAAGACCCTTAACATACATATCCGACATCTGCCACTGCTTGGCCAAATACCATGTATCAAAGACATCAAGATCTTTGAGAGCTGGATCACGGTATGTTGCCTTCCCAAGCCAGTCGACTGGAGCCTGGGCATAACTTGAAAGTGCATGCATCTCAAGGTTTACCAAAGATAGATGCATACGGGCATGGATCATAGCACGGCGGATAGCCCATTCTGGTACATCCTTATAGCTACTTAACATATCTTTCAGAGCTTCTTTTTCTGCTTCATTGAGATTTGAAAAAAGCCCTTGGAGAATTTCCGGATCTTTTATCCATCGCGCCTGCGCAAACTTCTTTTTATAATAACTACTTATTTGTATTTTTGCCGCTTCAATAAGTTCTGCATAAGGAAGTTTATATAACTCATCAAGTCTGTGCGCCTGGAGTGTTTCTTTGGCATATGCTGCGGCTTGACGGAAAAATGTCGTGTCTTGACCCTGTACACCTTTATTCATAATAAAATTAAAATTTGTTCCTGTCACAAGAAAGTCGTGTTCGGCCACTCCAGAAAGATACAGATCATCAAGTAATTCTTTAAATGACTCGGTCTCAAGAAGTTCGGCAGAAGGAGTACTATAATCTACGAACTTGCCGCCGACAACCGTAGTTTTTCCTGTTTTTGGATCATTGACCTGATTTCCTTCGATGGTTTCCCACTTTTTCTCGGTCATGTTCCCATACTTGAAGAAGTATACTTCATCCTCTCCTATCGGCTCGCGATCACTCACGCTATTTTTCATCACATCAAACTTTCCCATTAGATTATTAAAAGCCATCTCAAGACTCATAAAATAATTTCTCGATTTTTGGGCAGCCAATCTCTCCCATGGTGCTTCACCACTAGCCTCGATGACTGGTGAAAATATTTTATGTGTCATAAACATGAGGAGCTCATGAATACGCCGTGTTGCTTCTTTCCCAGCTCGCTTTCTTTTGTTTTCCTCTGTACTCCCCCCCCTTCCTTCGGCCAATATTTGCTGATACATATCTTCATGAAGTCTTTTATAGTAGTTATAAAACTCTGAAGGTGAATCCATGCTATCAAAAAGCTTGAGTGCTTCGCGCACTTCTTTCACATCTGATGATTCGCCAACTCTCACATGATCAAGCGCTTCCTGACTGACGCCTTCCATTATTTGTTCTTTTACGTGTCGATCCCTATCTCTTTGTGTCCCTTGATTTTCATAACGACGAGCCATTTCTTCATTCAGTCGCCGAAGTTCTTCCTGAGCTGCTTGTTGGATATACTGGACTCTTTCAACGCGCGCAACATCTTTTTTTGCGTTAAATCGATCAAGGGTGATGCCAAGACTTCCACCTGCTTGAGCAACAATAGCCTCAAGATGTTCTTCAGCCTTGCTTCTACCCACAGTAGATACTATTTTTTTCAGATCCTGCTCAAACTGAGTCGGAGGTTGTCCTTCCAGAGAAAACGTAATATAATTTGGGACTTCTACAAGGTTCACCAACAGTGGTTGTAAAAATGCTGAGGAATTTACAGTCGCCGCTTCTCTCTGGAGTTTATCAATAAGAGCAGTAAAAACCTGTCGTGACGGGGCATGGGTAGGAGGTTGTATCAATCCTTCAGCAGCAGCCTCAACAAAAAGTGATATGCCGTTTTGCAATCCCTGTGCCTCGGTAACTGCAGGATTTGGCACCTGACCATGTTCGGGATTATCAGGATCATCCTGAATTCGAGAAATTTTATCTGCTCGGGCCGACTCATTTCTGAGCTCGTTTTTTACGTCCTCACCAATCTGTCGTTGGGCTGCTTCTTTTTGCGCGGCGGTCATCTGGGCCTTTTGGGCACGGAACTCCCGTATCTGCTGGTGGATATCTTCGCGCCTTCTGCTGCGCTCTGCTTCTTGATTCGCACGTGGTGGTGTATTCTCTGCTGTCGCTACCATACAAAAAGTATAACAGTAATCAATAAAAAAAGAACCCCTCAGGATATATTTTGATGTATAAAAATATATTTATATCTATTTAGATGCTTTTTTATATATTAAATCACGTAAAGAAGTCACGAAATTACTTAAAACATAAAATGAGAGCGATGTAGTTTGCATGTAGTTTGCAAGTTCGCAGTGAAGACATGATACTGCAGTTTTGGTACTAAAAAACATGAAAAGGTCAAGGAAAAAAATTGCAGGAAGAATCAATAAACTAATGAATGAATACAAGAGCTTCATAGTTCAACTATAGCATACGAACTCACTCTTCGCTTTCTTGATGCTCTTCAGAATTATGTTCTTCACCTTCTTTTTTGAGATCCAAGACAAGACGCCGGTCGCGGCCTTCGCCAATCGAGTAACTCGTAAGTTCGGGATATTGTTTGCCGACATGCTCGTGCATTACTCGCCGTTCGTATGATGAAAATCCTCGAAGATACGTGGCTGTGTTTCTTTCTTTGACCTTTTCAACTGCCTGATCTGCAATATATTGTAACCGTTCAATTTGTTTTTCACGGTAATCATTTACATTGATAAGGACATTCACGCGTTCCTGAATCGCCTTAAACAACATAACCTCTATAATCTTCTGAATTGCGCGGATTGTTTCTCCATGACGTCCAATCACTGTTGGTGCATCCTCGTCTGTTTTGATATTTACGTGAAAAATCCCATCTTCATCAACTACCTCAACCTCGGCTTTGTCCACCATCTTGTCAAGCAGTTCTTGCGTGAATTGTTTGATAGTTTCGATCTTGTCCATAAAGAATAAATAATTTGTAATGTTATTTCTTTTTTTGATGACTGATATAGTGCTGGATAATGCTAAACAATGAAAACGCATTCCAATATATAGAAAGTCCCAGAGGAAGCGTATATGAAAAATATCCAATCATTATTGGAAAAAAATACTTCATCTGTGTATTCATTGCTTTTTGAAACTCCCCGGATGTCGATCCTTCCTTTGCTTTATCTGAATCTTTGTTTGTTTTCTTTTCATCATTTTTACTTTCTGGGGAGACGTCAGCCATGGGATTTGATGTCATAGTCACCCGAGACTGCCAATACTGAAGTCCCGCTGTCATAACCGGCACAAGATAGTAATGCCATGCACCGGCTTGCGCAGGTGAAAGAGCAAGATTGAACATAAAAAAATGAGGATCAATGGTCTGTACCTTTAGTGCAGAGAATTATTGCAAAAAGACAGCCTGACGCAGGATTAATCCCGGCTTCTTGGTACAGTCTCAGCTGTTCTTTTTGTAGTTTTTGCGGATCTTTTTTATGCTTTTTTTTAAGGTTGTCAAGTTGGGGTTTTAACTCATTCATGACCCGCGCCGTATGCATCTGTTTTTGAAAAAACGGATGCATAAGAAGTCGAATTGCAATGGTGATAGTAATAATCGCAAACCCAAATGCTCCGGGAATACCCACTGATGCGAATGCATCATAAACTATAACCAATATATTTAATATCGGCTCAATAAAAATAGTGTTAAAAATTGTTCCTAAAGTTGCAAGCACAATGTTGTTTAATATTGATAATTACCTCAATCGGAATATTTGAGGTTTTTTAGCTCGTTAGTTTTTTTCTTCCTTTGTTTCTTCTTCTTTGAATCGTTGCTCGTCCACCGCTTGATTTCATGCGGGTGAGAAACCCGATTTTTCTCATTCTTTTTTTTGTTTTTGGTTGAAATGTGCGTCGTGTCATATTGTATTATAAATAATTGTTAACTGCGTATTGTTTTATTTGTATGCTCAAACCGTGACTGCATGATCGAGGTGGTTTTGTCATGAAACGCTTTCCATACCGCCTCTGTCACAAACGGAGTATACGGATGCAGCATCTGAAGACATGCACGAAAGACCGTGAAAATTTCTTGGCAAGCTTCTATACTACCACTCTGAACGCTATCTTTCAACTCTTCAATGTAATAATCTGCAAAACGGTGCCATACAAACTCATACATAAGGTCAAATGCTTTTGCAAACTCGAAGTTCTTGAAATGAGTATGATATTTTTTTTCGATTCCTGCAAATTCTTTTCGTAATTTTTCAATATTTTTTATATTTTGGAATTTAGGACTTGTTTTCTGTATTGAGACTTGTGACTTATGACTTGAACTTTGAGATTGATTTATCTCAATAAACCTACCTATATTCCATATTTTGTTGCAAAAATTCCGCATCGCAAGAATTTTATCTTCTGAAAGCACGACATCTCCGCCTTCTTTGGTACCAAAAATAAGTGCAGCACGAACTGCATCCGCCCCATACTGCTTTATCATGTCAAGCGGGTTTATTACATTTCCTTTGCTTTTGCTCATTTTTTGGCCCTTTTTGTCACGTACCATACCATGAAGAAAAACATGCTGAAACGGTACTGTTTTTGTTTCAAAATACCCAATCATAATCATCCGGGATACCCAAGCGCGCAAGATATCATATCCTGTTTCCATGACTGAGGTCGGATAGAAATAATCGAAAAAGGGTGTTGGTTTATCATCCGATTTCGGATTTCGGATTTCGGATTTCGGATTTTTGCAGCTCTGTAGGGTTGCATATGGCCATTGAGCAGATGAAAACCATGTATCAAAGGTGTCTTTATCCTGAATAAACTTGCACTTTCCGCAGATTTGACATGATGTAGGTTGCTCAACTGACACAAACCAATCATTGGTTTTTTCACATCGGTACGCTGGTATCTGTATCCCCCATACAATTTGTCGGGAAACATTCCAGTCAATAAAATTTTCCAAAATTGCAATAAGCTGCTTCTTAAAACGTTTTGGATGAATGCGAATTTCATCTTTTTTGACAAGCTGTATTGCTTTTTTCTTCAACGGCTTGACATTGATAAACCACTGTTCTTTGGGAAGCGGTTCAAGAGTCGTCCCACACCGATAACATGTATGAAGCACCATGTCATGCGGAGTAATTTTTTCAAGAAATCCGTATTCTTCAAGTTTTGTAATGATCAATTTTCTTGCTTTAACAACGTATACCCTATCAATATCATCAAGGCCGGTATTTTGCATATGGCCATTAAAATCAATCACAGGATCTTTCCAAAGACCATGCTTTTGAGCAACCTGGAAATCATTTTCGTCATGAGCAGGAGTCACCTTTACTGCTCCTGTGCCGAATTTTGGATCAACATACTCATCTGCGATAACGGGAATTTCGCGATTGATGAGTGGTAAAAGAACAGTTTTTCCAATTATTTTCTGGTAACGCTTGTCTTTGGGATTGACCATCACCGCAACATCACCGAGATATGTTTCCGGACGCGTGGTGGCAATGGTCACTGATCCTCCTTCTTGTATTGGAAATTGTATGTAATAAAGATTCCCGACGACTTCTTTATCTACCACTTCAAGATCTGAAAAAGACGTACCGCAGGACGTACAGTAATTCACCAATCTATTTGCCCTATACACGAGTCCATCATCATATAAATGTTTGAACGTCAGATACACTGTTTTGACAATATCTTCATCCATGGTAAATTTCTTTTTTGACCAATCCAGGGCAAAACCGAGTTTTCGAAGCTGATTTTCCATATTACCTCGATTTTCCATCACAAACTCCCAGATGTTGTTGAACAATGTCTTTCTATCAAAATCAAACCTGCTTTTCCCTTGTTTTTTTAAATATTTTTCATAAACAAACTGAGTTTCTATTCCTGCATGATCTGCACCAACAAGCCATAAAGTCTCGTTACCCATAAGTTTGTTGTAACGGATCATCACATCTTCATATACATACATGGCATGACCGAGGTGAAGATCAGCATTTGCATTTGGCGGTGGAAGAATGATACAAAATGGTTTTTTGGAGGGATCTATCTTTGCGGTAAAGTATCCATTATCTTCCCAGAAAGTATATAACGTTTCTTCGTAGTGTCTAAAGCTGTATATTTTGTCCATAACTGACGACTGACTTCTGACGACTGACAACTGATTAAGTACTCTAACAAAAATAGCTTGAATTTGCAATACAAACGTAGTATCTTTGGTCAATATGACGTGGTTAATGACAATCTTCGGATGGTATACTTACCTTCTCTTGCTTGGAATTCTATTTGTTCCAGTCACCACGCGGATCTTCAAGCAGTTCCCTGATAAAGGATATCCATTTGCAAAAACAATTGGTATTCTTGTTGTGAGTTATACCATCTACGTTTGTGGCTTATTAAAAATACTTCCGTTTACCAAAGAATCTCTCATGTTCATTTTATTTCTCGTTGCATTTACTGTTTATAAACTGTTTGGTGCAGAAATACGTTCTTTTAAGAAGCTATCAAAAAAACAACTTTTGCTTATTGGTTTTGAAGAGCTTTTGTTTATCGTAAGCCTGATATTTCTCGCAATTGTCAGAGCACAAGAACCATCGATTCATGGTCTTGAAAAATTCATGGATTTTGGCTTTATACAATCAATTAACAAATCAACATTTTTTCCTCCGCTTGATATGTGGCTCTCAGCAGATCCCACTCATCCTGCAGGATATCCAATAAACTATTATTACTTTGGCCATCTTACCGGAGCAATGCTGATCAAACTGAGTAATGTTCATCCATTTATCGGATACAACCTGATACTTGCAACAATCTTTGCGCAAGGTATGACGCTTGTATTTTCGCTCACTGGTTCGATTGTTCATACGATCCGCAATCACGCACAAAAAATCGAAAAACTTGCCCTTGTGCCAACAATGCTTGTCGGACTGCTTGGATCTTTTATTGTGAATCTTGCTGGAAATCTCCACACCATCTATATCTTCACACGAGGATATCCAAACGAGCATCCAGAACCATTTTGGACGCGATTCCAGACCCCTATGGAGATTCAAAGGACTATGGACACAACCGGCAAAGGTTTTTTTGAAAGTATGGTACAAAACTCTCAGTATTGGTACCCGAATGCAACGCGTTTTATTCCGTTTACGATCCATGAGTTTCCGTCATATTCATATGTAGTGGCAGATCTTCACGGGCATGTGTTTGATATTCCGTTTGTACTTCTGACGCTTGCGTTGATCATGATCTTTTTTCTTTATAAAAGCTCAAAAAAAAATGGTGACAATCATCATCATAAAGTATTTCACTGGATCGAACGTGTTTTATCATACATTTCTCAAACATTTTTTAAAATCCTCTCCTTGAAGAAGCACGTATCAGCCATGCTTGATATAAAAGAGCGACTGTATGCGATCGCAATTGGTGCTATGATCGCAATTAACTTTATGACCAATGCATTTGACGGCCCGATCTATCTTTTATTTACCGTAATTATTCTTGTAGTAATATATCGATTTTCTTGGAAGTTTATTATTCAATCAGCAACAGTTCTTCTTTCATTTCTTGTTTTTTCGTTTCCATTTTCAGCTCATTTTGAGCCTTTTGCTACTGGCATTGGCATAAACTGTAGTCCAGATTTTCTTGTAAATATAAAAAAATTCGGTCCTTTTTTATTTGAAAAAGGTAATTGTCAGGTTTCTTCACCGTGGATGATGGGTGTGCTTTGGGGATTTTTCTGGATCAGCGGACTACTGTTTGTGGGATATATCATGTTAAAAAAACGCACAAAGTACATACTTTCTCCTATTGAATGGCTCATGTTCCTTGTTTTTGGATATGGAACATTTTTACTTATTGTTCCTGAATTTATTTATGCTAAAGATATTTATCCTGGTCATTTTCGTGCAAACACCATGTTTAAACTTGGATATCAAGCGTTTATGATTATGGGTATCACCTCAACGATTGTGGCATATATACTGGTACGGTGGCAATCAAGAAAAAAAATCATATTTCTGTCAGTCTTCTTTCTTGCATTTAGTCTTGTTTTTTTGTATCCATTTCTTGCGTTTCCATCATATTATCCAGGTCTCTATGACAAACAAACATATATCAAAGACCAAAATCTTGATGGCCTCTTATGGATGAATACACAGTATCCTGAAGACTATGAACTCATTGCTTTCATCAATAAAACCATTCCCAACCAGGCAGTGATTCTTGAAGCACAGGGTGACTCATACACTGATTACAATCGAATCTCGGCATTTACCGGAAACCCTACAGTTGCTGGTTGGTGGGTGCATCAATGGCTCTGGAGAGGATCTTCAGATGTTGTTGGCGTACGCATACCTGATATTGAGGCTCTGTATCAATCCGAAGATCCAACACTCACACGACAATTAATTGATAAATACAATA
>LBTJ01000022.1 GCA_000990445.1 Candidatus Roizmanbacteria bacterium GW2011_GWA2_37_7
CTTAAGACTAAATACGAATCTATTAAAGATAAAACTATCATGATTAAGTTTCCTATAAAAGGTCTAAAAGAAACAATCAAAAATGCTCTTTTTTATAGTAGTGGCGCCGATGAATGTTTTTCTCGTCTTACGGTTTTAAATGCTCAAGTAAATAAATACTGGTTTGGTATAGATAGCTTGGAAATAGATAAATACTTAAGATTTGGAACGATGCCCTACGCTTTAACCATAAAAGATGAACAGCGGATTCACACTCTAACTAATCAACAAATAGATAGGGTTGTTGAGAGAGATTTACCGAACTTAGGTAAATTCGACACGGCAACATTAGCCGCCATTAAAAACATTCTTTTATTGGTTGCAGGAAGCGGTGAGGTAAGTGTTACCAATTTATCCCAAATCTTGAAGGGTATTTCTTTGGTTACACTTATCAATGTTTTAGAAACTTTAGAAAAAGCAGAGATGTTGATTCGCGTATACCCGTATGGCTCGACTTACAAAAAGGTGCGTAAGCCGTCAAAATACCATTTTATGACTCCAGCCGTCAGACACACTCTTTTGACTGTGGTTGAAGGAGAAAGTGCTTTCACCAACCACAAGGGCTGGTATCTTGAAGATATTGTCGCTTTGTCTTTATATCGAGAGTTTAGTCAAAAACTGGCTTCGCCTACTTTTTATGATAGTGCCAAAGGCGGAGCAGATTTTATCCTGGCTTTTCCAGACAGAAAGATCCCTATTGAAATTGGACATGGGAAAAAGGAAATAGACCAAGCCGCAGTAACCCTTGAAAAAATACAGGGCAGCTACGGGCTTGTTGTATGTAGTTCTGATTTAGTCAAAGAAGGAAAAGTAGTTAAAGTTCCATTAAAATACTTTTTATTGATATAGCTTCAAAAAACATGAAAACCATAAGATACGCCGCAATTGGAGACATCGGCATTGATATATATCCAAAACTGGGAAAACGTTTCCCAGGCGGGATGGCGTTAAACAGCGCCTATCATGCTCATGCTACTTTAGCAGATTCGAGTGTAGTTTCTGCTGTTGGTGATGATGCGGAAGCACGGTTTATCAGAAATTTTTTGAAAAAAAATACTATTTTAGCGGAAGCCCTTGAAGTGGTTCATGGGAAAACTGACACAGTTGAAATCACGCTTGATGCACGGGCGCGGCCTCAGTATGGGACATGGAATCTTGGGGTACTGACGAAGTATAGACTTACAAAAAAACAAAAACAGTATCTTCATACTCAGGATACTGCAGTAGCTGTCCATCTTCCGCAACTGCGCCGTATGTTTGATGATTTTGCATCATTAACGCTTCCGCACACATTGAAGGTCGCTGATTTTACCGATCTTTCTGAACATAAAGGCAATCAGGACATTCTGCGTGAATATGTGGATTGTTTTAATGTTTTTGCCTTAAGTATTGATGAAAAAATCGAAGAACGGTTGGATTCATTTGAAGAATTTGTTGTTAAAAACAGTAAAATCGGAGTAGCGCTTTTGGGGGAAAAAGGAAGCAAAGTTTTTCACAACAGAAAACAATATGCTCAGCATGCAATCAAAACAAACATAGTTGATACAACCGGCGCTGGAGACGCATATCTTGCAACGTTTCTTGTTGAGTATTTTCAGGATATGCCGATTTCTTATGCAATGAAAAAAGCCACAAATGCAGCTTCATGGGTAATTCAAAAATATGGAGCGGTACAGCTCTAGTGTTAGGCTTAAGGTGTTGGTGTTGGTGTTGGCGTTGAAGTCGGGCAAACCACTGAAGTCGTCACCCAATCTCCGGCATGCGCATCGGTTCCTTGGGCGTCCTCAGGCCGTACCCGGCAGGTGATTGCAGCTCCATCTGCTGGAGAGTTTGCATTGTCGCAGGGCATGTCCAGATATCTGTTGGCTGTTGTGTTATTGCAGTACCAATACGGCGTTGGCGTGAGCGCGGCCGGTGCTGAAAAAAGACCATTGCTTGTGCACTGGAGAAAATAATGGTCAAGTGCTGATGCGCATTGCGGGTCATTGGGATTATTGAGACTCCAGCTCCAAGAACCGCATATATTTTGCTGAAGATAATTGATTTGACAGTTTTGTACCCCTGAGAGTGAGGTGTATGTCGAACATGATGAGTTGGTATAGATCCAGTCAGTTGCATTCTCAGCTCCTCCAATAGCTGTCTCTGCTCGGACGCGGCAGAAAACCGCTTGGCCTGGTACAGGAGTCGGTGCATTTGCACAGGGTAACGTCAGCTGGTTTGAAGTTGCTACTTCATTGCAGTACCAGTATGCTGAATCAGTCGAGCTCCAGCTTGTTCCTTTGCACTGGACAAAATATTGGGTAAAAATATCTGAGCATGTTTTTTCTTTTGAACTCATATCTTCCCAGATCCATGATGTACAGCTGTTTGCTTGAAATGTGTTTATTGCACAGGTACTTTTTATTGATGAGGCAAGCGGCGTTGGTGTTGGTGTTTTCGTGGCACCTTGGGTAATGGTGACATTTGCTCCAAGGAGACACCGGACATAGTCTTGCGTTGTACACGTACTTCCAAGATTCTGAAGGATTGTTGTGCAGTTGTTTGAAGTACATACAGATTTTGCAGTAGTTTGGGTAGGTGTCAATGTTGCAGAAATAGTCGCTGTTGGCGTTGGTGAACCAGAAATTGTGGGAGTTATCGTTGCTGAGGGCGTTGCTGTGATGCTCACTGTCGGTGTAGGGACGATTGTAGCGGATAATGAAGCTGAAGGAGTAATGCTGGTTGGAATAATTGTTCCTGACGGCGCAGGTGTCGGAGATTCATCAAGCTCACCCCCAGGTAGGGTAGTAAATGTCCAGAAAGATCCTCCATTATTATATGTTTGGTCACCGATTCTGATTTGAAAAAAATACGTGGTGTTTGGTTCAAGCGAGCTCAAAGACACTGTATGGTTTGTTGTTTCAATTTCTGAAAACGCAAATTCGGTAAATGAGTTTGGATCTGCAGTTTTACCGTACTCAACCACTGCAATAGTTTCTTTCCCAGTTTCCCACGACACAGAAGTAGTATTTGCATCAACTGTTTGAATATTGATATTCTGTGGAGCCTCTTCATTTGCCTCTGATGCTGTTCCTTGAATCATAAAAAAGATTCCAATAGAAGCTGCTATAAGTATGGCAATCCCCAAAATAAACCCCACAGTTTTTAGTTGTTTTAAAGATATTTTTTTCTTTTGGATTGTTGCGATTTGCATATCGATCTTTAGGCCGCATTCATTTATAACCCGTCAATATTTTATTGAAATATGCGGCACAAAGGGTCGTAACCATCAATACATATCAGATTATTGATGGACGAACCCTTAGGATGTTTTTTCAGCTTTTTGAAAGCCGTTTATACCGAAAAAACAAAACACCTATAAACACAGTAAACAAAAGGGCCAAACCGACATACCAGCTGTGATATGTGTTTTGCGTTGATGCTCCAAGTACGTTTTCTGCCTCTATGGTGATTGCGGCCGTATGTGCTCTTGTTGTCGTACAGTTGATGATATTGGTAAGCTCAGGGTCGCGACGTATGATCTGAGATGTTTGTTTCTGAAAAGGAATACAGTTAAATCTCAGATCTGTTGTGCCTGAGCCATGAGCCGTAAAACTTATTGATGCGAGTTTTCCATTTGTGATATCTGCCTCAGACGGCGATTGATTTATCGCATACAGATACATGCTGCCTGGAGATATAATTTTAGAGTCTGTTATCTGGAAAAGATCTCCTGGTTTTATATCAGAAAGCCCTTCAGTGATAGGTGTGAGAAGTTCGGGATTATACGATATCCATACATCTGAAGATATGACCGGATCCTTGCCAGAATAGATCAGAACGTCTACAGTAACAGTTTCACCTTGTTTGACAGTGGTTGTGATTGGATCAAAAGAAAATGAAGCAATAGTTGCCATGTTTCTTATTGTACTTGGTCAGGATCAATAGATGCAAGAGAAATTAGAAAATAGTATGATATTCATTTCCCATAGGATGTGCTTTAGTGCCAAGCTCATCTTCAATTTCCATTAATCGGTTATATTTACACACTCGTTCTCCTCGTGTTGGACCCACTTTGATAAACCCAGAGTTGACCGCAACTGCCAAATCAACCATCGAGGTATCATTGGTTTCGCCGCCTCCCCGATGCGATGGCACGGTCATCATTCCATGCTTTCGTGCAAGGGTGCAGCAGTTGACAGTTTCAGTGAGAGTTCCGATTTGATTGAGCTTGATCAAGATTGCGTTGATTGCTTTTTCATCTATGGCTTTCTGAAGCCTTTTTGTATTTGTTACCGTTAGGTCGTCTCCGATATTTGAGATACCATATCGTTGCGTGATGTGTGTAAATGTGGTCCAGTCTGCCCATGCATCCTCAGCAAGCATATCTTCAACAGATATGATCGGATATTTTTCAAACCATCCTTCATAGTATTTCATTAGTTTTTGTGCATCAATGGTCCGATTTTCAGCCTTGAGATGGTAGTTTCCATGCTCATACATTTCATTTGCCGCAGCATCAATCGAAAAGCCGATGTCTTTCCCTGGAGTAAGCCCTGCTTGCTTTACAGCCTCAAGCATCATTTGAAGCGGTTTTTCATTACTGTCAATGCCATCCGGAGCAAATGCGCCTTCGTTGCCGACATTGGTGGAGTATCTATTTTCTGAAAGTACTTTTTTGAGTTTGAAATATGCCTCAAGCCCCATTCTGATATTTTCCCGTGCAGAGGTAGTTCCAATAGGAGAAAAAAGATACTCCTGAAGATCAGTGGAGTTATCTGCATGTTTTCCTCCTTCAATCACAACGATCATGGGGTTTGGGAGTCGGAAATCAGTGATCTGTAACTCAAAACATTTTCGAATCCATTGATACAAGGGAAGATGATGACTGTTTGCTGCAGCGTGCGAAACTGCAAGCGAGACCCCAAGAATAGCGTTTCCGCCAAGGCATGATTTTGTTTCTGTTCCATCGCATTTGATCATGTACTCATCAATTGACCGCTGATCATCTGCATTTTTACCAATAAGTTCAGGAGCTATTGTATCATTGATTATTGCCACAGCCTTCAGCATGCCCTTTCCATTGAATCTCGTTGTATCATCATCAAACAATACATGCGCTTCATACGATCCGGCAGACACGCCATACGGCACTGAAGCAATGCCGATTATGCTATTCGCAAGCGTTACTTTTACTTCAAGAGATGGGGTGCCGCCGGAGCTTAGGATTTCTCGTGCATGGATTGAAGAAATAATCATGTGTATAATATTACCAAAAATGAGCAAAATAAAGTAAGTGGATTAGTCTTCATTCATCAATTATTTCAAAATACTCAGAATTTTTTCTAAAATCGCAGTGAGGAGACGGATCAGTACGCTACCTTGGGAGTCTTCAGTAGTATCATTTTTTTCTGTTTTTAGGATATTGAGTTCAGATGGTGCTAAAAGTGCTGGCCTATCCCAGGTCACCAACACTTCATTTGAGTGTTTACTTTCGAAAGTGGAACCATTTAGTTGCTTTATTGCAGTGAAAGAAACATTTTCACAACGAGATTGGTATACTAGACACTTATGAAACTCTTTCTCATCCGGCATGGCCAAAGCAAAGGAAACATCAAATCAGGCTTTATGTCAGGCAGAACTGATCCTGAAGGATTGACAGAAAAAGGGAAAATTCAGGTAATCCGTACCTCATATGAGCTTCGGAAAGAGCAGATAGATCAAATCCTTGTTTCTCCAGTCACACGAGCCAAAGAAACAGCACTGATTTTTCATCATTATTTTCCCGATGCAGTGATCAAAACCGCAAAATGGCTGACTGAGCTTCATCACGGGATGCTTGAAGGGTTTTACTGGTGGGAGAAGATTCATAAGATTTCTCCCGAGTATCGAAAACACCGTGAAGACTACGGGACTCCCTATCCAGGAGGCGGAGAAAGTATGCAGATGATGTTTGAACGAATCTCAAACGGCATGGAAAATCTCATAAAACATGCAGACCAGAATGCAAAAATTGTGCTTATTTCCCATCAAGCTCCGATTACCGCACTGCGATATTTTCTTATATATGGCGGATTTGAAAAACTTACGACAGACAAAAAGAAAAAAAAGTTTATGCAGTATTTACACGATGTCAAACTTCCCAATGGAGGCTTTGTAACGGTAACATGTAATGGGAAAATATTGCAAACACTTGACGAGGTGTCACATGTTGAGCCGGTGCAAGAACGCAAGGGAAATATCGAGTTTTATGCAAAAGGACTTCTTGATGTTGATGCTGTGGAAGGTATTCGGAAAGTTACTGCCTCCAATCACGCCGTGTATTATATAAGAAACAGCGGCGATCATCTTTTGAAGATTCTCCATACAGAAGATTCAAAATCCGTGAAGCGACATGTTGCAGTGTATCAATATCTACGCGAACACGGGAGATCGGCGCCAAATATCGTGTTTCATGATAGTACGCATGAATTTTATAAAAACGATGTGCTCATACAAGACTATATTGAGGGGACAGAACAAGAAACATGTCTTCATGACCATCCGCAACAAGCAAAAAACGTCTTGAGATATATCTATGACGAACTTCATGCAATCCATCAAATCCCAACCACAGACGTACAAGAATTCTGGACACCTCCTGTAACAAAGCAGTTTCAAAGCTGGAAACCATTTATGCTGTACAACATCAATCTCACTCTTCACATGGCGCAGGATACGGTGTTTGACCAAAAAACAGAACGCCGTATTTTTCAAGCGCTCGGATGTTTGAAAGATTATATCCGTGAAGGAGCGTATGCACGCGTGCCAATTCATGGTGATGTAGCACCTGGCAATATAATTTTGAGTCATGGCAAAACTACCTGCAAACTTGTGCGTATTATTGACTATGAGTGGACACGGATCGGGGACAGGTTGTGGGATCTGGCATATTACTGGGGTTGGCTTGAAAGAAATAATTTTTCTGTAGCATTGGTATGGCGGGCTATTCTCAATGAGCATCTTTCAAAAAAGGAACAAAAAGCTCTTGAGTGGTTTAGAGTTCTTTTTCACGTATGGACTGTACGGGATATGTTTGAGTATGAGGGCGATTCGATCCGGCAGGAGCGAGGAAAGAAATCAAAGGAGATATTAGAGCGTGAATCGTAAGGCGTGTAACGTAAAACGCACAATAAAAACATCGTTATGTACAAAACAGGTCTTATTATCGGCCGCTTTCAGCCATTTCATAATGGTCATCTGTATTTATTCAAAGAGGCATTCAAGATCGTGAATACAGCCATTATCGGGATTGGAAGTGTAAATGTGCACAATGAGGACAATCCATTTTCGCAACAACAGGTTGAGAAGATGCTGCAAGCTGTGTTGGAGCATACAGGATGCAACGATCACTTGATCCAAACATTGGGAATTCCGGATTTTCATGATGATGAGAAATGGCTAGACCATATCATCACCAACGCTCGGCCATTTGATGTGGTCATCAGCCACAATGACTGGGTGATAGGGATATTTGAAAAAGCAAATATGCCGGTCATTGCAATCCCGTTTTATAAACGTGAGCTGTATGAAGGGGTGAAGATTCGGGAGCTTATGAAACAGGGGGATGATTGGATAAAGCGGGTGCCAGATTATGTGGCTGAAATCATCACTGAAAGTGTGGATGGTGTGGGGCATTGATTATTCTCCACACGTTGGAAAATAGTGTGGATACGGGTTGTTGCAAAGCAATATCATCCACACTTTCTAAAGTGTGGGTAAAGTGTGGGCTAAAAAATAGTTTAGACTGTCACAACAGTATTTTATCCACACAATGTGGTAAAAGTGTGGGTGTAGACTGTCACAAGGCTATTCTATCCACACTTTGTGGTAAAGTGTGGTGTCATAATTGGAAAACTATCACTCTCGGAGGTTGATAATTTTGTTATATCAATACGTTGTTTCCGGCATTTTTATTATATATATAACATATTGAAGTAAACAAGAAAATGATAAGATGTAATATAATACGCTCATGCCAATAGAAGTACATACAGGTATGGGAGGAGATAATATCAATCAACTTATTAATAATAGTCTTATCCTTCGTTCATATGTCCCCCCGGTTATTGAGGCAAGATCTGATCGTTTGGCTGCTTTGGCTACAAATGAAAAAATTGATGGTACTATGTTCCGCGCAATTAAAAATCACAATCCTGATGGGTATATAGTTGCAGTTGGTTGTGGAATGTCTTTGGGTCTGCCTCTTGGTTTTCATAAAGATTCTCCGCCGAAAGGAGTGGTTTTAGTTGATGTTGATAAACACGTTGTTGCATTTACTAAAGCTTTTTTTAATGCTGTTCGACAAACAAAGAATCCAGCAGATTTTTATAACCGTTTTTATCGAGACCCAGTAGCTCTTGCAACAGATTTTTTAAACGACGATCAGGAAGCTCAAGAAGTTCTTAGAGCCTGTTTGGATTCTTTAGCCCTTATTTGAGACCTCCGTTCTTCTGAGCATGAGTCCTATCATGGCTAAATATATAAATGTCTCTTCTGACT
>LBTJ01000023.1 GCA_000990445.1 Candidatus Roizmanbacteria bacterium GW2011_GWA2_37_7
ATGAAAAAAGGCTTGAGATCATCCATCTTTTGCGTGATCAGGAGCTCACGGTTTCTGAAATTCAAACAATGCTTGATCTTAAACAGGCAAATCTCAGCCAACACCTTATGGTTTTGAGAAAACTCAATGTTGTCACCACACGCAAAGACGGAAAAGAAATTTATTACAAACTCTCACACAAAAACTTTATCAAGGCAAGTGATTTATTGCGGGAAATTTTGATAGAACGACATTCAGATGATGAACTGACCAACGGATTTTCACAAAAAATGACAGAGCTTCTCCCGCTTGTGCATGACCCGGTCTGCGGCATGAGAATCAGTCCCAAAACCGCAGGGTATGCGTTAAAGGAAAATGGAACAGAATATTATTTCTGTGCATCAGGATGCTTTGAGCAGTTCAAAAAAAAACCTGATAAATTTAAAAATTCTTAAACACATACGATTATGAATATTAAAGTAATTATTGGATTTGTTATTGGTATCGCTGTTCTTATCGGCGGCAGTTATGGGTTAGTTACCTTCAGCGATACGACATCAAAAATTGAGGCGTCATCAAATGTAAAAGTTGTAACAGGTAAAACAGATCACGACTGGGGAACCATCGGCATAAATGATGGTAAAGTGAGAGCGACATATACCATAAAAAACGAGGGTACAGAATCCTTAAAATTATTCAATATTGTGACATCGTGCGCGTGTACAACAGCACAAATAAAAGTTGGGGAGAAGACGTCACCTGAATTTGGGATGCATACCAAATCTCAATATGTATCTGAAGTCTCGCCAAAAAAAACAGCAGAATTGATCGCGGTATTCGATCCTGCCTTTCATGGTCCAAGTGGTACCGGCCCAATCACCAGACAGATCATGATCGAGACCAATGATAAAACCAATCCACAACTTGCATTTACCGCAGAAGCAGTTGTGGTAGCAGAGGTCAAATGATCATTAAATCAATAGATCAAAAAAAACAAAGAAGCAAATATAAAAATTAATTACAAATATGAAATTCAAAAAAATCATCCAAACAATAAATAAAAATGTCCCGCATATCAGCGCCAAAAAGAACAAACGGTTTTTTATTTCGGTGGCAATCGGAGTGTTGGGTTTTGCCGCGATCATCATAGCGACTGCATCAATCACTTATTATCTGACCATTCGTGCAAATGCGGAAGCAATCAGTGCATTTGAAAAAAGCGGTATAACTGTCGAAAGCCTGGCAGAAAAAGTCATACCGCAAGAAGGGTATACTGTGAAACTCAATTGGGGTGACACTGGTCAAAAACTTGTTGAGTCAGGTGCAATAGATTTGCAAAAATACAAAGATAATTATGGCGATGATCGCTACCAGCAACTCATGACCTTTATCACTGACACAAAAAACGAAAGTATCACGGTCAATGCAGAAAACTCCTATTTTTGGGTTAATACGCTTTGGGCATTGGGTTTAGTCCAAAAATCAGATGTTCTTGAAAAGGGGATCATGGGAACAGAATATAAAGACGAAATAGGGAATTTTGCCTCAACAGGCGGGTGGACACTTGGAGCAAAAGATGCAGTCACTCTTTATAGCTCTGTCAATATTGTTGACCTGACAACGGAACAACAACAACGTGTCGCAAAAATTACTGAGAATATTTACCGCCCATGCTGCGGAAACTCAGCCGCATTCCCAGACTGCAATCATGGCATGGCAATTTTAGGATTGGTTGAACTTATGGTTGCACAGGGATTTTCTGACCAAGAAATATATGAGGCTTCTTTAGCATTTAATTCCTACTGGTTCCCGCAAACCTATGCAGACCTGGCGTACTACTTTGAAACCAAGCAAGATACTGTATGGGAAGATGTTGATCCAAAAACAGTTCTTGGCCAAGCGTATAGCTCAGGACAGGGATATGCACGAATCAAACAGGAAATCGGCAACATCCCAGGACTTCAAAGTGGAGGAGGAAGTTGTGGAGCATAAAAAAATTGAAGGTTGTAAGTTGTAAAAAAAAATACGATGGATAAAACAATAATCACTATCGTTGTGGTAGCTCTGATTGCTGGCGGAATACAGGCATATAAAGAACAACGTGTCAATGTAACGATGCAGCCCGATACTCAAGATCTGGGAATGGTAATTTATGGAAATGTGGCACAAACAACATTTATTTTGACAAACAACACAGCTCAACCACTGGCAATTACAAAAGTCAGTACGTCATGCAGTTGTACGAGCGCAACTGTTGAAAATCAGTCACTTGAACCATACGAATCGACATCGGTGAATGTTTCTTTTGACCCCGCAGTTCACAAAAATGACACTGATCTTGGAGATATTGTAAGAACAATTTATATCCAAACTGATAATCCGAACTTTGCACGAGTGACCGCGGAGATCATGGCAACAGTTGTTCAAAAATAACCATGTACCAAATTTCACTTCTTGCAGCATTTATCGCAGGCATTGTTGCCCTGTTTGCGCCGTGCTGTATCTCGTACCTTTTTCCTGCATATCTGGGAAATGTATTTAAAGAACGGACTCATGTGATCGGGATGACGCTTGTGTATTCTGCCGGAATATTTGTTGTCATGCTCCCTGTCGTGCTTGGAGCTAAGTTTCTCTCAGATCTTTTTTTTAGTTTCCACGACTACACGTATATCATTGGCGGATTTATTATGATTACCATCGGTTTTTTTTCATTTCTTGGCGTGAAGCTGCCGATGCATTTCAGGTTTCATCAAAAACAAAACAAAAATGACATTACCTCAACATTCACTCTTGGTATTTTTTCCGGAATAACATCTGCATGCTGTGCACCGGTACTGATTGGCGTTATAACCTTGAGTGCTGTCTCTCCATCAATCATATTGGCTCTCGGTGTCGGAATGGCATATGTCCTTGGGATGGTCACACCGCTGTATCTTGCGTCTTTTTTTATACATAAGAAAAATATTCTTGAAAATCCAATTTTTAAGAAAAAAATTACGTCAATCTCATTTACAGGAAACGTTTACCCGATCTTTGTCTCAAATATCATTGCATGTGTTGTATTCGTACTGACAGGATTCCTTATGATTGTACTTACACTCACCGGCAATCTTTCCATGGAAATGGGAGAGGTTGCCGTAACAAAACAGATAAATCAAGTCGCGCTCACCGTGACAGATTTTGTTCGCCGCATTCCAGGACTGGATATCGCATTTATTCTGCTTGCCGTATATGGATTGTATCGATTGGTGAAAACGCAAAAAGACTCGGAAAAAAAATCTTCTGATGAAAGCAAACCTTCCTGCTGTCAAAAATGAATTGACTTTTGATTATGACGTTTATAAAATCCTCGTGCGATATCTACTCAGGGAGAAGACCCATTCACGTCTTTCGATTGTCAACAATGAAAATCAATATATTTACCGGTGATATCATTCGTCGCAATTCATATATTTATCAGTATAATAACTATATGGAGTACAAGAAAATTTTACTATTAGCCGGAGGCATTGCTCTTACATTTGCATTTTTGCTTGGAGCATATTATCTTACCAGTAAGCCTAAAAACACGTTCTTTCCTCAACTTACCAAAGTACAAAAGGACGATCACGTCAAATGGGCTACTGAAAGTGCGAATATTTTAGTTGAATATAGTGATTTTCAATGTCCTGCATGTAGCAAATATACAGGGCTTCTCAAAAGCCTTGAAAAAGATGAGGAGTTTGCCAATCAAGTTGAAAGTAAGGTTGCGTTTGTGTATCGCCATTTTCCATTGGACCGGATCCATCCGTATGCACGAGTTGCTGCACAAGCTGCAGAAGCAGCTGGTATTCAGGGGAAGTTTTTTGAGATGCATGACCTCTTATTTACTAGACAAAAAGTATGGTCAGAAAGTGATAAACCAGAAGAATTGTTCAAAGAATATGCAAACGAACTTGGGTTGAATGTAGAGAAGTTTGAAGCCGATATTACATCGTCAGAAATTTCAGATCAAATCCAGAAAGACTATCGGTCAGGGCTCGAGGTTGAAGTTGCGGGCACACCGACATTTTATCTCAATGGATATAAGTTGTCACCTCCAACATCAGCGGAAAACTTTAAAGAAATACTCATAAAGGGAATTACGTCACAAGGAAATTAGTGTATGTACATACAGATTCATAACCGAAAAGTTCATTATAAAAAAATCGGTACTGGAAAACCGATTTTGTTTGTACATGGGTGGGGAGGGAATCTCTACAGTTTGCATAAACTGGCTTGCCAAGCTTCAAAAAACTACACATCATATCTTATTGATCTTCCTGGATTTGGGAGAAGTGATAACCCTCCACCACACTGGGGAATCGAAGGATACGCCCAGCTTATAAAAATTTTTATTCAAAAAGTAATTCAGTCAAGGCCACATTATTTCGGACATTCATTTGGCGGAGAGATCGGGATTTATATTGCGGCCCACTTTGATAATATACTAGATCGACTTATCCTGTGCAACAGTTCGTTTAAACGACAAAACAAAGTATCAAAACTTGCTAAGATGCTTAAATGGATTCCAAAAGAAAAAAATTGGATCTGCCAAACAATTTACCATTACGCAAAAAAAATATACTATACCCTGATTCAGAAACGGTCTGATATACTGAAGTTTCCACACCTTGAACAAAACTTCAGAAAAATCGTTACGCAAGATCTTTCAGAAGAAGTCAAACATATATACCTGAATACCCTCATTCTTTGGGGAGAACAGGATAGCTATACACCGATAATTTGGGCATACGAACTTGAAAAAAAAATTCAGCATAGTCGACTGTATGTATTTCCGCAAGCAGGACACAACCTTCCAATAAGATATCCCAAACACGTATGGGAAAAAACTATGTCATTTCTCAAGTATGCTATGTAAGCAATGTGTATAATATACCGTCAAAATCATATTAATTATTAAACCATACTCATCATGTTGTTTTTTGTTCTGATTCACTTTATATGGGCATTACTTCAAGGTCTTCGCTTTATATATATCTTTCAAATTAAAGAGTACCGATTTGACCGATTACAGTCAATTGCCAAAGAGATCGGGTACCTACGCTTTTTGTATACAACATCATTGAAAATTCCAAAAGTTTCTCTGAGAAATATACTTCTTGTGTTTTTCCTTACACTTGGGGTATCTGCTTTGTTTCTTTATTCATTTGAACAAAAATACTTGTTTGAGTTTCTCGGATATAGTTTTTTTCTTGCTCCGTTAGCATCGTTTGGAATAGTTTCGTGTGGAGTTTTTCTAACAAACATTCCCTCAACAATCCTAAGGTCAAGAATTAGATATCGCGCAATCCAAAAGGTAAAAAAAACAAAAGCAGTATTTATCGGCATCACCGGATCATATGGAAAAACAAGCATCAAAGAATATCTTGCACAGATATTATCAATACGGTTTAACGTTGTAAAGACTCCAAAAAATATGAATACCGATGTTGGGATTGCACTTTCAATCAATAGATTGCTCACAAAATCAACCGAGTTTTTTATCACCGAGCTTGGAGCGTATCGATCTGGAGAACTAAACTATGCAGCATCATATATCCCATTTCAATACATTATTTTAAGTGGTCTTGGTAATCAACATCTTGATCTTTATGGCAGTAAAAAAGCATTGATACAAGAAGAAATGTCACCAGTACTTCATCTTCCTGATAGCGGTACAGCATATCTCAATTATGAATCGATAACAGAAAATGCCATTGATGTTTCCAAATTTAATACAGTTACCTTTGGAACATCTCCCCATGCAGACATTCATCTTACTGATGTGAAAGTCACTCCTGAAGGAACAATCGGAATTATGCATTATAAAAATCGACTGTTTAAAATCAATACACGACTTCTCGGTACACACTCTCTAGAAAATCTTCTTCCAGCTGTTGCTATTTCATTTGATCTTGGTCTCAATCCTCGGGTAATTGAGAAACAAATTTCAAAAATGCAACCTTTAATTGGCAAACTCTCAAAGCACAAAGGGCGAAACAACGCAACAATCCTGCATGATGGCGTTAACTCAAATTTTAATGGATTTCTTGCAGCAATCGATGTTATGAAGTTGTTTCCTCAATCGAAAAAAATTATCATGACGCAAGGAATTATAGAGCTTGGAGTGGAGAAGAGGAGTACATATGATCAAATACTTCATAAAATGAACAATTCTGGAATAAAACTTTTTACTACTGATATAGTATTTACTACGATAAAAAATAATATAACAATATTTACATTTAACGACGTTGAAAGTATACAAAAAAATATTCTCCAATCTCTTGACAGCAACACACTTTTACTTATTGAAGGAGCATTTGCTCAACCAATAATTGACACATTTATTATCCATTTGGATCATCAAAATCGGTCCCGTAAATAGGGGAGTATACTATGATTTTTTCAGATTTTGCACCAAACGAAACATCAAAAGATGCAGTTCTTGCCATAAAATATCTATTTCAGCCATGGAGATGGAGAAAAGGAAAAGAAATACATTACCTTAAACGACGTTTCAAATCTTGTTTTTTTTCCTCTGATACACAGATTTCTTTGTTTATGACTGGCAGAACAGCATTGTATCAATACCTTAGCTCTTTGAAATTACATACTGGTGATGAAGTAATCGTACAAGCCTTTACTTGTGAAGCCGTCATACTTCCTATACTGGCGATTGGACTTCGACCAATATATGTTGATATCCATTCGTCAGACTTTTCAATGAATATACAGGATCTTAAAAATAAATACACGCCACATGCAAAGGCAATTATTATTCAGCACACATTTGGGATCACACCAAAGGATCGGAAGCAATTGCTTGAGTTTGCAAAAACTCATAAACTGCAGGTTATTGAAGATGTAGCCCATGGATTTGATCCCAACTTGTTTCGCTTAAAACGGTACACTGGTGCAGTGCTTCTTTCGTTTGGACGATCAAAATCATTTTCCTCGGTGTTTGGTGGTGCTATAGCGATCAGAGGTATCAAAGCAGGGAAAGTATTGAAAGAAACAGAAAAAAATCTACCAAATCCCTCACTTTTTATTCTTATTCAAATATTGATATATAAGATCATTTCAGTGATTATTAAAGCAACATATGCGATACAACTTGGAAAAGGAATTCATTTTATGTTCAAACAATTTGATCTAATAATGCCGGAAATTACCAAACAAGAGAAAAACGGCCAATTCAACAATGCATTTCTTCGAACATTCCCAAATATTGCCGCGATATGTATGCTTGCACAGCTTGATAGATTTAACGACGTTGTAAATAAACGAAAAAAGGTATCGGCTTTTTTTGACTCAGAACTTCATGTGAAAACAGCACATGGCCTTGGGCTTCTCAGATATCCATATTTATGTAATGATCCTGCAAAACTTCAAAAAAAAGCCATAAAACAACATATCCAGCTTGGTCAATGGTACTCGCAGGTTGTTGCTCCAAAAGAGATCAACCTTATGGCTGTTGGCTATACCACAGGCAGCTGCCCGATTGCAGAATCAGTCAGTAAGCACATAATAAACCTTCCAACCGCTATTTCCATAGCTGATGCAAAGCGTATCATAAAGGTATTAAAATAACGATGAACATCCACAACATTACACAAAAATCCGAGTGGGACTCTTTTTTTGAGAAAATTGGCTCACCATCATTTCATCAATCCTGGGAATGGGGAGAGTTTCAAAAAAAAATTGGGTACGAAATCATGAGGCTTGGACTCTATGACAATAATAAACTCGAGCTTATCGCTCTTGTTGTGAAAATTCGATCGAAACGCGGATCATTCCTTTTTATCCCGCATGGGCCGTTGTTCAATATTCAAACGGATAGATTGTCACAATGGGTTTCTGATTATGATGCACAACACATTAAATCAAACCTTTGTGAACTGAGAAATTACCTGATACCACTTGCCAAACAACAAGGTTTTTGGTTTATACGCATGGCACCGATTCTTGCGCGTTCACATTCTCATGATACACTCTGTAAATCTCTCGGATTTCGCACTGCGCCAACATATATGCATGTTGAAACCATGTGGATTGTTGATGTAACACAGTCTGAAGACGAGCTTCTGAAAAATATGAGAAAAAATACTCGATACTCTATCCGTCGTGCCATGCGTGACAAAATTTCAGTAACCAAACATGCAACAATCAATGCCATGAAAGATTTCTGGACATTATATAAAAAAACGAGTGATCGCGAAAAATTTATTCCATACTCAAAAACATATCTTACGTATGAATTTGAGTCATTTCATGAGTATAATAATGCGTTATTTTTCTTTGGAGGCTTTCATAACAATCTAAAACTCTCTCAACCACGGGCTGATGAGCCTATGGCTCAAACATTTGCCCAGGAAGATGCCTCTAAAAAAATAGCTGGGTCATTGGTCATCTTTTCAAAGTCCTCGGGCTTCTACCATCAAGGGGCATCAATCCACACCCAGTATCAAGCATCATATC
>LBTJ01000024.1 GCA_000990445.1 Candidatus Roizmanbacteria bacterium GW2011_GWA2_37_7
CTTGCACTGAGCTTGTTGAAGCACTCATGCAGGGATGAGAAGTTAACCCTGAGCATTTTGGCGAGCTCAATACGAGACGAATTGCCGAAGGGAATCCTCGTCGGGGAGCCACTCAAGACGAGAAGCGTAAAGTGCGATTTTATCAAAGGGTTTTACCCAGTCATATCGCACTGTTTTGCCTTCTAGTCGTAGGTTCTGAAGTGTCATTTTCAAAAGTAGTCTTTTTTCCTGTGGTTCAGAACTTTCAAATAACTTTTTAGCGTGCATTGCTATCTTTAGCAGGTATTCTGAGTTCAAATAGTACTCTTCGTCGGCTGTGTGTAGCCTGCTCATTTTATTTTGTAGTATCTTTTGTTTGTCTCGATATTCTTTTCGTTTTTCTTCATAGTAACTTACAGTAATACTGCCGTCTAATTTATCTTCATACATCTTTTCAATACGATTCTCAAAGGTCTTATATTCTATCTGGTATCGTTCAAGTAAGTCGCTATGGAAATTGATCTTATCTTTGTGAGACCCTTTGAGACTATTGGTAATATCATCAACTACATCTTGAGGCATTTGAAGGTAGCTAAATAATTTTGAAAACTGCTCTGTAATTGTCTTTTCCGATAACCATTCTGCCCCATGCTTGCCGTTGTGTTGGGTGCAATGGTAGTAGATGTGTCCTTTGTGCTCTTCTGATGTTATAGCCAGCCCACAATGACCACAGCGAAGTAATCCTCGATATATTATATTCGGCTTACCAGCGTACTTAAATGGTTTCTTGTTGAAGCCCGCCTTTACTTGTTGAACTTGGTCGAATAGTTGCTTAGTGATAACTGGCGGGTATTTGTGCTTATATTGTTTATTCTTCCAAGTCATTGTGCCGTAGTAGAAGGGGTCTTTCAGTATCTTGTCAGTCATACCATTTGACCAATCAACTCCAAACTCGGATTTTATCTTTTGACGTAGCAATTCCATTGAAAAGCTATTCATTGCATACCATTCGTAGGCTTTCTGAACTACCTTTGAAGAAAACTCATCTACTACTATTTCCGTCTTGTCTTTGCTTATTGGCTCTCGTTTATAACCGTAAGATGGTCGAGCAGGGTATGTACCCATTCTTGGCTATTGATTACTTGCCCGTCCGATACAAAATGTAGTTCTACTTCGTCTTTTAACAGCGCTTTCAAATCCCCGAGCGTAAGCTCGTGGGTATTTTCATTTGATTCACCATATTCGGACAATATCAAGTATTCTGACGATAAAAAATGTATTGGTAAGATTTCTTGCGAAAAAACAGAATTTTATGACGAATTAGAAAAAGTCGCTTTTGAAATTACAAGAATTCTTAAACAAGGCAAGGTAATGGGATGGGTTATTGCCGACCAATGGATAAAAAAGAAATTTACCGCAGTCGGATTTCTGCTTTGGCAGAGATTGGTAAAATATTTTGAGCCAAATGAAAAAACCAAATTAATAATAAAAAGTTTTGGGCTTGGGTATTAACCCTTTTGATTTCCCTCTGCTCTTGGACCAAAACGGACAATTTTCTTTTGCTCTTAATAATATAAGCTACGCAGGAAATGAAAATGAAAGATTCTCCATTCTTTATTCTGTATTTTTATATTCATGAAGCGCTTTTTTCAAAAGTTCAATTGACCGTTTCAGCTGAGATTCCTCAAGAACATATGCAATTCGTACCTGCCTTTTTCCTTTTGCAGGATCTTTATAAAATCCATTTCCAGGGGCAAGCATCACGGTTTCATTCGTATCCCGGAATGATTCCAGGAGCCATACAGAGAATAGTTGCGCATCACGTACCGGAAGTTCGGCTATAATATAAAATGCTCCTTCAGGCTTGGTTACATGTACTCCTTTGATAGATCGCAAACCTTCAAGCATCACATCGCGGCGGCTGCGATATTCGCGCTGCATACTTTTCGTATATTCTTTGGGCACATGCACAAGCTGTGCACCAACATGCTGATCGATCAGTCCAGCTGAAAGCCGGCTTATGGCAAATTTGAGTGCTCCGGCAAGTATTTCTTTATTCAATGTAACAAGGTTTCCGAGACGCGCTCCACAAAGGCTATATCTTTTTGAGAGGCTGTCAATAAGAACTGCCTGCTTGGGAATTTCACGCATATATGAAAGAATCGACACATGCGGTCTGTCAATAAAGGTATATTCGCGGTATACCTCGTCAGATAGAAGAAATAAATTATGTTTCTTTACTATATCAATAAGTAACTGAATTTCATCTTTTGTGTAGACTGCTCCTGTTGGATTGCATGGGTTGGAGTAGAGAATTGCTTTTGTTTTTGTTGTTATTGCCCGCTCAATTTTTTGCCTGTCAGGAAGATGAAAACTACTTGTGATTGATGTCTCAATAGGAATAAGCTTGATACCGCATATATGTGCAGAGGTCGCATAGTTGCTATAAAATGGCTCAAACACCATAATTTCATCACCAGGATCACAGACCGCAAACATAGCCATATTGATCCCTTCTGATCCTGCGATTGTTGCAAGAATGTTATTGGTATTGACAAATAAGAATCCTAAATCATGATAATATGTTTCAAGGGCTTGGAGATATTCTTGTGTTCCTCCGGATGGCGCATATGCGATCGGATTTTGCGTCCAAAGTTTGAGAGAATCAATCATTACTTGCGGCGTTTTCACATCAGGCTGACCTATATTGAGGTGATAGATTTTGACGCCCTGCTTTTTTGCTTTATCAGCAAATGGCGCGAGCTTGCGGATCGCGGAGATAGGGAGATCATGGATTCTTTGAGAAAGTTTGGTAGCCATCATATTGTATTGTATCATGTATGTATTATACCCTTCGCACTTGAGAATGCTAAAAGAAGCACTCAAGAAGAACCTCGGGAGCTGTATCTGTCATTTAAAGATTTAGGAGCAACAGAGTATAAATGGGACTGGGAAGGAAAGCTTGTTGATGAGGCAATTCTTGAAAGAATTTTTGGAGAGTATTTTGACTACTTTCAAAAGGAACAAATCGGAAAAGATAAGTTTATTACCTTTCGTCTGCCAAATCCAAAAGTCGAGACTGAGTATCGGTTGGGGAGAGCCTTTATGGGCATTCTTGCAGCATCTGGTTTAACAAAGACTTTGGGGCTCAAGAATAATCCATTATTTGAAGTTATTCTTCCCATGACCGAGTCGGCAAAGGAAATGTATGATATACAGGACGCATTCAGACAAATTGCTGCAATACGGCATCCTTTGCTCAAACGCGGATATGAGGATATTGATCATATTGAGTTGATTCCACTTTTTGAAGATATTGACACCATATCTCATTCTGATGAGATTTTACAAGAATACCTGGAAAGACATATCCAAGGATTTGATTTCAAACCCCAATACATACGTCCATATGTAGCCCGATCTGATCCGGCGCTCAATGCAGGGATAGTCCCAACAGTACTTGCAATAAAAATTGCATTATCTCGGTATAAAAGATTTGAAGAAAAAAATGAAATTCCATTGTATCCAATGATCGGTGCTGCATCACTGCCGTTTCGCGGGGGAATCAGTCCACGAACCGTGGATCAGTTTATGAATGAGTATGCAGGTATTCGGACAACTACAATCCAAAGCGGATTTCGATATGATTATCCAAAAGAAGAGGTGATTGAGGCTATAGCAAAGCTAGAAAAAAAACTAAGTTCATTTGACGCACAAATCATTTCCAAAAACGAAGAAGAAAAACTTCGCAAGATTATGACTATTTTTTCGCAGTATTATCGTTCGACAATAGAGAAAATAGCTCCTCTTATCAATCAAATATCAAAATACATACCAAAAAGAAGAGAGCGGGTACAGCATGTAGGATTGTTTGGTTATTCTCGTGGAGTCGGTGATGTCAAATTGCCGCGGGCAATTACCTTTACTTCAGTACTATATTCAATTGGGGTTCCTCCTGAACTCATCGGAACCGGAAGAGGAATCCATGCACTCAGTATAATAAAAAAACAGAATTTGATGGAGCTTTTGGAAAGGTATTATATAAATATACGTTCTGATTTATTGCACGCTATTTCTTATACGAATTTTGAGGTTTTAGA
Source organism: Candidatus Roizmanbacteria bacterium GW2011_GWA2_37_7 (assembly GCA_000990445.1). GTDB lineage: Bacteria > Patescibacteriota > Microgenomatia > UBA1406 > GWC2-37-13 > UBA1450. The sequence goes on from LBTJ01000024.1 coordinate 4,080, forward strand.
AGCTCTTGCGAAGAATACTACAGGCTTTGATGATATATTGTCTGATGTGACTGAAATAATAAAATATTTAGGTTCGGAAGTAGCACTCACTAATGATCAAAAAGCACATACGAAACTAACTTCACAAATATATAAGGGACTGAATAATGGAAAAGACGTGACCAATCTCATAGAAAAAGCTGCATTAGTTCGGAGAAGTTTGGGGTAACATATACATATGTCAATACAACCCGACTACTGGATCAAGAAAATGGTCAAAAAATACCATATGATTGAGCCGTTTGAAGAGTCACAGATCAAAAACGGCAATGTATCATATGGTCTTTCGTCATATGGCTATGATCTCCGGGTTGCTTCTGAATTTAAGATCTTTACCAATGTGCACTCGGCAGTTGTTGATCCCAAACATTTTGATGAAAACTCATTTGTTGATGTCAAAGGAAAAGATCATGTTTTGATCCCGCCAAACTCATTTGCATTGGCTCGAAGTCAAGAGTATTTTCGTATTCCAAGAAGTGTTTTAGGGCTTTGCATAGGAAAATCGACTTATGCACGGTGCGGCATTATTGTGAATGTGACACCCTTGCAGCCGGAGTGGGAAGGGTCACTTATCATAGAAATTTCAAATACTACGACGCTTCCTGCAAAAATATATTCCGGAGAAGGAATTGCTCATATCATTTTTTTTGAGGCTACGGAAGTGGCGGAGAAATCGTACAAAGATATTTCAGGGATGTACTCAGGGCAAAAGAGTATTGTTTTGCCGAGGGTGTGAAACAGCAGATATTTATACCCTTCGCACTTGAGAATGCTACGAGTATATACACTCGTAAGCTCATTTTGTGATGAAATATTTGCAAAATGAGCAACGATTGGTATATAAGTATTCATCTGAATCAAGACCTATTGTCGAGGATTTCAGTAGTTTTTTTCTGAAGTTGTTTATTGCTGCATCTCCCATTCGTTTCGTAAAGTACGGATATATGTTTTGATATTAATATTTTTCCAAAGATCCCGACCAAGACCCCGAGTTTTTTTTGCCCAACTGCGTGGTGCTGGTTGTGCGATAATTATAGGGTCGTTTCCTTTATGCATTACCTGCCAATACAGCTTATCACCCGCAATAAGGCCAACTGCTTTCCGAACGTTTGCGGGTATAACAGTCTGATGTTTTGTGCTCATGGTAGTGCTTTGTATCGTATCCATATACTTTACATTTAAGCATAAAGTAAAGGGTTTGTCAACCAGATATGTAGGGATGTCAGCACACAGGAGTTAACTTTTTTTGATACACCATCTTGTGAAAGATCGTTTTAGCGTCTCATCTTGTAGAAATTCGTTTTTAGAAAGCCCTTTTGAAGTATTTAGAAAGATATACTAATTCATCTTTTATGTGTTTTAAATATTCAATTGGCAATTTGGACATATTCAACCTCCTTTTTGATATAAGGTGCGATGTATGGACTAAGAGAATCTGTGGTTATAAGTTCTACTTGTTTTCCAAAAATTTCTTCAAGATACTGGGCAAGGTTTATATAATTCCTAAATGTCTTTTTATTTTTACGGAACTCTACTAAAATATCAATATCACTTTTGGCTTTTTGTTCACCTCTAGCATAAGAACCGAAAACCCCAATATCAGCAACTCCATAGTTGCTTATTCTATCTCTGTGAGTTTGTAGTAGAGTTAAAATCCTCTTTTTATCCAATTTATGTAATTCTAGATACCGCTTCATATTTATATTTTACTTGAATCATCTTTATAATAAATATCATAATTAAGAAAAAAGGGATTAGTCGATGGCAATGGAGAGTCATTATATGTACTTGGGATGTTCGAACCAAGAATTATCCAATTATTTGGTAAGTATTTATCTGAACGTATTATCCAATCACTTGGATACTTAAACTCAAAACCGTATTCGTCATTTATATATGTTTTTCAATCTGCCAGGTCACTACCTGATACTTGATTTACGCTTTCGGAAGGAGCATCAGGATCACTGGACTTTATAAGAATACACAGATTGTCCTCACACTTTGAAGCGTTTAGATCGCGAGTTGCATCATCACATTCAATCCTTGTGCAGATATCCTGTCTCTCTTTTGACAGCCCCTGAAGCTGTGGGTATTGATAATAAATATTTCTGTACTCCTTGTTTATTGCTTTTTTTGATGCACAGCAATCTTTGTAGTCTACAACTATGCAGTCTGAACTCTGAACACACCTGCCAATTTCACTTTTTATTTGTTCTAGGTTTTTATATGACGGCTCTTTCCCTTGATCTTTAGCTTTTTCATACTCCATCCCCAGATAAAAGCCAAGAAATGGAAGAGTTATAAACAAAACCCCAGCCAGGATTTTGGAGAGAGGAGTTATAATGATTAGGGATTTAGGAATGTTCATAATAATTATCTTATCTTTCTACCGCTGGGACGTTTAATCTTGGCTCTATCCAAGGCTCAATCCACATGACATTATTTATTCTAGCAATGTTAGCAAGATGTGTCAGATCAATGACTAATCTAATATGTCCCCCAGTTTCTTTATTATCGCTTACACTATCTATTTTTCCGCCTAAGGAAATTAGTCTGCTTTTTACATTATCCAGATCAACATGAGGAAAGGTAAGAATGGTGATGATGGAAGTTCCGTTATGAGGAGGTTTAAAGGATGTTGAAATTTTATATGCCGGCTGAAATATACCAATCCACTGAATTTCTGTAATGCCTCTCGCTTTACTTTTTTGAGCTTCGGTCATCTTGACCAAAAAAGCATTGTTTGGCATATAACCAATCATAATTGCTCCGGTATCGCTGACTTTCTGACTCCATTCGGGCAAAATCACATCTTTGAATTGGATGATATAGTAACCTAACTCGCTAATAGGATATTTTTCTATATATAATTCCTTTGGTAAAACCGGTTCTGTTTTACGTGTGTCAATATCACCAACCTGCAGGCTGATTTTGTAATTTTGGGGGATATCTTCGAGTTTAGGAAGAGTCGGTAAAGAATCTACAGGACCTACAATTACGTTTTCCTGTCTTTTTAAACTTGGAAAGGTAAACAAAGGAAGTATTCCTATTATTGCGAAAACTGCTGGAAGGATAAACAAAGAAAATATTCCAGTCATAGCTAAAACTGCTAAAGGTATCCGAAAAGTCCTTTTCATTTTAATTATTGTCGCACCAACAAATGTTATTATTTTTTTCACAATTAATTATTTTAAACCAAGTCAATTTCTACCATTTTCATATCCGGTACATTTATTATTTTCACACTTGAGTTGAAAATCAAGTATACGTATACATGGCTCGCAAGCAGGGCTGTTTTCCGAGGGCGGACAATCGTATTTTTTGAAATTGTACTTATTGATAATTGAAGGACAAGCACAATGATTGCAGCCTATTGGTTGTAATATACAATCGCTATCCTGCTCGCAGTAAGTGGGATCTTTCAGATAATCCTCTCTATTTACCGGTAGTACTAATCCGTGGGTAGTTTTAGTTGATATCAAGTTATATTTGCCATTTTCTATCTCTAGTATATACTCATCGGTGTCTCTACAGGTATTTATGTGAATTGTATAACTACCGGAAGGCAGGTATCCTAAAATGATTCTCGCGCTTGGAATTTTTGGTCCTGCTCCTAAATATTTAAGGGTACAGTCTCTGCTGGATGACCCGTCTTTTAATTTAATAACTATTTCAAAGTTATCTCTTTTGATCTCGTAATTTATGACATCTTCTTCGCATGTGGGCTCTTTGTTGGTTGCATGTAAATATAAACCAACTTCACTATTTATAGGATCTGATGGATGATTGGGAAAAGGATAGATTGTATAGTCATAACAGTTTGGCTTGGGCAATCGTATTATTCGAATATTTGTATACTTTGGCTGTAAGAAATACAAAACTAAAGTGATTGTCAGGGATATCAAGAATATGATTATAAGGTATATCAAGAAAGTCTTTTTTTTCATATTTATATCTAATCAATCCCAAAAACGCATACTTCCGACAAATGACAAAAAATATATCACCACCAAAGCAATAAGCCAAGCCCGGTTAATTTTAAAAAAATTTGGTAATTTTAACTTCTCTCTTAATTTTTCATATGACTGACTTAAATAGATTGCCATAAGATACAGCATGATCGTATTCAGAAGATATGTAAATGGAGATAAGACCGATTTAATTAGAAATGAAGGATTGTCATACAGTCTGTTTTTTAGTGATATATAAATTGCCAACTGATAAGGCAGGGTTAAAAGATAAAAGAGTATTTTTTGAGGGCAGAGTAAATTGATTTTGGGAAAACGTGTATGGTAGTAACAACTCATGATGGTTTTAAAATTTGGGATTAATCGGGGTAATATATCTCTGTCGACCGAGAGATCAAGAAAACTGGAATTGAATATAAAATAAAACAGGACAAAAAGGAAAAATATTTTAGAAGCATTTGGTTTTAAGAGCTTTAACCAGTCAGTATAAATAACTTTATTGATAAGTATCAGCAATACCGGATAAACTATTCCCATGATGATTAAATATCTGCCAACAGTCAAAGCTGGAGCAGAAAGTGGTTCCAAGTATAAAACGGGGGAACAAAATCTTGGATCTCCTGCTCTCAATAAGCCACAATAAAGAATAAGTTTAAAAACTTGGGAAAGCCCCAGAAAAATCAGTCCGTTTATGATAAGGATAAGGAATATACCAAATTTTGTTTTTAATAGTTTTTCCATCATAGTTTCACTTACTGTAAATATCCAATACAAATATTATTTTCACACTTACAGGATAAGTTTCCACGAGCTTTATACATACAAGATCCTACATTCTGATCATACCAATTTTGATATGCTTTATTAAAACAAACTTGGCCGCAATTACTTCCTAAAATACAATCAGCGTCTAGATCGCATATTTTAAAATTGTCTGGAGGTTGCAGCTTGTCATAAGGCGCTGGGAAAGAATTTGAATTATTTATCGTTAGTGGCGGTGGCATTGGTTTACCTGCTGGATACGCGGATCTTACTACTGCGTTCTCATCCCCAACATGCGGGCTTCGATTATCAGTCAACCTGCAAATCCATTGCAACTCCGTACCTTTTTCAACAATCACGCGGGCATATTTGATATTATCGGTATAGAATTTTATAAGTAAACCTTTGGACTGAATATATTTCTTAATATCTGTTTCAGTCATTTCTTTTTTAAACATTACCTCTATGAACTCACTCTGGAAACTCTTTTCAAATTCAGTTGGATTAGTCAGATCTGACAAATAAAAATCATCCCATTGCTTGATGCAGGAAGTATTATCATTCACATCTAAAAACTTAAACGTGGAGAGAATTTGTTTAAAAAGAAGAGTAGATTCCTCTTTCTGATTTTCATTGGCTTCAATTCCAATAGTAAGCGGTTGATTATTGTAAAGCGTAACTGCTGAAGTATTAGATTTCATCCATTTTATCCCGTTGATAAATACAACGTAATTACTGCTATCCTGTTTTTGACCTTTTGCAAAATCTTCAAAGGTTTGATAGGTAAGCATCCCGTCATTGATAGGACCTACCATAAAATTAAATCCTTTTCCCACATTCATTCCTTCATAGCTAAAATCAGGAGAAGAAAGAAGTACTGTTTTTTGATTTCTAGTAGTTTCGATATTAGATTCTGTTTTTTTCCAATCAGAAGGTGCTTTAACAGTAAAAGGAATTACATCGGCCTTGAATTCAACCCAATGAATTCCGAGGCATGCTTCCTGACATTTGTCAAAACTTACAAAAGGCCTTACTCCTTCACAGCCGCCCCAGATAAACTCTTTGCAGTTTCCCGTACCTTGGTCAAAATAGTAGCTTGGTACATAAGCTAAACATGTTCCAGGGTCTGGAATCTTATCGCATAAATCGTTAGCAGGACTATTGGGGGGCAAAACTGGAGCAGTAATTGTTTGGTTTGTATTCCTTGCTTTCTGATACCCCATCCCCAGATAAAAGCCAAGAAATGGAAGGGTAACAAACAAGATTCCAGCCAGGATTTTGGAGAGAGGAGTAACCGCAGTCAATTGGTTCGATAACTTCATATTGATGAATATTTTAACTGACATTGTTTTACAACACACAATATATCAATAACATTTGAGTCATCAGCGCAAATACCCATTACCGCACAAGCCTTTTCATCCCAAAAACTCTGCCATTCTTTATGGCTATTGTACTCATCTAAATACATTTTATTAATCGCTTTTTTAGTAGCTCCGCAACAGGAGGAGTAAGGGACAATAATACAATCTATATCAGCCTCACATTTGGTGATATCAGTTTCCTTTACTTCAGCTTGCTTTTGATCTATAAATTTAAAACTAGAGAGGATTTGGTCAAATATTTGACTTCCTATCCTAACTTTTGCTTGATCCGTTGATTTTATTTCTATAGAAAGAGTCTTTGTCAGTGTACGAATTGAACTACTAACCATTTCATTTAATGTCCCTATATTTGAAGTATAAGGAAGAATTTTTATAGCTTGTTGGTTATCAAGCATTGTATATTGAACTTCGTGATCAGAATTTTGCATAATAAGATCTCCCAAGCTAGACCAATACGGTTTTCCTGTCTGCTCATTAAAATTTGCAAATGAAAGAAAAATCAGTCTGTATACACCGTCTTCACTTGTAAAAGATTGCAATAAACTAGAGAAACCAGCAGCTGAAGGATCTTTTTTTAATAATTGAGGATATTTAAAGGAGGTACTTCCATTAGTATATGTTTTCCATTTTTCTGTTGGATCAGTAATAGGTTTGGGGATCATTCGTACAATTTGGGTAGGTGATTCAACGAAATCTTGAGTAAGGGCTTTCTCATACTCCATCCCCAGATAAAAGCTGAGAAGAGGGAGAGCAACAAATAAAATAGCCGCCAGGATTTTGGAGAGGGAAGTAACTGTTGTTAGAGATTTTGGTAGAATCACTAATATAAATATCTCACTTGAATTAATTGATGTCAAATATATACCCTTCGCACTTGAGAATGCTACGAGTATATACACTCGTAAGGTCGCATCCATCAATAAGTTGATTCATATATGTATGCGACACAAAGAGCCGAAATGAATAAGAAAAAAAACCTTAAAAAGATATTATTTGTTTTATCTGCTTTGTTTTTAATGATTTTGGTAGTTTCTCTGATTGTATTAGCAATACTAAGAAATCAATTGAAAACATATGCTCCTGATGGTTCGAAACAACTAAAAGACTACCAGAGTTATATTTTAAGACTTGAAAATCCTACCATAGAATCTGCTTCAGAACTTATTAAATCGGCTATTTTAAAAGAAGCTAGGGCTTGCAACTGTATGCCAAAAGGTTATCCGAAAGCTGAAATTACCGCTATTAGCAATAGAATTATATTTGACGATTCTACTTGCGGTTTTGTTGATATTCCTGGAACCACCTCAAGTACTACCCCATGGCTAGAGATTTACCTGCTACCGAAGAGTATCTTCAGTAAAGTAAAATCGGAAACGCAACGTATGTACTTAACATTTGGAAATCCCGGGACGTTTTGTTCAACCCTAGATCCTGAATCTAAATATATTATTAATCAGCAAATTATCCTTTCTGCGCTTTGGTCAATAGGAGTAAGAGGTTATGAAGAATATGATTAAAGGAAAAAGGATGGATAAAATTAAAAATAGGTATTTGATGAGGGCAGTATCGTTTTTAATTATATTGGTTGTTTTATTACTCATAGTTAGTTATCTTTACGAAAAATCTGATCGGGGTAGAATAACAGTTTTTACTACCCTTACTCATCAGCAGTTAAAAGCAAAACTGGCAGGAGGAACTTATTGCAAGAAGGATGAGGACTGTGTCAATACATACTCTTGTACTTTAGGATGCAGACCCATAAATGTGACTACTGCAAAAGAAATAATTGCAGATTCTTCGCTTCTTGAAAAGGTATATAGATATGAAAATTGCGCAGTTAAAAGTTGGGGGTGTCAGATATACCCGGTATCCTGTGTTAATAACCAGTGCCAGACAGTATCACAGTACTGTGAGGAAAATACAGATTGCACGAACCTGAATTGTTCAACTATAGTTAATCCTTCTCAATATGTTAACGAATGGGATTTAATGATTGCCACGAATGAACATCCTTGGGTTTCCAATGTATGCCCGGAAAACAGGAACGAAGCTTTTTGTGTTTGTGATTTGAGGATAAAATAACCAGATATGAAACAAAAAAAACTATCAAAATATATACTGCTGATTTTAGTTTTATTAATAGTATTGGTTATTGTTGTGGCGGTAAAACGCATTGAGGCCGACAGGAATACTGGCGAAAAAAGCATTGTCTCCAGTCTTTCCTGTTCTATCCAAAAAAGCAAGATAGAGGGAGATCTTGCCTCACTGCAGTCCTGCGAACAAGACAATGATTGCATCTCTATATCTGATATTGGCTGCTTCGGCCCGTATAGATTTGTAAATAAAGATAGTAACTATTCCAAGATTGTTGAAGAAATTCAAAAATTCAGAGGAACATGTGAGGATTGCGAATATAGCATGGCTGTACCTCCTGTTCCTGTATGTCAAGATAATAAATGCGTTGCGATAGAGACTGATATCCCATCAGACTTTTCAGCAGGTATTGTTGTCTTAACTGACCGCAAAGAATATAAGGTTGGAGATTATGCTTATATAACAATAAAAAACAATTTCGCAAAAAATTCGTACAAGGGTATCGGCTATTGGGGTATTTGTTTTCTTTCTGCCTGCACAAAGTCAGAAGAGTCTAAAATATCCTGCCTTCCTCTAGCAGGTTTAGACTGTACTAACAGTGATAGTAGAATAGAACCGGGAAAACAAGTCCGTCTAAAATACCCGATTCCTCTTACTGAATCCATCGTGAGTTTTAAATTTACATACGTTGAGGATCCTAAATCATATACTGAGGAAACGATGTCAAATCAAATAGTTGTTCGATAGATTAACCAAAGAGTATGAAACGAAAAAAATTATCAAAATATATACTGCTGATTTTAGTCTTATCGGCAATATTAATCATTATTTTAGCAGTAAAATATGTAAATATTTCGGGAAAGAGCATCAGTCCAAACCTTTCCTGTTTAATGCAAAATTACCAAATAGAAAGAAAGATTGCTCCACTGCAATTCTGCGAAGAGGATGATGATTGTATCACATTAATCGGGTGTAATGTGCCAGACAGGTATGTAAATAAATACAGCAACTATTCAGAGATATCCGATGCTATTAATGAGTATGAGAATAAGTGCGTGGGTAGCTGTGCTATTAATCGACCACAAACCCCCCCAGTATGCCTAAACCATAAATGTGTACCTATAACAAAAAGATCAACACAAACTAGTTCTAAAGACTGTCAACTGGCCAGAGTAAATAAAGAAGGTACCTGCTCATGTCCTTCTGGAAGCAAGAAAGAGAATCTAGTAGGAGGATTTATCAATTCCTTCTATTGTTATGAGCCGGGAAAGGTAAGCATAGCCAGCAGTAAGGATCAATACAAGTCAGGAGAAAATGTACCGGTATATATTGTTAATGGTTTGGATAAACCAATTTCGATCAGGCGGATAAGTGTTGGGCTTTTAACTGATGCTGTTAGTAGTAAGTCGAAAATATCAGATAATACCAGGAGGGATATCTCATGTCCTTGTGATGCTGATTGCTTGAGTAATACAATATCTGTAAACTCGGGCGAGTTAAACAATCAATATTCATGGGATCAGATAAGCTGTGGTTCGAATCTTCCACAGGAAAATAATTTGCCATCTCTATCAGATTCTTCTACCTATATTTTACATTTGTATTATTTTTATTATGAAGAAGGCCGAGCCTATCGTTTAGAAGACGTTTTAGAAGGTGCCCTTCCGAAAGCTTATTCGGGACCTTTTAAAATTAATGAAAGATAATATAGATAACATGAAACATAAAAATCGTTCAAATTTAACAAGCCTTTTAGTGATTATGGTTTGTATTTTATTTGCTACATGTCTTATTTACTTTCTATATAACCAACCCACGATAAAGCAAATAACAAGGACAATCTTCAGTCAAATAAAATGCAACCCCTCTGGTACGCTTAAACAAGTAACCTTAAAAGGTAATTTTCTATCCCGTTGTAATGGCAAAGGCCCTTTTGCCCAGCCTTGCGGATTAACAGAGGGTATTCAAATTAGTACTGGCGACGTCTACTATCTTACCAATTTTTCTGAATTTGCTGATATTGAAGATATTAAATATGGTGCAGATAAAATATCGCCTGTAATAGAAGTATCCGGTTATGTTTCCGAAAGGAAAATAGGAGGACCAACCAACCAGCTCGCAGAACAAAAGATTAAGGAAATATGCTTAACTAAGTTTGATTCTCTTTCTTATGTGGATCGTCCTTATAACAAAATTAAGGAAGATTTGACCAAGGATGTAATTGTTACTACTGACCGCAGAGAATATAAGGTCGGAGATTATGCTTATGTAACAATCAAAAACAATTTTGCAAAGGATTCGTACAAGGGCATCGGCTATTGGGGTATTTGTTCTCTTGCCGCCTGCAGTAAGTTAGAAAGTGCTGAAATGTCTTGTGTTTCTCCGACGGGTTTGGATTGTATTGGAGGTACAATAGAACCCGGAAAACAAGTCAGCCTGAAATATCCGATTCCTCTCACTGAGTCTATTGTGAGTTTTAGCTTTTCATATGTTGAAGACTTTAAATCATATATTGAGGGAACGATGTCAAATCAAATAGTTGTTAAGTTGGGAAGTAATTGATTTCTAATTCCCGCATAAAATCCCACAAAGGGAAGAGGAATAAAAAAAGGATAGAAACGAGGATTTTGGCAGAGTCATAAGCAAACCATTAAATATTATTCAACACAGCTAATTTTCTCGGCCACTAAATAATACCCACTATAGGGACATTTCCCGATACCGGAACTATCAGGACAGGGAATGTTTACTTTGTTCCATTTTCCAGACATTGATACTTTATTACATCCAACACTTTCTATATAACAAACAACAATCTGTCCATATTTATCCGTATCAAAATAATATTGATTAGCACAAACCAATGGGTGTTGAAGGATCTCTTTTGGTTTGTAGCCTATAACTTCAGAATCGTTAGAATAAACTAGACTAAAACCCTCCTTAGTAAGAATATCTTCTATTATTAATATTGGCATATTATGGCATTTTTGGATAGTTCCTGAATCAACTTTCAGAGGCTTTCCCATGTAATAGCATATCTTTCCCATTTTTCTTGTTCCTGTAATGGTTAATTCCTGGTCATAAACATCGGCAAGAAACGAGTTTTCTTTTTCAACCAGAGCAATATTGTTTTGACTATCTAACTTTAACGGATCGTTTTTATTACCAACAAAAAAATAGAAATTTGGGTATGAATCGCTCCCAATATAGGCTGTAATTATCTGCTGGTAAGCTCTTCTGCCAACACTATCAATATAGCCTTTTAAGGTAACCCTGGGGGGTTGGATGTAATAATATATCCAGACGATACCAATAATTATTATTACCAGAAGTGATGTAACCATTATTAATGTAATTCTTTTTTTAATCATAACAAATCATTGGTTCAGCTTTATTGTTTGTTATTAAGCTGAAGCACCCAAATTCTTTTTTATACGTACTGCAGTTTCCGGAAGTTGATGTTTCGTTATTTGCCATACATTGTCCATATATACATTCAGAATTATCGGTACAGACTTTCCCGGCATCTCGGGAAGGAATTTGACAATATATCTGGGGATAATCATGGCCCCATGATTTCCAAACCCCGCCTTTCTGAAGACATTTTTCTTCGGTTGGCGCATCGTCTTGTTGTGTTTGTGTACATTTTTGGTTTATACATTGGATAATAGAGGGACAATAAAAATCACAAGATATACCTTGATAATCTTTACACCTTTCTCTATATAGATTGTAATATTTCTCCAGATATTTAACATTTATAGGAATATTGCAGGAACAACCACCGCAATCACGAGGCGCCCCGGTGCAGTCGGAATCAGAAAGACATTGTTGGTCGACAGAACTGATTGGCTGGTCAATATCTGGGTTGGCAGTGCTTGTTGTATTAAATATCAGACCTTCTGGTTTTAAAAGAATTGCATTTATTATCTTTTGTTTTGTAGTCATTTGAGGTTCTATTGAACATAAGTTCAGACATGTCATAAAAGGTACCCGTAATACAGTAAATCTGTATTTATCACACGAACAGGTTCCTGTACCGCCGAAATATCCTACACTTACCCTGATATACAAAGCTATTAAAATAATCAGTCCAATAATTAGAATCTTTTTCATTTTAATTTTCTGTAGGTTCATATCTAATCAATATTTTAACTTACATTGATTATCAATACACACTGCATCGGTAATATTTGAATCATCAGCGCAAATTACTGTGCAAGCCTTTTCGTCAAAATTCTGCCGTTCTTTATAACTGTTATATTCCTCTAAATACATTTTATTTATCGCTTTCTTGGTGGCGCCACAACATGATGAATACTTAACAACAATACAGTCTGCATCTGCTTGACATTTGGTCATATCAGATTCTCGCATTTCAGTTTGTTCCTTGTCTAAAAATTTAAAAGTGGAGAGGATTTGGTCAAAAAGAAAAGAAACATCTTTATCTTTTCCAGAGATTTCTACATAATAAAACCCTTCATCATGTTTAAACCAGGCAAAAATATTAGTTTTGTTATTATTTATAATTTCATTAACGAAAGTTATTTTACTTTTGTCACCATTATATTCTATAGAAAGTTCTACCTCGGTGAATCTGTTATTTATTCTTTTTTTAAAATCTTTTATCTCTACATCTAATTCCTCTTGTGTCAAAAGTGATTTTTTCCTACTTATCGTATCTTGACATAATGATTTAAAACCATATTCCAAATAAATATTATTTTGAAAATCACATACATTTACATCGGCTGGATATTGAAATTCAGGCACTGGTAAGCTAATCCTGACTTCATAAAAACGATTTAGAGCTTTATAAAAGCATAAAACCTCTACTTTTACCTCGTTTGAGCCTCACTTATACTA
>LBTJ01000025.1 GCA_000990445.1 Candidatus Roizmanbacteria bacterium GW2011_GWA2_37_7
ACCTTTTAGCAGTTGCTTCTGGTTCGTCGGAGAAACTTCTTCATTATGATTTAGATAAGTTTAATTTGAGTCATTTTTTTAAAGTAATTGTCAGTAGTCAGTATCTGAAAAGTAAGCCTGATCCGGAAGTTTTTTTAGTAGCGGCAGAAAAATTAAGAATGGACCCGAAAAATTGCTTGGTGATTGAAGATACAGAAATGGGTGTGCAGGCTGCCAAAAGTGCTGGTATGTATTGCATTGCGGTCCCTCACGAGATCTCCGCTCATCAAGATTTTTCCAAAGCTGATTTAGTCGTGAATTCGTTAGAAAAGGTTGATTTGTTAATCATTAAAAATAGCAATCTATTCTATGGTAAATAGGATTGAAATTATTTCCAAAATACCCGATACTCGTGCAGTAGTCAGAGAAAAAAAACTGGGGAAACCAGTAACGATCGTTGACGTTTATTCTATAGACAAAAAATTCACTGCTCAGCAATTAAGAAATATTACTTCCATGCTGACAAACTCAGTAGTCCAAGAAGTGAGCATTAACACAGGGTTGGCACCGATAAAATTCAGTTGGGCTATTGAAATAGGTTTCTTGCCTGGAGTCACCGATAATGTTGCCAATACCGCTTCCGAATCTATCGAAGATTTACTGAAAATAACATTCAAAAATGAAGAACAGGTCTATACCTCGCAGATAACTTTCATCAATGCTGATCTCACCCACGAAGATGTGATAAAAATAGCCAATAGTCTTTACAATCCCATAATCCAAAGAGCCAGTATTAAGAGTTATCAACAATATAAAAAAGATAAAGGCATGGGTAATGCAATACCGAAAGTCAAACTCGATCAGTCTCGCAAAATCGACAAAGTCGATCTTCATGTAAGTGAAGAAGAATTGATCGATATTGGTAAAAAAGGTATTAAAAATAACGATGGTACACGCCGAGGACCACTTGCTCTGGACCTAGCCTATATGAAAACAATCAAATCATACTTTCATAAGCTTGGCAGAAATCCTACCGATATCGAACTTGAGTCAATTGCACAAACTTGGTCAGAACACTGCAAACACACAATTTTTCATGACCCTATCGATGATATAAAAAAAGGTCTTTTTAAGACATATATTCAGAATGCCACGGAAAAGATTCGAAAAACAAAATCAACCAAAGGCCGATCGTCCTCTGGAGTGGATTTCTGTGTATCAGTATTTGAAGATAACTCCGGTGCGATTGAGTTTGATGACGACTATTTAATCACTGATAAAGCAGAAACGCACAATAGTCCTTCAGCGCTTGACCCGTATTGTGGCGCTATCACTGGAATCGTTGGTGTAAATCGGGATACTCTTGGATTTGGTCTTGGTGCAAAACCCATTATCAACCGATATGGTTTTTGCTTTGCAGATACCAAAGATACAACATCTCTTTATAAAGGGAAGAATTTTTCTCAAAAAATGCTTGAACCAAAACGAATAATGATGGGTGTTATTGATGGTGTCAACTCCGGAGGTAATTGTTCGGGCATCCCAAGTCCGCAAGGCTTTTTTGTTTTTGACAAACGATACAAAGGAAAGCCTCTGGTTTTTGTAGGCACAGTTGGATTAATCCCAAAAAAAATACATGGAAAGAAATCGTATGTTAAGAAAGCAAAACCAGGAGACTACATTGTTATGGTAGGCGGACGTGTGGGACAGGATGGTATTCATGGGGCAACTTTTTCTTCGGAAGCAATGGACTCAGGAAGTCCGGCGACTGCTGTTCAAATTGGAGATCCCATCACACAGAAAAAACTTTCTGACGCAATTGTCAAAGAGGCACGAGAATTAGGTCTTTATAACAGTATTACTGACAATGGAGCAGGCGGTCTTTCTTGTTCTGTTGCGGAAATGGCAAAGGAAAGCGGAGGGTGTTTGGTGAATCTGGAAAAAGTTCCCCTCAAATATCCTGGGCTTGCACCATGGCAGATATGGATTTCTGAGTCTCAGGAACGGATGACGCTGGCTGTACCAAAAAACAAATGGAAAACATTTTACAAGTTGATGAAACAAAGAGGTGTAGAAGCAACAGTGATTGGAGTATTTACAAAATCTGAAAAATGTATCGTTACCTATCATGACAAAACTATCATGAATGTAAGTATGAAATTTTTGCATTATGGTCTTCCTCAACGGCCCATGAAAACAAACTACGTGCAACCAAAAT
Organism: Candidatus Roizmanbacteria bacterium GW2011_GWA2_37_7; assembly: GCA_000990445.1. GTDB lineage: Bacteria > Patescibacteriota > Microgenomatia > UBA1406 > GWC2-37-13 > UBA1450. The sequence continues at coordinate 2,198 of LBTJ01000025.1, forward strand.
ATAAAGAGTCAATCATCCATAAACCGAAAAATATAAAAAAACTGTTACTTCACCTGTTGAAACATCTAAATATTACAGGTTTTGAGTTTGTTTCAATGCAGTATGATCATGAAGTGCAGGCGGGATCTGTACAAAAACCTCTCCAAGGAAGAGGAAGAGTAAATGCTGACGCGACAGTGACTCGTCCTTTACTCACCTCTCCAAAGGGAGTAATCATTTCTCAAGGCATAAACCCTTTTTACGGAGATATAGATACGTATCACATGGCGGCTTGTTCGATTGATACCGCAGTCCGCAACGCAGTCGCCGCAGGGGCAAATATTGATTATTTAGCCCTCATGGACAATTTTTGTTGGTGCCAGTCAAATGATCCGCATCGACTGGGACAGTTAAAACGGGCGGTAAAGGCCTGTTATGATTATTCGATTGTATACGGAACACCGTTTATTTCTGGGAAAGACAGCATGTTTAATGACTTTAAGGGATTTGATGAAAAAGGAAAACCCGTGAGTATTTCTATCCCTCCCACTCTTCTTATTTCCTCACTTGCTATTATCGATGACTGCTCAAAAACAGTATCTATGGATCTCAAATTTGCAGGAGACCTTATCTATATTCTGGGAGAAACACACGAAGAAATGGGTGCGTCGGAATATTTTAACTTATATAATTACACAAGCAAAAGAGTTCCAAAAGTAGAAGCACAAAAAAATAAAAAACTTTATAAAGCTCTTTATCAATGTATTCAACGTGACCTTATCGCCTCTTCAATAAGTGTTTCGCGGGGAGGTTTGGGAGTGGCTTTGGCTAAAACTGCTATAGCAGGCATGTTGGGAATGGACGTTTCTTTAAAAAATTTGCCAGGTACCGTGAAGCGAGATGATTTTGCCCTATTTTCTGAAAGCCAAGGGCGAATTATTGTGAGTATCAATCCTCAAAATAAAAAACAATTTGAAAAAATTATGGGAAATATTCCCTGCGCGTTTCTTGGTATTGTTGTCGATACAACGCTTAGTATTAGAGGATTAACAAATACTATGATTTTTCAGGCAAAAGTAACAGATCTTTTAAAATCATATAAATCTACATTTAAAAATTATTAAACACACCATGAAGCCAAAAGCGCTCATTATGTCTGGATACGGTCTCAACTGTGAGGAGGAGACGAAATATGCTTTTGACAAAGCAGGAGCGGTAGGAGATATCGTTCACATTAATGACCTTATTGATAGAGAAAAAAATCTATCGGATTATCAAATACTGGCTCTCCCCGGTGGATTTTCTTATGGGGATGATACCGGAAGCGGAAATGCATTTGCAAACAAAATCAAAAATCATCTGTGGGAAAAAATACAATCATTTGTCCAAAAGGATCATTTAGTAATAGGAATTTGCAACGGGTTTCAAATACTTGCAAATTTAGGAATATTTCCTGTTCAGTTTGCACTAACACATAATGACTCGGCGAGATACACGGTCCGCTGGGTGGATTTGAAAGTGGAAAATAATTCTCCGTGGTTGCAGGGAATTCATACCCTTTCCTTGCCAATAGCTCATGGTGAGGGTAAACTATTCGCAGATAATAATACCTTGTCAAGACTGAACAAAAAAAATATGGTAGCTTTGAGATATGTTGAAGGGGAAATATGCCGCTATCAAACGCTTACACCAAACCCAAATGGATCGATTGAGGATATCGCAGGAATCACGGATAAAAGCGGAAAAATTTTTGGACTCATGCCTCATCCTGAGCGAGCACTTTTTTTTACCAATTTACCTCACTGGCCATATTTAAAAGAAAAATACAGAAGAGAAAAAAAAGCAGTACCGGAAATCGGGCCTGGTTTATCCTTATTTAAAAATGCTGTTCATTATTTTTCATGAAAACACAATCTCATCGATATGCCCTTTTGAGTGTCTATGATAAAAAGGGAATCGCTGAGTTTGCTTCTCGACTTCATGGACTTGGCATTCAGATCGTATCAACCAGTGGTACCGCAAAAGAGCTGATAAATAACAATATCCCTGTCATTCCGGTTGAAAAAATCACCGGAAACCCTGAATGTTTTGACGGTCGGATGAAAACCGTCAGCTTTCAAATCGAGTCTGGGATTTTGTTTGATCGATCGAAAAAAAAGCATATTCAAGAAGCGAAAAAGCTTAAAATTCCACGAATTGACATTGTTGTTTGTAATTTTTATCCATTTGACCGCGTTGTTGATGCGTCAACAACTGAAAAAAAAGCTATTGAGCAGATTGATGTTGGTGGACCTACCATGATGCGTGCAGCAGCAAAAAATTATAGACATGTATATGCAATTTTTGATCCTTCAGATTATGACCGAGTAATAAATGACTTGGGTAAAAAAAAAGCGGGTGTAGAATTGAGGAAAGAGCTTGCGGCAAAAGCTTTTTCTTACCTTTCCTGGTATGACGCGCATATTGCTCAATATTTGAACTCAGAGGATTTTCCAGAATATATGTCGATCAGTGGAAAAAAAATTGCAAATCTTCGCTACGGGGACAATCCGCATCAAAAGGCTGCATGGTACTTGCGTCCCTATACCGATTCACCATTGAAAAATCTCGTAAAACTGTCAGGTCGGGATCTTTCAGTGACCAATCTTACTGATATTAATGCGGGAATTGAGTCGGTACGATTATTCAATGAACCATCGGCGGTCGTCATCAAACACAACACTCCCTGCGGGATTGCGGTAGGCAAAACAGCACACCAAGCATTACAGCGCGCAATTGAAGCTGATCCTGTATCAGCGTTTGGTGGAGTCATTGTTATGAACAAACCAATAGATATGAAAACAGCACAACTTGTTTCGAAATTCAAAAAAGAAAACAATAGTCACCTTGATATTATTGCTGCGCCAAGCGTGACAGACACGGCGCTCAAACTTCTCTCAGAAGTCAGAAAAACAACAGGTATTTATACGTTTGGAAATATTTCAAAGCAAAATACGTTGCGACAGCAAATTCGCTGGATTGATGGGGGATATGCCTTGCAGACATTGGACAATGATATTGATACTGATCATTCAAGCTGGAAAGTGGTGACAAAAAAGAAACCAACAAAGCATGAGATGAAACAGATGATAGTTGCATGGAAATGTATTGCACGTGTCAAATCAAACGCAATCCTTATTGTTGATCAAAAAATACCCATGACTCGCGGCATTGGTACGGGTCAAACATCTCGGATCGGAGCCGCCAAAATCGCAGTTGCTCAAGCGGGGAGATATTTGACAGGTGCGATTTTGGCAAGTGATGCATTTTTTCCATTTTCAGACACAGTGGAACTTGCAGCAAAACACAAGATTGCATGCATTGTTCAACCGGGAGGATCGGTACGAGATCAAGACTCGATTGATGCTGCAAATAAAGCTGGGATAGTGATGGTTTTTACAGGACAACGAGTCTTTTGGCATTAATAAGGCGATTTATCATTTAATGTATAATAAGCGCTATGAGGTCTGATACTTCGACATTTTCATCTCCGTTTTCCTGGCGATATGGATCTTCTCAAATGCGGTATCTTTTTTCAGAAGAATACAAATTTCATCTTTGGAGAAATATCTGGGTAGCACTTGCTAAAGCACAGAAGCAGGCTGGTTTAGTTTCAATAAAAGAATTAGCTGATCTTCAAAAACATCAGGATGACATTGATATTGAGCGGATTTTGGCGATTGAAAAAGACGTCAAGCACGACGTGGTTGCGGCAATCCGTGAGTTTGCAGAAAAAGCAAAAGTAGGTGGGGGAAAAATTCATTACGCGGACATGCCCTGTATGGGATACACTCATCTGCAGCCTGCTGAGCCGACCACAGTCGGGTACCGCTTAGCATTTTACGCACAGGATTTACTGACAGATTATGAACTATTACAGTTTGTCAAAACGCATTTGAAAGCAAAAGGATTCAAAGGTGCAGTCGGAACATCGGCAAGTTACTCATCACTATTGAAAGGAACAAAGATGACAGCGTCTAAAATGGAGGAGATAGTGATGGATACGCTTGGGATCGCACCTGCGATAATCACAACCCAAGTATACAGCCGCAAGGTTGATTATTTCATTCTTACACTTCTTGCAAGTATCGCCTCAAGCATTGCCAAGTTTGCCAGCGATCTTCGGATTCTGCAGTCTCCGCATTTTGGGGAGTGGAGTGAGCCGTTTGGAAAGTCGCAGGTTGGGTCATCTGCAATGCCATTTAAGAAAAATCCCATCAAATCTGAAAATATTTGTTCACTTGCGCGGTATGTTGAAGCGCTTCCATCTGTTGCTTTACAAAACGCAAGCCACTCATACCTTGAAAGAACTCTTGATGACTCTGCAAACAGAAGAATCATCATTCCTGAGGCATTTTTAGCGGTTGACCACCTGCTCATTACCGCTGAAAAAATTATAAACAACATGATGATCAATGAAACGAAAATTGCCTTTAATCTCGCCCAATATGCCCCGTTTGCCGCAACCGAGATCATGCTTATGGAAACAGTCAAAAACGGTGCCAACCGACAGGAAATGCATGAAGTCTTGCGGGAGACATCTTTGCAAGCCTGGACAGCAATTCAAAACGGTCAAGAGAATCCGATGATAAAATTATTAGCACATAACCCAAAGATATCCAAATATCTGAAAAAAGAACAGATTGAAAAATTGCTTGATGTGCGAAAGCATATTGGTACGGCTCCAGAGAGAGCTCTAAAAATAGTCCAGATTATTAGTAAGTTACATTAAATACGATGCCTAAACCACTAGTTGCCGTTATCATGGGTTCAGATTCCGATCTGCCGGTGATGAAAGACGCGATTGATGTATTAAATGAGTTTAAGATTACACATGAAGTGCAGATACTTTCTGCCCATCGCTGTCCTGAAGAAACAGCGACATTTGCCAAAAATGCCAGTAAACGAAGTATACGTGTCGTCATTGCTGCCGCTGGTGGCGCTGCCCATCTGGCAGGCGTAATCGCTGCTCATTTTCCTTTGCCGGTGATTGGCGTGCCGATAAAAACGTCTACTCTTAGTGGTCTGGATTCGCTTTATTCTATTGTTCAAATGCCACCAGGGATACCAGTGGCAACAGTGGGCATTAATGCTGCCAAAAACGCCGGGATATTGGCTATTCAGATTTTAGCCATCAATGATCAACGGTTAACTAAAAAAATAGTTGATTACAAAGAAGGTTTAGCTAAATCAATTTCCCAAAAAAATGTAAAACTAACCAAGCTTGGTGTTAATAAATATTTAGCAGCAATGCATAAATAATCTTATGATCCAATCAAAAACCATTCTCAACGCTCTTCCTCAAGTCTTAAAAACCGTCAACATCCCGGGCTTGGGAAAAAAACATCACGGCAAGGTGCGCGATTTTTATATTCTCAAAGACAAAAGAGTTATCATAACAACTGATCGTCAATCTTCATTTAACTACAACATCGGCTATGTACCTTATAAAGGTGCAGTGCTCAACCAGCTTGCAGCTTTTTGGTTTACCAAATCAAAAAAAATAGTGGACAATCATGTCATAGATATTCCTCATCCCAATGTGCTTATCGCCAAAAACTGTGTCCCAATACCAGTTGAGATGGTTGTCCGAGGATATCTTACGGGTGTGACAGTCACGTCGCCATGGGGAAATTATCAAAAAGGAGAACGAATGATTTATGGCATCACGTTTCCAGATGGACTTACAAAGAACCAAAAATTACCCCGTCCCATTATTACTCCAACCGGCCACCCTGATCCAGAAAGCGGGAGTCATAACGATGAACGACTTACGAGGGACGAAATTATAAAGCGAAAAATCGTTTCAAAAAATCTGTATTCAAAAATGGAAAAGATATCACTTCAGCTTTTTGACCTTGGTAGTAAATGGTGTGAAAAGCGAGGTTTAATATTGGTTGATACCAAATATGAATTTGGATTGTATAAGGGAAAGCTTGTACTCTATGACGAAGTACACACCCCTGATTCTTCCCGTTTTTGGCTTGCTCATTCTTATCAGTCGAGATTTAATAAAGGACTTGAACCTGAGAATTTTGATAAAGAATTCCTTCGTCTATATTATTTCAACAAACTTGGGTACAAAGGTACTGGAAAGCCACCTACAATTCCCCAAGAACTTGCAGTAGATCTTGCCAAACGGTATATTGCAGTCTATGAAAAAATCACCGGCAAAAAATTTAAGGCTTATAAATATCCGATTGAGAAGCAAATTATCAAAAGCGTAAAACGCATAGCGCAAAAATCAAAGTAAGTTTAATTGTAATATTTATGAATTCTCAACCAGTTGAAGAAAAATTAACAGCTTGTCAAAAGGCTAGAGCAATTGCTGCCGAAGCTTTTTATACGTCATTTACCGATCTATTAAAATCAGAAAGCCTTATTTCCGAGGTGGCATTGCGAGATAAATGGCTTGCAGAAATGAGAAAAAATCCAGACATTTTTCCTGATGGTTGGTATTTGCCGCCGCCTCACGGAATTGGCGTACTTTTTGGCACTGAAGAAAATTATCAAAGGATGGATTATCAAAGTTTACGCCCAAAAGATCTGTGGCCACGGGGAGATATTTCCCTTGATCGTGATACAGGAATAATCTACGTATATGCCTCGCCTGTTGATCGGAAGACCGGGATGATTGGCGATTTTGGCATGACGATCTATTTTGGTCAGAATCTAGACATTAAAGATCATCTCAAAAGATGTTTGGATCTTAATTGGCAAGTCCTTGATCGCTCACAAGTTGGAATGACTTTTGCTGACTTAACAACTTTTGCGAACGATTTATTTATTAAATTTGGTCTTTCCAACGAAGTGATTAGCATAACAGATAAGTCCAGCAGCGGTGTCAATATCGGTCATACCATTCCAGCTTCTTATGAAGATTGGATGACTGAGGAACTGGCTGTTTTCCAAAGCAATGACTGGCAGCAAATTTTAAAAATAATTAGCAATAAAAGAAAATTTTTGAATACTGTTGAACCATTACCGATTAAAAACGGAATGGCTTTTACCATTGAACAACGGTTGACTAAACCAAATAATCCATCAATTCCCATGTCGTCATTTCATACCATTGCCCTTATTCACCAAGACGGAAAGAAAGAACTATTGACAAACTTTGAGCAAATATTCCGTTTAGTGGGAATGGATTATATGTTTTAAAAAACTACTATGCAAAAAACTGCATTGATTACCGGATCCGAGTCGTTTGGCCGTTATCTGATGAATCCTGCCAAATGGTTGGCGCTCACAGCCGAGGGAAAAATTATTGCTGGTCATAAAATATCTTCACTTGTTTTCCCAACGACTATCATGATTCCGCCTCATGCCGAAGATTCGGGAGCAACTATTGTCAAGAAAGCCCAAGAGATGAAAGCTAGCGTGATTTTGTCGTTTGGACTGGCTTCGGAAGCCAAAGGTTTCCGTTTGGAAAGAAGCGGCTACAACTGGATTTTTAATGAAAAATATTGCCCGGTATATGAAAATAATTACCCGATCGATCAGGTCAAACCGAGTAGAGAAAAGTTGCAGATAGATTTATCTAAATGGAATCTGCCACTCATGAAACAACTTTTTCAAAAAGAACATATTCCGCTTGACCCCCAGATTTCCGATGACCCGGGCAGATTTTCCTGCAACTCCTGGATTTACCGCACGCTTGTTGCTATGAAAAAATATCATCTCCATATTCCATATTTATTTGTCCACTCCGCTTGTACTGAAGAAACCATTGAGTTAATACCCGACTTTCCTCGTGACAAAAAAATTGTCATTCCGAAAGAATATTTACTGAAGGCGTTAGAAATATTATTACGATCTTATTTTTAAGCTATCTTCTGAGAAGATGATATTTTTTGGTTCAATAATCACTTGCTTGGGGCCTTTTTCCACCTGACCGGCAATGTAGGCTTTTAAACCATTTTTTTTAGCAATTTGTACCACTTTCTGAGCTTCTTTTTCCGGAACAAACACGGCAAAACCAGCTCCCATATTAAAGTCTCCATAAGCCTCTTTGATATCTATCGGCCCTTTTTTCATTATGAAATGAAATACTTCTGGGATTGGGGGAAGGTTAGTCAACCGATAGGTAAGTTTTTTACTGCTGCGCATGATTTTTCGCCAACCGTGACCGGTAATATTAGCCATATAGTGCAGATCGATTTTCTTGTCAAATAGATCACGGATTAACTTAACATAAATAATTGTCGGGACAAGCAGAGCCTCACCGTACATTTTTCCGTTAGCCATTTTGGTCGCATACCCTTTTGGAAGTTTTTCGGCTATTCGTCTTGCCAACGAGACTCCATTTGATTGAATTCCTTTACTTTCCAGTAAAACAATCACATCACCTACAGTTAATTTTTCTCCCAAAGTTAATCTGGTTTTGGGTTTAATTATTCCAAAACTAGCACCAGCTAAGTCGACGGCGTCTTTATTAATTATGCCATTTAACACTGGTGTTTCGCCACCACCCCAAACAGCGCCAGCAGCATCACAAGCTTTTGCCCAACCCTTGACTAAGTCGCGCATTCGTTTTTTATTAGTAAACCACTCCGAGTTACCCATTGCCCAGTAGGCAACAATTGCAGTTGGCTGTGCACCGACCGTAATCAGGTCGTTGACAATGTAAGCGACAGAATCCTGAGCAATCGATTGGTAGTATGTTTTACCGGTAATTTTATACATCGCATCGGCGATCAGGCTTTTTGTGCCAAGACATTCTTCAACGATCGCCAGATAGGAATCCCCTTGATCTACCACATAAGCTGATTCACCACGACTGGCTACGATTTCTTTCATGCCGGAAAATCGCAAATTCTTTGCAGTTTTTAGTCCCTCAAGCTGAGCTGTACGCTTAAAAGGATCCATAATATCATAGTTGACGATTTGTTTATAGGTGAGAGTTTTTTTCTGAGGCATGATTTATTGGTTTGATTATACTAATTTTTTTCAAAATTTTCTTGTCAAAAAAATGAATTTAAAAAACAGCCCTGACAAGAGTTGTCAGGAGCTGTTTTTAGATTTTTTGTTCCTACACGTCGTCCCCTTTTTAGATTAATTATCCCAGTTCATCATACCTCCTCGGACTCCCATATGACCACCTTTTGGTCCAGCAAAGTACTTAAGATCAATCCCTTGCGATTGTGCCCATGCTGAAAGTTCATCACGCTCTGCTTGTCGAGAATCGCGCCTCTCTTGCGGTGTCATACTTTGAAATGCTTCTTGACTTGTTTTGTGTTTTTTAACAAGTTCGTCGTGTTTTGCTATGATGGTATTTTTCTGTGCCTCGGTTATTTCGCCATTTGTGACAGCTGTTTTCAGGCGCTCTTCAAATCGTGCCCGCATTTCTTGTTGTTTTTCTTTTTGCATCTCTGCAAAGACTGCTTCAACTTTGGATTCTTCAACCCCAAGCTTTTCAGAGAGTTTCTTCACCATTTCATCATGATATTGACCTTGGCCAAAATAGGCGTTGGCAGAAACAGCTCCGAGTGTGATTGCACCTGCAGTAAAAAGAAGAACAGCCGGGAGTATGAAAGAATTTTGTAATTGTGCTTTATTTTCGCTCCTTGTGTCGTGCATACTGTATCACCTCCTATCATGTTTAAGAATTATTAATACTAAAACTATATCGTTCAAATCTGAAAACTTGCTGAAAATAATTCATTCTGTAAAAAAGATTGATGCAAGAAGACATGTTTATTATTTGTGTGGATTGTGTTATTTTTTTAGGAGAGGAAGTTTGACAATAAACGTTGAGCCTTTTTCTTCATTACTCGTAACAGTAATGGTGCCACGATGTTGTTCCACAATTTTTTTTGCTATTGCAAGACCGAGTCCAAAACCGTTTCCTTTTTGGTGAGAGCGAGCTGAATCTGCTCGATAAAAACGATCAAAAATATGAGGCAGGTCTTTTTGTGAAATACCGATTCCTTGATCGGAAACTCTTATCTCTGCGCAGTTTCCAGACTTTTTTGCTGTTATGATGATGGTGGATTTTTCAGGACTGTATTTTATTGCATTATCAAGCAGAATAATCCACACTTCAGATAACTTATATTGATCTGCTGTAACATACAGATCATTTAAATTTATTTTGATAGCAATACGTTTGGTTTTTGCAAGAGGGCCGATTTTTTTGATAGTAGATGTGATATTTATATTGAGATTAAGACGGGAAAATGTGTGTTTTTCTGATGGTTGCTGAAACTGGGCAAGAGTGAGAAGAGCTTCTGAAAGGTATTGTAGTTTATTAACATCAATCAGACTTTCCTGGATCAGCTCTTTTGAATCTGTGAGTTGTGGATTTTTATCTCGCAAGAAAACTTCAAATGCGGTTTTCAGAGATGTCAACGGAGTCTTGAGTTCATGTGATGCATCAGAAATAAAACGATTTTGTTCATCTACCATTTCCTGAATCGGTTGCAAAGTTTTTCCGGCAAGGAAATAACTCAACCCGCCTGCAAGTACAAATATTATTCCATTCACAATACCAAGTGATATAAGTGTTCGTTTCTGAACTTCGGTTATCAGCTCCTCATCATCAATTTCAATAATAAGCGGCATTTTACGTGGACGATTACTGAAAAAAAATTCATCAAGTTCCAGTAGTTCTTGGATTCGATGGCGCTGCGCAGATGCAAAACGATGCACTTCACGTGTGGTGAAGTCAAAAATGATGGCACTAAATGCCATACTGATTGTCATAATGATAAGAAGATACCAAAGGGTTAGTTTAATTCGGGCGAACTGGAACATATATAGAAATTACAAATGAAAAAAGATAAATCTTGCGCAATGAACAATTCTTTATTAAATTGTATACCCAAACCCGCGTACAGTTTTAATAATAGGCTTCGCGTTTTTGAATGGTCTCTCAATTTTCTTTCGAATATTTCGTATAGTAACTTCGACGGTGTTTGGAAGGACATCAGCATCAAAATCCCAGACATGGTCGATGATCTGTTGTTTTGTGATAACTTTTCCGGTATTTCTCATCAAATACTCAAGGATAGAGAACTCTTTACTTGAAAGTTGAATTATTTTACTTCCCCTTGATACGCGGAATATCCGTGTACTAAGTGTAAGATCGCCAACTGAGTATATATCGTTAAGTGTTTGTTTGGGTCTTCGTGATAATGCGCGAATTCTGGCAAGCAGCTCCTCAAACGAAAACGGCTTGGTAAGATAGTCATCAGCGCCAGCGTCAAGTCCATCAATCTTATCTGATGTCTGACTTTTTGCGGTAAGCATAAGGATCGGCGTATGGTTTTTATGTTCGCGCAGTTTTTTACAAATCATCATGCCATCCATCTCAGGCAACATTCGGTCAAGGATGATTACATCATAATCTTCAGCAGCTGCAAGATCATATCCATTTATCCCATCATATGCAGTATCTACTGCATACCGTTCTTGTTCTAATCCTTTTTTGATAGTCTGCGCGATCCTATGCTCATCTTCTACCACCAGTATTCGCATATGTACTATTATATAGGCAAATCTGAAAATGAGCTGAAATAAGACAGTATTGTATAATAGCTATACAATGGCACCAGATAAATTTAGCGCAGTTTGGGTTTCTCATACATCAATAAGCGACTTTCTTCAATGTCCTTATGCATATTATCTGAAGCATGTGTACAAAGATCCAAAAACCGGTCATAAAATGAAAATTATGTCACCACCAT
>LBTJ01000026.1 GCA_000990445.1 Candidatus Roizmanbacteria bacterium GW2011_GWA2_37_7
ATCTTTTTTGTTTGGATAGCGATCTCGAAAGGTATCTACAAAACCCGCTTGCAAATAACGATCAATCCATATTCGCTCTTCAGGGAGAAAGCCAGTATGCTTAACATTCTCTTTTGGACGCGCAAGATCAATCTCTTGATGCGCTGTATTGATGTCACCACAAACAATAATCCTATTATAACTCAATAGTATGAATTCTCTTTGAAGGATGCAGTCCTGAAGTAATTATCAGTTACTTTTATTTAATATCCTGCCCCAACCTGATTTATTGGAAAGAAGTTTGCAAACACATACGCAGTGATTGCAATAGCTGAAACAATAACGAAAAGAATTCCAGCTTGGATTATGACACTGTCATGAGGTTTATATTCTTTTTTTACCATGATTGTAATGTGAATTTATAATGGATATATTCAGAATACGTGATAACAATTGTGTTTGTCAAGTAGGATTAAAAAAGATGTGATTTTGAGGTAAATGTACCGGATGAGACTGTGTTTTGAATAATTTTTTTGACATACATAAGCTCTTGAAGTTTGCATATCAATTTTTTTACATTTTTTTGTTCAATCAGAATATGGATATCTTGTCCGGTATTTATCGTAAAATATGCAGGCATTCCTTCTGCTCTCCATTTTTTAATTTGCTTCATTAATTGGATCGTTCCAACAGACCAGTAAATAAGAGATGGAGAAGAGGTAATCATGACAGCATGCATATTTAATGCTTCTGCTTCTACGAATTCCCCAAATTTCTGAAAATTTTTGTTTGTAATTATTATTTTTAATGTGTTCAGTTTATGGTTCATTGATGCTTGACGAGCTTCAAAAAACGGACTGGTTTGTGCCAGCTTCTGACCTTTAGAGGTTGAGATATCTTTTTTTTCGCTGCTTACCACGGCAACTACATCGGCAATATCCCAGTGATCTTTTGGGAATATCGAATGCGCATATGAACCCTCACTCGTATCCGCATCGTTCCATTCTCCCCATCCGTCAGGTATAGACCTACACGCAGATCCTGATCCAAGGCGCGCTAGAACTGAGAGCTGCTTTTCGCTGAGTTTCAAACCAAGTGCCGTTGTTGCCGCGACCGTGAGCGCAGCAAATCCGGATGAAGATGAGGAAAGTCCGGTACTTGAAGGAAAATTGTTTTCTGATACTACTTTTGCTTTGAGAGCAGAGTTGACAATAGTTCGTATTTGATCAAGGTGTTTGATCACACGATCTGCTTCGTCAAAAAGATTTTGTTTATCAATTTGTATGTGATCTGATTTGTAGTTTTCGGAAAACTCGACCGTAGTAGTAGTTGTCATTTCACTCAGGTTGATCGAAATACTCCCATTGGTTGGAAGTCGGAGTTTTTCATCTTTTCGTCCCCAGTACTTGATGAGTGCGACATTTGGATGGGCGATTGCTGTTGCTTTCATAAAATATTATTCTACACGAATACCATTTGTATTTGTTTGAACATCAATAATTGTACCGCCAGATTTTTCAATAGCAGTTGATACTTCAGATCGTTTTTCTGCAGGTGCTACAGCGATCATACAGTCCCCACCACCTGCTCCAGATAGTTTGGCCCCGTATGCTCCAGCTTTGATTGCTCCCGAGTTCATTTGACTGAGTTTTTCAGTACTTACGCCAAGTGACTCCAGCAATCCTTGATTCATAATCATCAATTTACCAAACTCTGCAAAATTATTTTTTTCAAGGCATGTTTTTGCTTCTTTTACCAGTTCCTCAATGAGCCCATAAATACCCTCAACAAATATCGGATATTGATCAGCGATTTTTTTAACGCGCTCTATTATTTTGACAGTATCAGCCTTGACTCCAGTGTAGCCAACTACAAGAGGAATATTTTGTACCGAAATTGGTTCAATGCGTTTTCCACCAGTCACAAAAAACAGTGTACCGCCGTATACAGCAGCAGCAACATCAAATCCTGATCCTTTACCCTGAATATCGAGAACTGTTTTATATGACAGATCAAACAATTCTCGATCAGACATTGATTTGTCAAAAATTTCAGATAATGCCTTGATAGTAGCTACCGTGACAGCTGATGAAGAGCCAAATCCAAACTGAGATGAAAAATCAGATGTTGATGTGATGTTTATTCCCTGTTTGAGATGATATGTTTGAAAAAAGTTCCGAACTGCTATTTCCACAAACTGAGCCCCTTTTGGCATATCGTGAGATACAAGACTACTAACAGATTTTTGATAATTCATGACTTCGACATCTGGAGCATTGAGCGTCATTTGATTGTCGTCTGTTAGAAAGAGACGGATCTTCATCCGATGATTTACCGCAGTCACTATACATGGATGATCATATACGACAGCATGCTCGCCCATAAGTAAAAGTTTACCTGGTGCTGAAGTCGTGATTGATTGCATAGTATCTATTATATCTAAATTAGATCAGATTGTGCATTGTAGGAATGAAAACTGTATGTTAAAATATCATAATATTATATTTTCATTTTCTTATGCAAGCTCAACAACAAGATATCCAGGAAGAGTGGATCAAAATTCTCAGTAATGGTTTGATAACTATTCCAAAGGCATGGAGGGAGCAAACAGGTATCCGAGAAAAAGATGTAGTGAAAGCTAAGCTTATAAATAATAAAATTATTCTTGAGCCACAGAATCAAGAGCGAAAGGTACGAATATTTAGTAACGAAGAAGTAAATAGATGGCTTAAAGACGATATACTCACTCAGGAAATGGCTGATGAAACAAAAGAAGTTTGGAATGATATTCCATGAAGAAAGTATTTTTTGATTCATCTGTAATAATTGCTGCAGTAGGATCTAAGACAGGTGCGTCAGCGCGTATTTTGAGTTATTGTCGAAAACAAAAAATTGAAGGATATATTTCCGAATATGTTTTATTAGAGTCAAAAAAGAATGTACGAAAAAAGTTTAATGAAATCCAAAAACAACGTTTTAATGCCCTTATTCTTAAAAGTAAACTGATTGTAATTGAAGATCCAAATGTAGAGATAGTGACGCAATATGTGGATATTATTTCAGCAAAAGATACTCCTGTGCTTGCTGCTGCACATATATTAAAAGTAGATTACCTTATTACTCATAATACAAAGGATTTTATGAAACCAAGCGTTCTTCAAAGAGTGCATCCAATAAAAATAATGACACCAAAGAAATGCGTATATCATCTTAAGAAATGTTTGGCAGATAGGTGTAAATAAGGTACAATATGTCTCATGTGTCGGCCTGGTAGCCAAGAGGTAAGGCAAGGGTCTGTCCTGCAGAGCAGGATCCCGCTTTGCGGGACAAAACGTTATTTTAGATTGGGTTCTCTATTGATCCGTTGGCGAAGTGGAAACGCGGGAGTCTGCAAAACTTCTATGCGCGGGTTCGATTCCCGCACGGATCTCAGCTATGTATTGTGTCTATTTCCTAAAAAGTGGTGCAAATGGAGATATGTATGTTGGATATTCTGAGGATTTGAAGAAACGAATTGAGACGCATAACAAAGGTCTCGTGAAAGGATCACAATATGGAGTTCCTTGGCGATTGGTATATTTCGAAGCATATTCAGAAGAAACTATAGCACGAAAACGTGAACTTGAGATAAAACAAAATCACGCAGCTAAAACAATGATAATGAGAAGAATAGAGGCGTAGGAAGTTTATTCTAAAGAGTTGGTTAAGAAAAAATAAATGAAGTGGGAAAATTGTTGAATGGGTTAATTAACAAAATCCGATCATACAAAATCGCTAATAGCTAATAAGGAGATGTCGCATACCTGCCCGCCGAATTGGCGGGGTGGCCTTCCGCCAAAGGCGGATAAAAGTGCGTCGGTCTTGAATCCGCCATAGGGCGGTGGGGTGTCGGAGTGGCCTAACGAGCTGGTCTTGAAAACCAGTATCCCGGCAACGGGATCGCGAGTTCGAATCTCGCCCCCACCGCATTCGGGCGGATGAATCTCACCCTCTCCGCAAAAATATAAAATCGATTTTGTTTACATAGTTTACATAGCAAGTGTTTATTATAGGAAAAAGATAAAATTATCGACAAATGTATATAAATTTTAGCGAAATAGCATTTCAATCTCTTTTTCAGTCTTTTCAGTTGATATGGCCGCTTTATACTCTTCTGCTCATCGTAGTAATCGGAAAACTTGTACTATTGTTTTATAAGCACTATCAGTTCAGCACGGCCGGAATATTTGAAATAGATCACATGAGCGGTGATGATTTTGAAAAATTCTTAGCTATACTTTTTGAGAAACTTGGATATGCTACTAAAATAGTCGGGTCGAACAAAGGAGACTATGGAGCAGATCTTATAATAGAAAAACAAGGAGAAAGGACTGTCGTTCAAGCTAAATGTTGGCATAATTCTGTAGGAGTTAAGGCTGTTCAAGAGGTATATGGCTCTCTTCATATGCACAGTTGCACAAAAGCATGTGTAGTAACGAATAACTACTTTACAGAACAAGCGAAACGTCTTGCTGAAGCGAATAATGTTGAGTTGTGGGATAGAAACACGCTTGCAAAAATAATACTATCAACAAAAAAACGATAGAGGGTTGGTAGGAATTCGCTCCAGAGAGATGGAGGTTTGAATCCATTACCAATAAAAGAAAAATACACTTTCTTATTATTTATTTTGATTGGTATTTTTTTATTGATGGAACACTCACCACACGCAGGGTATTCCTATATTTTAAATAGTCAATCTGAATTAAAAAAAAGACTACGTAAGCATATCAAAAACCCTACGGGATTTTTGGTACAAAAAAACCGTCTTTTTTTCTTTTTTTTATCCTTTTTTTGTTTTTTTCTTTTTGAATGATCTCTAATTTATAAAAAGTTATATAATTGTGGGGATGGATATAATTGAAAAAGTTAAATATTGGTCGAATGAAAATCAAGGTTTTTTAGCAGTAATTTTGTTTCTAATTACTACAATCATAGTAAAAGTCACTGGTTTGTTTAAGTACCTAATCAATCTGTTTACACCAGGCAAACCTACATCTACCGTTGATAACAGCCATACCTTTATTCAGAAAAGTGGTAAGTGCAGTAAAAATATTCAGGGAAAGAATATTACTCTTAATAAATATAAAAATGATAAGTAATCAAAAATCGGGCGATAGCTCCACAAACCTACAAGCGGGAAAAAATATCGTTTTAAATCAAAATGGTACCATTGCGCTATACTCAATTGAAGAGGTTTCAAAACAACTAATGAACTCAGTTTTTGGAGAATTGCCAGCTGATACAAAAAAACAAATAGAATCTAATCAAAAGTCATATTTCTGTACACTTACGGAAAATTTAGGGAAATTAATAAAACAGGGCGAAGATTTAAAAAAAGTAATTTCATCTCCCGACTTTCAATTCATATCTAAAACTGCTGCTATTACGGCCAGTCGTTCATCCTCTCTGGAATTGCACAAGAATCTATCATCACTAATCACTCAAAGAATTAATAACGATGATAAGGACTTAAAAAAAATTGTGTATGATGAGGCAATTTCGACTATAGGCAAGTTGACAGTAGATCAGCTAAAAATAATAACTCTCTCTTATTTACTTAAACACACTTCTTATAGTGGAATTAGATCTTGGGAGACATATATAAAATATTTTGAGACTCATATAAAACCATTTATAGATTTTAATCATACAATGGCAGCATTCCAACATATTGAATATACTGGATGTGGAAGTGTAGGAATAAGTAGCTGGGATTTAGTAGCTATACATAGACAGGAGTACGCATTTTTATTTTTAAATTTAGTTGAAAAGGAACAGATTGATAATCTAAATTTACCTTTAGAAATAAAAAAAGAAATCATCACCTTGGATTTAAAGGAAGATAAATTTATGATACGAGTAAAAAATGAATCTGACCTTGAAACATATTTAAAAAGAAAGAAAATTGATGTAGAAATCATCAAAAAATTAACCGTAATATATCGAAATCATATTAAAAATAATGAGGAGATAAAGAAAAAAATTACAACAGAAACTAGTATCGGAAAAAAAATATTGGATCTTTGGGATAAAACAGACATAAGTCATCTATCTTTAACTTCTGTTGGGATTGCCATTGCAGCTAGCTATTTTGAACAACTAGTTGGTGAAAAAATTGATATAGATATTTGGATTAATTAATTACAAATTCATAAAAGTCATTGAGTTGTAAAAAGTTCCAATACTGTCCCACCCTCTCCGCAAAAAAATAAAAATTATTTCATTTTGATAATCTAGATGCGCTATTCTTTTATCTTATAGTAATAAAATGTTCTAATGAAACGTTCATTGCTTTTCTTTATAAGAAGATCTACTCTATTAAATATGACGATGGATTTTTATTAAACAAAAATCGGAACAAACGATATAATTCACATATATCCACCGCCTCTGGCGGTGACTATGGAGAAGGTTTAACCGTATCATTTACAATAAACATAGCTTCAGCCTGAAAGGCGCTCAGAACTGAAGCTATGAAACATACGTATAAACGATTAAGTCACAGCGTGTGGTTATGTAAGTATCATATCGTATTTTGTCCGAAATATCGATTCTATGTACTTGAAGGGAAAGTAGAGATTAAGGTACGAAATGAATTATACAAGTTATGTGGCATGAAGGATCAAATCGATATTGAGGAGATTAATATCCAATCCAATCATGTTCACATGATTTTGTCAGTTCCACCCAAGTACTCAATCAGTGAAATCATGGGATGGTTGAAAGGAAAAGTAGCAATCAAACTTTTTCAAGAACAGAAAGAGCTCAGCAGTAAATATTGGGGAAGACACATTTGGGCAAGAGGATACTGTGTATCAACAGTAGGACTTGATGAAGAAAAGATACGTAAATATGTCAAGTGGGCACAAGAAAAAGATCAGAAAGGATAAAGTAACAATAAGACACAATTATAAATTGCCTTTCAGGCTGTAAGCATGCCACCACCTATGGTGGTGGTATACTTGACTGTATATATATGCACGATGAAGAACAACAAGGAATAGAACATATAGCTGCTAGTGCCAAACCTGTTATCTCCACTCAACAAGAGCTATCTTTAAAAAATGTCGGAGATGCAGAAAAAATATTAGAGATTAGAACTCCTGTTGATACTGTTTCGCTGCTTGCTGACACAGATGTATTAATGTATGGAGATATACATACTGATTACGCCATCCCAGATTATCTTCTTGCGCAAGTCGTTGCTTTTAAAACTGCTGGGGTTACGTCTTTTGGGTTTGAAATAAATCAAAATCCCAGGTTACAAAAAATATTTGATGAGATAAATGCAGGAAATATAGATCGAGCTAGTGAAGTTGATTGGTCGTTTGGTTTTGGAAACCCAACAGTAAGACAAACAAAACAACAGTTAGTTACAGAATTGGTTAAAGCTGGAATAAGAGTATATCCCTTTGCTTCTTGGGGAAAAGATATGGAAACCGAAGGGAAACCATACGCAAAAGAGAGTGAAGAGGAAGCTGCGGAAATAATTAGTCAACAAACTACTGATGGGAAAACAGTTGTTTTAGTTGGTGGTCAACATGCAGAATATAATGATAATAGAAAAGTATGGCGTTTTCCTCACACTGCTGATTGTGTTAAATCGCTTGGAAAGAGGGTAAAAAGTATTGCGATCGCTGGAGGAATGAATAATCCTATGGGGTATAGTAGAGACCCTAAAGAACTAATCAGGCGTGCTGCAAGAAAAAGTAATAGTGGACCTGCAACGATAATTGATACTACTCAACAGAAAATCGAAGGTTTCCATAATGACGGGATTTTAGTCTTACCTGAAGTTCCATTTTTAGCAGCTAATCAACCCATACCACCAGAAAGAATGCCCGTAGGTAAATTTACTCCCCTTGATAATGTTCGCCCTGCTGGAGCGGAGCAAGCAGTACGTGCAGTAATTTCATCGGCTAAGTAAGTATTAAATTTGAGCGTAAATAGTTC
>LBTJ01000027.1 GCA_000990445.1 Candidatus Roizmanbacteria bacterium GW2011_GWA2_37_7
AGGCTCAACCACTCTTCGCTCCATATCGTTGTTTGCGCGATATATAATAGTGAGCTCAAGAGCCGGGGCAGTACGGGAACCGCAGTCTACAGCTCCTTCAGAACCAAAAAATAAACGTAAGGTACCGTTATAGGGATTGAGGTATGACGGGTAATCGCTGGTATAAAATGTAAACTGATCATCCTTGAGTATCATTGACGACACAAAATCCGATTGAGAAGTATTGGTAATAAATATCTCGCTACGCACTGCATCAACTCCTGGCAATAGAATATTTTGAGAAGCAAACGTATAGCTTTGAGGAGGAAGATTTGGATTGGTGTTTGCAATCTGCAATCCAACCTCAATACCAGCGTCAGCTGCGGCAAGCGCGCGTACTGACTCTTCTTGCAGTTTCGAGCTCTTGGTTTCGACAGTCAACTGATATGAAGATGCAGCAATCACCGTAAGCACAAGTGCAATAATAAGCACTATGATAATCAAAGCTTGACCGGAATTATTTTTTTGAAACATACATACAATAAACTATTACAGGGCAGATCTGACTATACCGTTCTCTAAGTACCCTTTTACCTCTTTTATTAACTCCTCTGGAGTAAAGTCGCTTTTGACCATATATCCCCGAACGCCGTAGTCAAGTGCTTTTGCAACAACTAAATCTTGCCCGAGATTTGTCAGCAAAACCGTATTATTAAAATTTTTTTTACCCATTTTTGATAATTTTTCCAGTATTTGAAGCCCATCCATTTTTGGCAAGATCACATCAAGAAGAATAAGGTCGTACTCATTTTGTGTCAATTTTGCAAGCGCTTGTTCACCGTCTTCTGCAATATCCACAACGTATCCTTCTTGTTGCAGAATCTGCACATACAACTCTCGAAGGTATTGCTCATCCTCAACAACCATTATTTTTTTTGCGGTTTTGTCAGACATGTTTTATTGATTCGCCCCCTTTATCTTGTATGAGGGGTAAACGAACAGTAAATGTACTTCCTTTGTCTACCTCTGATTGTACTGTAATATCTCCATTGTGTAAAGAAACGATTTGTTTTGAGATATACAGCCCCAAACCAGTCCCATGCTGGCTGCTGTGATTGGCGTATGCGTATTCAATTTTACTGAATTTCTTGAAAAGCTTTGACTGATCTTCTTCACGAATTCCTGACCCTGTATCCGAAACTGAAATAGCAATAGTTGCTCGTTCCTTTTTGACCTTAATAACGATACGTCCATTCTCCGGAGTAAATTTGAGTGAATTTCCTACAAGATTCTGAAATACTTCACGAAGTTTTTCTTTATCACCATGCAGTTGATACATCTCTCCTGGATTATACTTTAATAAAAGTTTGATCTTTTTCTCTTCTGCGGTAATTTTTAATTCATCAAAGATAAGTTTGAGTATCTCAATAATATCAAACGGCTGTTTTTTAATCTCAATTTTGTTGCGTTCAATACGAGAAACTGTGAGCATGTCATTGACAAGATGTATGAGTCGTTCGGTCGACTGATATGAAATATTAAGATATTTTTTCAAAGGATTTCCAAGTTTTTGAGGAGATTTATTGAGAGCCATCCATAAATAGCTTTTGATCGCAGTCATCGGAGTGCGAAGTTCATGTGATGCTATTGAGACAAACTCATCTTTGAGGACATCAAGTTCTTTGAGGCGTTTGTTGGCGTTTTGAAGCCTTGTAGTAGCATTTTTGACTTCCTGCTCAAGAGTGATATTAAAACGTTTGATTTCATCATATGACATGGCATTCCTTACTGCAACGGCAACTTCTGGAGCAACGATTTTTAGAAGATCAACGTCTTCCGATGAGTATATTTCGCCAGAAGATTTTTCCCCGAGAAGCAATCCGCCGATCAAATCAGAATGGACAATAAGGGGTAGTACTATGGTCGCCCCATGCTCCCGCATCACGTCTTTTGTTCTCCCCTCGGAAAGTTCTTCATATATAATAATTTGCTCAAGCTTGCGAGACGAAGTATGAGATTTATGAATTATATCTAATATATCTTTGCCTTTGAATACTCTCCCTTTCGTATTCCCAGAACTTCCTACCCAAATAATTGTTTTTTTGCGAATGAGTACAATTACAGCATAATTAATTTTTATTGAGTCTCGTAGCTGTCCAAGTATTGACGAAGAAAGCTTTGAAATATCTAGGGTAGAAGCCATTGTGCTACTGAGATTCCAGAGAAGGGTGTTTGAGTCATAGTGGTCTTTGTAAAAAAGCCTGTCTGTGAGTTTTTCAAATAGCCTGCGGAGAGGTTGGAATGAGATTGCAAAAAAAACAGCTAAAATTGTTGGAACAATGAATTGTTGAAGCGTAGATATTGATGGACTCTCTCTTCCTATAAAAAACGCAAAGTTGAATAATACGGAAACATATCCAAGGGCAATAAAAAGGGTAAGAAGCGTGTATGCTATAGAACGAACAATAATGAAACGGATGTCAAGGAAACGATGTTTAATGATGGCGTAACTTATAAATCCAACAAACGCTAGAGTATACAGAGGGAGCAAGCCAACTAGAGCCGTCGCTTTAAAAACGACTACAAAGAGAAAATTTGTTGTTAAAATTAAAACAAACATAAATATCGTTCCTAAGATAAATAACTTTGTCTGGATTTTTTCAATTGTGGTAGAATTTTTTAGTTTCAAAGCTAATTCAATAAATCCTCCGCTTAAAAATATAAGTGTATATAAAGCGAACAATCCAATTGCTTTTCCAGGAATGGGATTGTTTGTTTCGTTTTCATATCCTTGAAAAATTAAATCTGTTTGAGTAAGAAAGAATAAAATAGTAGTAGCAACTAGACTAAGAATCAGTTGCCACCTTGGTAAAATAAACTCTTTTTGCGGAAATGTCTTGGCAAGAAAATAAAATAACAAACCAAGAATAACTGCATTTGACATTACTGCTCTAATCCAAAAAAGAGTCTCTTCATCAGAACTCTGATTTAAAGAGAGATGATTAAAGATTAGATAACTATTTAAAAAAAGAGTAAATAAAGAAAATAATCTATTAGTCCAGCTTTTTGGATTTTTATAAAAAGTAAATAGACCCAGGAGACTATTCCCAGCAATTGCAAAAAGAAGTAAAGCTAATTGTATATTCATTACCATTTATTATGCCATTTTGCCAAAACTCCTTCAATAGAGAGTAAAGAAGATAAATCAACGGGGTGTTGTACCAAATTTCTATTGTCTTGCACTGAGTTTGTGAAGATCTAAACCCGCTTCTTTAAACATTTTTAATCCACTAATATATCTAGCTTTTATTGACTTCGAATAGCTTATAAACTCTTTTAATGACTTGGACTCTTCATATTTGGAGCGATTCCTTTCATAAAGCTTTAAAATAATCACTCCCCTAGAAGATATAAAATGCTCTAGGTTATTTAGCGAACTTTGTCGAACTATTTCTATTAGTTCCTTGGCACTGAAAGAGGCTCGTAATGAATTGACCGTGTCTATTCTAAAAATTGAAGGATAATCCCTCAAAAATTTTTCTTCGATAAGTTTTAGGGCTTCAATAGTATCTGGCCGAATTAAATCATAAATATATAAGGCACCTTCTGGTTTTAAGATTCGTTTAATTTGATCTAAAACATAAATAACTTCATCTTTATCTATTGAATGATGTAGGGTGTAAGAACAAACGATTGCATCAAAACTTTGCGATCTGAATCGCTCTAAATTTAACATATTGCCAACTTCAAAATTGATTTGTTTATTTAAATTCGGTTTTATTAAAGAACTCTCCCTAAGATTTTTTTTTGCGAGTCTAATCATTCGTGGAGACAGATCAAAAGCAACCACTTTTAAAAGAGGAATTCTTGTTGTGTATTCAATAGTATATCTTCCCGAACCACAACCTATATCAAGACAAACACCTTTCTTTGGGAAAATTGCTGTAATAATATCTGCTCCCATTAGATATACTGGGCGTAAAAATCCAAGTAAACCTTCCTTATCATAAAAGGAAACCGAATCTATGTCGCTCATTACTAAATCCTTTTCAGGAACTCGTTTTAGTTTTCTTGGCATATAATTCAAAATTCATTAACTTTAAAATTCACTCTACTAAACGCCTGGGACTATGCGGAGGAATTTTATTTACATAAGCTATTCGAGCAAAAAAAAGTGGATACTCCTTAATATGCAAAGTTTTTTTCAAATTAATACAAGAATCTTCATGTTCTATTATTCCAGCCATTGGTGAAAAAAATAAAGAATGTGCCGTCCCTGCAAGAGCTAAGAATTCAAATACTTTCCCAGTTTTTATCCAGGCCGTTTTATTATTATTTTCACTTGTAAGAATCAATAATGATGACGAATTCTCTACCAACTTCTTATCTCTCATTGCCTGCAGTTTTGGAGGAACTAACTTTATCAATAAAGGAGCTAAGATTGTGAGAGGTGATGGTATTCCGCTATCATATAGTGGAATCCCATCGTTTGCTCTCGTATAGTTTGACCTTACCCATTTTGAAAGCTCTTCTTTAAACATTTTATCTCCAAAGGCATGATAAATTGCTTGATACATTATTTGAGCCGTCTTTTTAATTTCATTGTTATTAGTAACGAAAATTGTCCTAATGTCTTTTTCATCATTGTTTCTTTTAATATCAAGGAGAATATCTTTACTAATAGGCTTTTTTTCAGGGAAAAAACGATTGGTTATTCGTTTTGTAATATAAGGCAGTAGGCTTGATAAATTATTTTTAGTATTTCTTTTGATACGTTGCCCAATTTTTACTCTTATTGCTATATCTTCCACTGAATCTTCTGGAAAATATTCTATTGAATATAAGCAATCAAAATACTCAAGAGCTACGATTAAATTTGCTAATGTGCAACCAAGACTTATATAAGCTTCTCTATTTAATCTGTCAGAATAGGGTAACGTATTTTGCCAATCTAAACAAATATGTAGATATCGATTTTTCTTGTCAACTTCGAATTTCCAAGGCTGTGTATTATGACTGCTTGGCGCAAGAACAGCATAAGATAAAATAAACTTCATTTGGTCTTCAAAATCGCGACTCCTAGGAAAATCACCAGCTTTAATATGCCAACTCATATTTGATTAAGAACTTTATTAATTGCTCGTATCTTTTTCCGCCGTTCATTAACTCGCCTAATGCTATTGAAATCGCTCACAAAAATATTGTTTAAGGATAAATAATATCGACCACTTTTAATATTCTCTCCCAAGATAATTTTTTTAATCAAAGATGCAATTACCCCACCAGCTATAGTAGCTGTTGCTCCTAACTGTGGCCAATTCACAATTGTTGCTCCTATCCCAAATACTGAATTCAACATTCTTTCTGAGACTTTTTCAATACCCACTAACTCTATTATCAATTGTTTTTTTTCTTTTTCGGACAAATTACTAACATTAACTTCCGAAATGTCGGGAAGTCTATTATTAAAAAGTTTTTGATGTTCATTAATGTCATATCGTTCAATGTCTACAAATATATCATCTTCTACATCAATTGCAGATATGACAGGAATTCTCAAATATTGAGCAAATTTTCGTAATAGTAATTTCCCCTTAATGTCATCTATCTCATCAACCACCACATTCAAACTAGGTCTCGTATAAAAGATCTTCTTAATATTGCTTTCTCTTACCTTGGTAAACGAGAGAACGGTTGCATAAGGATTTATTTCTTGAAGTTCTTTCTGGATTATTACTGCTTTGTAACGACCAACACTTTCCCAACCTACGCGAATCCTATTTAAATTTGTGGCAGAAATTTTATCTGGATCAACTATTTTAATAACATCTGCCCGCGACTCCATCATCCATGTAACGGCCGCATGACTACCAACACTTAATCCAAAAAAGCCTACTACTGTATTTCTTAATTTAGCCTGCTCATCTGGATATATTAAGTTTCTGTTACGAGAAGTTGAGAGTTCAGAGGATGCTTTTGGTGTAAGATGAAACGGATGTTTAGATTTTGTATCTAATATCAGAGGAGATACTCTTATATTTTTTAATTCTTCAGGCGGAAGATGTGGGTTGCGTGTCTGTTGTAATTCTTTAACAATATCTTCTTTTATTTTATTATCAGACATAATTAAACATTTTTTTAACATTTAATAATTATTATTATATAAAGGGTTTAACTTGTCTTTGACAATCGACTTCTTGAGAAAAGATGAGGTTCGCTGTATTTAAATAATTTGACTATTGGTTTTACCTTATTACCGTACTCCTCGAATACTCTATGATATTCACTATTAATCTTACTCACTTTAGTTACAAACACTTCTCCAATCATATTCTGTATTTTTTTATTTGACTTGATAGATTCTTTAAGTTCAATATTTAGTAACAAGTAATGATTTTGTTTGTCACTATATTTAGTCTCTAGAATAAATTTCCCAGTTGTATAGCGTCTTATTTTTTTATCTGAAAGAACATCTTTTACATTTTCTGGATAAATATTTGCAGCATAGATTGTGGCATTGAATTTTCCTCTTCCAAACAAGTAGACGAGTGGTAAATTATATATCGGTATGTGCTCTTGCCCGCATTTTTTTGCAAAATCAATTCCCTCTTTTTTTAAAACTTTGGATAATTTTTCATATGAACATACTCCTCCATAATCTTGCGTGTTATATCGAATAAGTGGCATTGCTCTATTTGCTGTAAGAATAAGATTGCTATTTTGCTCTTCAAAAAAACGATAGTTTGGAATAAAGGAAACTATCGAGGGAGTCCTTTCTTCATTAAATATTTTTTTTTTGATAGAAGTATTGTTTTGGATAAGCCTGCGCAATAATATAGTTTGTTTTGTTTCAAATCCCATAAATGCCGCATCTGCTGATCCTAAGATTGAACATACATCAAACATATTTTTGTTTTCCGTGAGATCTAATAAATATGATCTCCATGACTCAGATATTCCTTCTCCTGCAAGAATATATTTCAAATTCTGTGTTTTGGAATAACTTGATTGTTCGATAATATCTTTAATAAATGTTGGGTATCCAGCAATAATTACATCTTTATAGTGAGGTGCAATATTACTAAGGATAGATAGCGTATCATTTTTGTTAAATCCAGGAGTTATAAGAGAAATAGGATGCTTATTGTCTCCAGCAAAATATGTGCTTAAAAACGTATATATTCCTGCCACCCATGTTCCCATACCAAAATTGACGATGAGGAGAGTTGGTTTGCGTATATTCAATATTTTATGAAAAATATATTTATGGACCGCAGCTCCTTGAATAAATTCAGAGGGATGAGATAACCAGTAATAAGGTTTTCCGGTTGTTCCAGAGCTCGAACTTATAACATATTTATCTTTGATTTTTCCGTCCCAAACCAAATCTTTTAGTTGATATTTATCAAAATAATTTTTTTTGTCAGTACATGGGATTTCTTGCAAATCTTCATAGCTTTTAATTGTTTCAGGACTTATTGAATTTTTTTTTAAAAATGAAGCATAAGCCGGAACTCTTTTAGAAGCTTGCTGAAACAGATTTAACGCAAACAATTCTCCTTTTTTTTGCCATGCTTTTCCTGATGTATTAATAAATGTCGCTTCAAGATCGTTTATGGAAAATTTCTCTAAATCATTTATTGTATGAAGTTTATTGAACATTGTTTCTGTGTAATTCGCATGTTTCCGAACAAAATCATAAAGTGGGACAGTTCGCCGCGAAAGGTGCTTTCTTCCTCCTCTGAGGTCAACTGCCTGAGCTACAGCAAGTAAATTTTGTGCAGTCGAATAACGTGCTATTCTTAAATTTTCCAACCCTAATATTCCTGAAGTTAGAGCATGAGAAGTAATGTCTTGATTGGCTTCTTCATGAACACCAAACATCGTGCTTACTGGCATTGAAAGTAATGTTGAATATACATCAAACATACCTGATTGTATCTGAACTCCTTTAAATGCACATCGTGTGATTGCTTGAGGATCAGACAAATTAGCCGGCAGCCCATTATTCTCATTTGGATTGACCATTCGAGCTAAATGCCGATCGTTAAGCTTGACAGTTTGGGTCATGATTTTCCGTAACTCGTCCATGACATCAACCATATGCATCGCGATAAAATTACCTCCACTCACCCAATTCCACGGCTTTTCGTTTTCTGTAACTTGGTCTTCCGTAACCCAGAGGGGATTGTCCGATACTGAGTTTGCATTAATGGTAATTGTTTCAAAAATTCTTTTTATTTTTTCAAAATTAACCCCCTGATACTGAGAAATACATCGCAGACTATACGCATCTTGGACTTTAATACCGGGCGGACGCCTCTTGTGTTTATCCATTTCTTGATAGGCAAGCTTGCTTCCTGAGAGCAGATATCGATATAATTCGGCAACTTCTTTTTGACCCTTATGTGCGCGCATATTCGCCAACAAAGGGTGAAATGACCTATTTGTTCCATTCAGAACTTCAATCACCATTGCGCCAAGAACGCTTGTTATAAGAAGAAGATCTAGCGTATCCACTGCTAATAACAGAGCAAGTGCGGTTGAAAAATTATCTCCATTGACCAAACCAAGCCCGGCCTTTGGATCAAGTCGTAAAAATTTAATATTATGCTTCTTTAATGAGCTCGCAGCATCACTCTCACGCCCTAATTTGTCAATGACTTTTGTTCCCGGATAACCTCGCAAAACATTCATCACGCGACAGTTATGTGCAAGATCTCCCGAAGCTCCAATTCCACCATATTGACCCACTATTGGAGTAATGTTTTTGTTCAAGAGCTGTCTATATTTATCCAGATCTTCAAGCTTGACTGCGCTTACACCTTGCATCAGCGTGTTGACCCGTATTAACATTGCAGCTCGTACCACATCTTTGCTGAACGTTGGTCCCACTGATACATCTACATGAGTTATTCCTTCTGATACTTTTTGAGCAAGTCGCACTTTTTCTTCTTTATTACCTTCTATCAAAACTCTGGATGCTTGTGCACCATATCCAGTATTACAGCCATATACTGGGACTCCATTTTTTACGTCATCCATCATATGTTCGTAACACTTTTTTACTCGTTCAAGAACCTTCTTATCATCAGTAAACAGCACTTTAGTTTCTTTTCGCGAAACGGTGACGATTTCAGGAATTGTAAGGGTTCGACCAGTGAGAACAATTTTGTTCGGTGACGTAGAAAGATATTGTTGGATATTTATTAAGGTTGATTCCGTGTACTTAAAGTTTATGGCCATTATTAAATTGTAATTACCATCTCTATCAATGTATAACCACTTT
>LBTJ01000028.1 GCA_000990445.1 Candidatus Roizmanbacteria bacterium GW2011_GWA2_37_7
TGATAATTAATAAAGATTCTCAGAAAATTACCAGTATTTTTTGATGTGTTTAGTCCAGAAGACTTAAACTGATAATTTTTCATATTTTAAAATAGCCATTTTGTCTGAAAATGAAGAAATTATTAAAATAATTGAAACGTTGCTTGAATCAGGAAAGACAAAGGATTTTTCATTACTCAGAGATATCCATCTCAATGATTCCAGATTTTCAAGTTTTAGTGATTTACCACCATATGATCTAAAAGATTTTCAAAATACGATTGAATTGGAGGAATTAAAATTCATAAGCATTTCAGATTATGACTATCAAATTAAAAATTTGAAAATAAGCGTATTTGGCGATACAGCTGTTGTAGCTTTGGAATTAAACCAAAAAGGAATGTTGATAGATAACAAAGCATACACCGGTGAACATATTTCAATTGATGGAAGGGCAACTTTTGTATTAGTTAAACAGCCAACATGGAAAATTGCACATATTCATCTATCTAAAATAAAAAACTAGTATTACTATTTATTTTCTACTACCCTCTCAGCAAAGATCATCTGCCGCTTCAGCGTCGTTCCTGGAGGCCAGCAGGTCTGAAGAGTCAAAAATTCTTTGTCGGTTTTTCGAATGATATACTCGACCTCATCCTGATTTACAATTTCTTTTCCGGTCACTTTATAGACAAATCTCTGGCCCTTGTAAAAAATGTCGACCTCATCTCCTGTTTCAAGTTTATAGAGTAAATAAAATACCGCATTGTATGAACCGACATTCCAGACATAATCAGTGGAGTGTGCAAACATATAGATGTGGCCTCCTTCGCCTGGAAATGCCGAACCTTGCGCCTGGGCAACTCCTTTTTTCAAAGCTTCCAAATAGTCTTCTCTATCGCCAGCGTCAACATTTGCGATAACCGGTGCATTTGCTGCAATTTTTGGTATGACAATGCTGAAGTTTGGATCTGCGGGAATAAGTAACCCGACATTCTCGCGTTCAAGCACTTCTCGAAGTGAACCTTTTGCTGCGTGCGATCCAAAATCACGCTGTATGATTGTTTTTGCTTCTGTCTCGTTTGTGGCAACAATATATTCTTTTTGTGTTTGTTGTTCGTACAAATACCGCAGTTCTTCCCGTACTGGCTGATAAAAGGTCTTTCCGATCATAAAAAGTGACGAGAGAATCATAAAATTCCCGATCGTACGAAGGATGAGTATGCGATAATAATCAGTGTCTTTTGTGTTCTTCATTAGAAAAATGGTGCCCCTGGGCGGACTCGAACTGCCAACCTTTCCCTTAGGACGGGACTGCTCTGTCCGATTGAGCTACAGGGGCAACCCTTTATGATATATTGTACCACTTCCGTCTATCGTATATACCAATCGTTGCTCATTTTGCAAATATTTAATCACAAACAGGAGCTTAGAGCCTGTTTGGAAAGTATAGAATTCCCCTCCTTTTCAAGGAGGGGTGTCCTCCGATTCGGAGGGCGGGGTGGTTGATAATAACCACCTCCCCCCTTAAACGGCAGTAAATTAATGAGCATATGAAGAATGATGGCATACCAGAGATTGTTCCATTTGCGAAATATATATCCAAGAAACAGTCCCAGCACAAAACTGTTCAAAATCAACCCTGGATGGATATGAGCCAAGGCAAATACAAAGCTTGAATATAAAATACTCGTTCGTATAGAATAATGTTTCTGCAAAAAACGCTGAATAACACCTCTATATAACAGCTCCTCATGAATAGGCCCTATGATGACAAATGACAAAAATCCCATTATGGTTGTCTGCCATGTTAATCCATCAAAAACTGACCACTGATACTCGATCCCCGCATCAAGTGTTTTGGTAATAGTATCACCAAAAAAAATATATAAGAACGCGATAACTCCAACGATCGGTAATCGTGTAAGTACTGATATTGGGATAAGTTGGAGACATTTTGTAAACTGTAACTTTGCTTGAAAAACGATATTCCAGACGTTTGTTGAATAATACCGAAATGCAAGAAACACCACAATCAGCGTCAGATAGTCGATGATCAATGTTGTTGCAGGCTCACCGATCTCTCGTACTCCAAATGCCATTAAAATGCTCAATAAAATGAAATATACTACCCCCGGTACGATTGTGTATACAAGAAACTGACCGATAATGCGGAGAAATATTCGAAAATGCTTGTTCATGGAGATAGTATATTACTTCATCATTTTTTCTTCTACCCGCTCATACGACATAATTTCATTTTGAGTAAACCAGAGGTCAACTTCGTACTTTGCTTCTTCAAGAGTACCTGAAGCATGAAGCAGATTTTTGATCGGTCGTTTTCCGGTGTTTGCGAGATATGATGAATCAAAAGAGTAATCTCCCCGAATCGTTCCAGGCGCAGCCGCAAGTGGCAGCGTGTGTCCAACCATTTTACGGACGAGCTCGATTGCGTGTGGACCTTCTAAAACCATTGTCAAAACTGGTCCGGACGTGATCATTTCAACTAACCACTCCCGAATTTTTAAGCCGATTTCATGGGGATCATTTGAGCCTAATTCCTTTCCTGCATCAATCCCTAAGTTTTGGTAGTTCTCGAGGGTTTTTTTCCCCATACCATTTATAAATCCTTCACGAGTATCTGGATAATGTTTATCTGCAAGTACACGAGTGACCATCATCATTTTTGCAGCCACAATTTTCAGCCCTACCCGCTCAAATCGTGCAGTAATCTCACCGACCAAGCCGCGGGAAACTGCGTCTGGTTTAAATACAACAAGTGTTTGTTCTTTCATAGTACTGAAATAAATAATTAATAATATGTATACCAATCGTTGCTCATTTTGCAAATATTTCATCACAAAATGAGCTTACGAGTGTATATACTCGTAGCATTCTCAAGTGCGAAGGGTATATCATTACATTCAATCTCTTATATTATCACATTCCTTCCGTATTTTTGATTCTTGAACAACGTTTGATCAATCATACTTCAACACTATCCTTAAAAACCATATATTCTGCTCATAAACAGTATAATCTCTGGCTCAAAAAACAGCATCACATAAAAACCAAGTATGAGAAACGGACCAAATGCAATTTTTGTTTTCCGTTTTCCTCGTTTGGTTACCAGCAATAGTGCACCAATAATTCCTCCTGAAACAAACCCAATATACAAAGCCAAATACCCTGATACCATTCCTAAGATGACCCCGATCACAAACGTAAGCTTCACATCTCCAAAACCCATTCCTCTACCTTTCGTGAGTAAAAAAACTGCCAGCAATGGCGCCATCACTGCAACGCCCAAGATGATATGTTGTCCAACCATCTGCATAAGCTGCAGGATATCTGACTGACCAAACACAACGCCAACGTACATAATTTTCAAAAATCCAATGAGAAGGAGCGCTATTTGCATCTCATCAGGAATAATTTGATAACGAAGATCTGCAAGCAGCATGACGATGAGCACTGCCGCGATAGCCATATGGAATATATGGATAAGGACTGAACTTCTGGGTAGTAATAATTGCTCAGTCGATACATACCATGTCATGACAAATACTCCTGCTGTAAACAACTCAACAAGCGGATATTGGATTGAGAATGAGGCTTTGCAGTAACGACATTTTCCACCAAGCATCATATATGATACGATCGGAATTAAATCATTCCACGCAAGTTCATGATTACATGAATCACATTTTGAACGTCCAAGGATTGTTTTTCTTTTTGATAATCGATCAGCAAGAACATTGAGAAATGAGCCGAATATGAGACCCAGAATAAAAACAAAGGGATATATCATTTTTTAATTGTATCAGTTCTTTAGATGAATATCTTGTTCTGAAAGTGGTCCAATAGCAGCAATATTCAGACCCTTTTCCACAAACAAATCTTTTGCCACTGACACAACATCTTCTTTTGTTACTGCATCAATTGAAGCAATGATATCCTGAGGATCAACGATATCACCATATAAAAGCTTTCGAATACCATAAAATGATGCAACGGAATGTGAATCTTCCAGAGATAAAAGCAACCGTCCTTTGAGCAAGGCTTGTGCACGAGTTATTTCTTTGTCAGTAATTTTTCCTTTGGTAATTGATTGGTGTTGCGCTATAATGACTTTTACAGCTTCATTCAGTTTCTTCACATCTGTCGAAACGCCCGCCTGCGTGACAATATATCCTGTGTCTTTGTACAGATCACGGCCAGTTGAAACATAGTAACAAAGCCCACGTCGCTCTCGTACCTCGGTAAACAAACGCGAAGACATCCCACCTCCAAGTACGGTGCTCAAAACTGACAATGCATATCGGTTCGGATCTGTAAATGCAAACGAACGATATCCGATACAGATATGCGCTTGTTCGGTTTTTTTTGTTTTAACGAAAATTTTTGGACTATTTTGATGGGATATAAACCTGTTCAATTTTTTTATTTTACGTCCGTTCCATTTTTCAAATCTTTCAGAAATAATTGTTTGATAGTTGACTATTGATGCTCGATCATTGGCACGTATATTCAGCCCTCCTGCAATGACAATTGCAGCATTTGATGGATGGTATAGTTGACCTAGATAATCAGTGAGTGTTTGTTTTGTAAACGAACGTACAGATTCGACGGTTCCTGCAATATCATATCCCAGTGGATGACCTGCAAAAATGAGATCATCAAAGAGATCTGATACTTTGTGAGATGGAGTATCTTCATACATATTGATCTCCTCCACAATAACTTGTTTTTCACGTTCGATTTCTTTTGGCAATAACGCAGAATGAAGAATCATGTCTGATAACACATCGGTAACTTTTTCAAAATGTTCATTTGGGGCCTTGACCCAGTAACCGGTATGGTCTTTTGAGGTAAAAGCATTAAACTCAGCTCCCATGCCTTCGATCGCAGATGAGATGTCATAGGCGCTTGGGTATTTTTTTGAGCCTTTGAATGCCATGTGCTCAAAAAAATGGGCAATGCCATTATTTTTCTTGTTTTCATACCGCGACCCCGCACCAATTAGTACCATCATAGTCATGGTGGGAAAGGAGTCGGTGTCTACGAGAAGGATTGATAAACCATTTTTTAGTTGAATGCTTTTTGAGATCATGAGATATTATATACCTACAAAACTTAATTTCATCAGTCATTCATTATGATCGGGAAAAATTAAATCGGCGTGTTTGGGTCGGCAGGAATACTGTAAATTTGCTATAATACATATCTATGTACAACTGGTCAGTAGATGAGAAATATTTAAAGAAATTTCCCAAAAAATATATACTTTGGAAGTTGGAACAAACAATTTCCTACGGCTTAGACGGTAATAAATTAGATAAACAAGACGTGATCGCCAACTGGAGTTATTTAAAAAGAAGACTAGATCCTAGGCGCCGGAAATTACTCGAATTTTTTTTATGGCCAAAACAGTTTTAAATCCTTTTCAAATAAGAACCCTTTCTACTTTTAAGAAATCTAATCTTTCAGAAAAATATTATCTAAGTGGCGGAACAGCACTCACGGAGTTCTACTTGCATCATCGACTGTCTGAAGACTTGGATTTTTTCACTCAACAAGAACTCGACCTTGAAGAATTAAAGAAATTTATTAATCATCTTTGCCAAAGAATACTTATCAAGAATATAGAATTTCAGCACGGCTTTGGTTTATATACCTTTTTTATCACTTCCCGTAAAGGAGAAAAACACAAGATAGACTTTGGTCAATATCCTTTCGGTCCGATTGAAAAATTGAAAAATTTTCAAGGGATTTTAGTGGAAAGTCTTTACGATATCGCCGTTAATAAAGCCCAAACAATCGCTTTCCGACCACGGTTGAGAGATTTTATCGATCTTTACTTCATCTTTCAGGAAAAAAAAGAATGGAATTTTGAGGATTTATTAAAAAAGAGTTTTGAGAAATTTGAGATGAAAGCTGATGCTCTTCAAGTGGGTCAGAATTTACTGGAAGTTGAGAAGCAGATAGATATGCCTATTATGATAAAAAAAGTTGATATGAATAAAGTAACCAAATTTTTTTTAAACGAAGCCAAAAAATTAGAGAATAAAATTTTTAAAAATCAATAAACACATGCAATACAAAATAGGTGTTTTTGGGTCGGCGGTGAAAGAGAAAGACGAAGTCATAGCTATTGCCAATTTTGAAATTCAAAAGTCGAAACGGTCTTGTGAAGTAAATAATCAATTGAAGTTGAATCAGGATCTGGTTCGACCTTTTCAATTTGAACTCCAAGCATTTTAGCTTTATCATGGTCTAACCAACCATCAATTTTTTCCCTTCTAGAAATACATCTTTTAATAAACGGCGTACCATAATATACGCCAACGTCGTTAAAACTAAGCGCCAATAGTACTCTTTAACCTTAAGAGGGGTACGACATTTTCGTCGAGTTAACTATGACATTATCCATAGTTAACCACCCGAATTCTGCCTATTCTGGGGAGTCTCATTCCCCGAAATTGACATTTTTTGGGGATTATGCTAGGATGTAAGTATGCCAAATACTCAAAACATTCAACGCTTTTACGATGACTTAGGCGCTTATTTAAAACCGAATAAAGTTTTGGTGATATACGGACCTCGCCAAGTGGGAAAAACCACTCTGGTTAAAAGGTTCTTAGAACAATGCAATCTAAAATATATCTACGGAAATGGCGGTGATATTGTAGTGAAAGAAGTATTTGAAGGTCGCAATTTATTAAAAATTGCGGAATACGCCAAAGGCTACGAATTGGTAGTTATTGACGAAGCGCAAAAAATTGCCAATATCGGAGAATCCTTAAAGCTTCTCGTAGACTCTGTAGACAATATAAGAGTGCTGGTCACGGGCTCTTCATCCTTTGATCTGGCGGGTCAAGTTGGCGAACCCTTGACCGGAAGAAAAATCACCGTAACCTTATTTCCTATTTCCCTTTTAGAGCTTGTTAAAGAGAATAACGAATTCGAGCTTAAAAAAAATCTTGAGCAATATCTTATATATGGAAGCTACCCTGAAGTATTGACACAAGATTCAAACAAAGAAAGAGAAAGTGTTCTTAACGAAATTGTGAGCTCATATCTGCTCAAGGATAATTTGGAATTAGACAGGGTAAAAGGATCTAAAATTTTGCTCGATCTTTTAAGGCTTTTAGCTTTTCAAGTCGGCTTTGAAGTTTCACAAACTGAACTGGGGGCGCAGATTGGTATGGATAAAAAGACGGTTGCGCGTTATTTGGACATCTTTGAAAAATCATTCATCATTTTCAATCTGCGGGGATACAGCCGGAATTTGCGTGATGAAATAAAAGAAAAGTCAAAATATTATTTTTACGATAACGGCATAAGAAATGCGGTAATTTCCAATTTTAATCCGCTTGCCTTTCGAAACGACATTGGCGGCCTGTGGGAAAACTTTTTGTTTATGGAACGGATGAAAAAAAGGCATTACTTGGAAATTGGCGCCAATATCTTTTTCTGGCGGACATGGGGCGGGCAGGAAATCGACTTGCTTGAAGAGCGCGAAGGATCCTTGTTTGCTTATGAGTTTAAGTACAAAAAATCGAAGGTCAAAATTCCCAAGAAATTTCTTTCTGCATATCCGCAAAGTTCGTTTGAAGTCATACACAAGGACAATTATCTGCAATTTGCGGCTTGACATAACTCTTCCACCCTTAAGGCTTCGGCCGTGAGCTCAGCTGAACGGTGGGAGAGTTGTGACATTGTGGACAAAGAGAATTTTGTAAACTGGTCGTTACTTTAGCATATTTTATATACAAAGTCAATTATTGGCTCTTGGAGAAAGCTAACAATATTATATGGTAAGCTACTGACTTGAAGCCCGTTGAATGTGTTCTATCATTAACAACAATGGCATCTCTGCCGTACTCCCTTGAAAACGTTGGTGCATAGCTCGCCGCAGTTCTTTCATCAAATCTCGCTGGGATTTGTTTGCCGGAGGAACTGTCACGAGAGCCTGAATCATTGCTTTTGGAATTTGTACATACCCTCCTTTTTTTCCCTCATCTGGATTAATAACAATCACACTATCGGCTGGGATTGTGCTATTGTCTCCTAAATTCGCAAAAAGCGGATCTTGTCTGATGCCAAAAAATGTCGAAAATGTCTGACCTCTGCTATCCGTAATCGTTGTATGTCCATACTGCCGTAAGAAATCTGCGTCGGCATTAGGACTAAATACCGCGCCGGCTGTTCTAATATGATCTTGTGCATACTCTGCTGAAGGCTTCCATACTACAGCAAGTGGCAACGCATTTGTTGCTTGTGCCACTCGGGGTCCAAGATGTTTACAATTAGTGTATCTATGCCACGGCTTCTCGCCCAATGGCAGCATTGAAGCTAAAATTGCAACCCCAGTCAATGCATCACCTCGAAACTCGCCATCTAAAACGTCGCCAATTTGATCCGGCTCGGCAATTTCAGCGGCAATTACTAAGTTGCCTGGAGCGATCGCTCTATTTACCTCCTCAGGATTATGTGCTCGTTGTTCTTGTGCGCCAATAACATATGCAAGGTTAACCGCTTTCGCTATTTGAGGCGCTTGATCAATAGCCTCTCCATTGGCAAATGGATGTAATTGTAATCCGCCCTGTTTTGGTGACTGACCCTCGTAATAGTTCATAGATATTTATAAGTTCTTAAATAAATTAATCAGGATAAAAATATTATATCAAATATTGACCGATAGTGATAATATATATTTTTTGTAAGAGTTCACACTCCTTGACAAATCGTATCAAAATGAGACGATTCGTGTGAAAAAATGAAACATATTTTAGGTAACGCGCCTCTTGGACCGCGATTAATAATTTGCCAACCTTGGGGTTGACAATTTAATCTAACATATCTCCATAATCTTCCGATACATATAATTGTCCTTTTTCTTCAGAAAAACA
>LBTJ01000029.1 GCA_000990445.1 Candidatus Roizmanbacteria bacterium GW2011_GWA2_37_7
GAGTTATTCTGCCGGAATATTACAACTTTATTAAGCTTCTGAGAGAGTCGTTGGGGCTAGATTTCACTTCCTAAAAGTCAAGATTTACCGACCAGTGCCTTCTTTATATATAAAAAACGGGTATTTGGCGTCGAATCGCAGTATTTTGTCTTTTAACGTCTGGTTCGAGCCGATTGTGCGGAAGATGACTTTTTTGTCATCGGTACCTCCTTTTTTAAACCGTCTTGCTGCAAGAAGTCCAAACTCAAAACTTTCTTTTGCTATTCCAGCCCACTCGGTATTTTCAGGGTCTGTTTAAGAAAGCTGCTTCATGATTTTCTCTTTCTCAAAAAGTAAAGTCCTTTTTCTATCTCCGAACTCCTCATCCGACAGCAGACTGCCGTCTGAATTGTCGGGCGAAATCTTGAGTGATACAAGGTTATTAATTCTCTTATTTACACCTTCTAAAGCCTTCTGCAGTGCTTCATGGCTGTTTTTGTTCACATTGTTGTCTTTTTTCTTGACCTCATCTAAAGCTTCCAAAGCCCACTGGGCAAATTCGGGCATGAGTTCAAAGTGAGTCAGATCTTCTGTATACTGACCCTCTAGTTTGTCTGCTGCAAGGTACTTCTGGTTGCATTTATTTTCCTTGTTCTTTTTTGTACAGCGATAGTAGGCAAACACCTGTGAATTGCCGTTTTTGTAGTGTTTTGTATGCGTTTCAGCAGTAATACAGTATCCGCATTCACCACATTTGATCATTCCATTAAGAGCAGAATCATGCTTTTTTGTTTTTCCTTTTGATCGTCCTTCAATAATATCCTGCAAAAGATTAAATTCTTCATCGGTTATTAATGCAGTGTGACTGCCTTGATAGAGCTTGCCGCAGTATATGAATTTCCCTGTATAGAAGGGATCTCTAAGTAACCGATGCATCCAGCTTTTACATATTGGTTTACCGCTTTTTGAGCTTCGAATACCCAAGTATTCAGCTTCTTTGATCAACCGTTCAATGCTGTAATTTCCGGTTAGTGCTAAATCAAACAGTTTTCTCATTAGCGGAAAATAAACGGGATGCGCAGAGATATCCCTTAATCCCTGTGGCTTATCATGGTTGTTTTTATAACCCGGCCGTGCTTTCCCAGGGAAAACGCCTCGTTCTGCTTTTAATCTCAAAGATTCTCGTACATTCACGCTTTTGTTGTCATTTTCCAGTTTTGCCTGTGTACATAACAGATTCAGCATAAACTTGTCGTATGGGTTGTTTTTGAAGGTTTGATATGGCGTAACAACCTCCTGCAGTTTCCCCTGATCCATGAGGTAAATAATTCTTCCGGTATCAACAGTGTTTCTTGACAGACGGGAAGGGTTAAGCAAAACAATGCAATTTGCTTCGCCATCTTCCACTTTCTGGACAAGTTGATTAAAAACAGGTCTACCGGGGATTTTAGCTGACTTTGATTCCTGCAAAGGTTCTCCAATTATCTGCAGCCCCTTTGAAGTTACAAAAGACACAAGCATATGAATCTGATCGGGAAGCGACTGGATTTGACGCTCATCTGACTCGCTGCTTTTTCTGCAGTAAACAACATACCGGTTTATTACTGGAAGTTTATCTTGATTATTAAGCGTATTGTTGTGCTGTGATAGTCGCATATTCGCTCCTTTCTTCAATTTTGTTTATAAAAGTATCTGGTTTATCAGGTTTGAGTAAAACTTTCATTAAATTGATAAGATCTGTTGCCATTTTTGTTGCTTCCTCGTTGGTTAGAGAGATGCCAAATTTTTCGTAGTAGATTTTCTTAAACTTTTCTCTTAATTCGTTGTTCATAGTTTCTTATTCTAAATTCACTGTAACTGTAGTTATAGTATATACAACTATAGTTGTAGTTGTCAAGTGCTAATATATCTAAAATACACACAAACAGAGCGGGGTTTACGTAATTTGTAATTTTGATATATACTATGGTTATGAATGTACTGGTGAACTCCACAAGTCAGCAAAAATTCGGCAGAAACCTTCGTGAAATTAGGATGAGGAAAAAATTATCACAGGAGGACGTTGCCAATGCGACAGGAATATCTGTTACATATTATGCTGGTATCGAGCGTGGAGAAGAAAACCCAACTTTTGCAGTACTGGAAAATATTTGCAGAGCTCTTAAAGTAAAATCTTCACAGATTTTGCCGTTTTAAGAGGAAGTTTAATTTATCTTATTTCTGCGGGCAACATCGGCTTTAATCCTGCTATCGGTAACTTGAAGCGCCGTCATTAGTTTTTCTAGGCGATCATCACTCACGTCGTCATGTCCCAGTGCTTCTATGATGCTTTTCACATCGTCTCTATTCTCTATATTTAGTTTATGTGACAAAGCGTAGTCATAGATATCCATGACCAATTTAGCTTCTTCAATTGGGTCTTTAGTGTCCATATATTGCAGTCATTATAACAAAACAAACTAAGAGATGAACTATTTAACCTTCGACATATTTAAAGTCAATAGTATCGTGTATAATAGGCTAAATGAAAGTTGTAGTTATTTATCCTCAATCATTTTTCAGCGGAAGCCAACAGCAGAAACTATCTCCATTGGGAGAAGTATTTTATTCTGAAGCTCGGGAAGAACTATCTACAGAACAATTAGACGAACTCTCAGAGGATGCCGAGGTGCTTGCTATTGGCCCTGGTCCCTTTGGAGGATTTGAAAAAGCAAAAGAAAAAGTAACAGCCACACTAGGAAAACTACCTAACCTAAAAGGCCTATGTTTATCAACAACTGCATATGGTTGGATTGATTTAGATTACTGCAAAACGAAAAATATTCCTGTTTGCAATGTCCCCGGCTATTCGAGAGAATCAGTAGCAGAGCATACCCTTGCTTTACTTTTGAATTTAGCAAAAAGAATTATTGTTACGGATAGGAAAACCCAATTAGGGAAATATAAGCTAGAGATAGGCTTTGAGTTGAAAGGCAAAACCTTGGGAATTATTGGTTTGGGGAACATCGGTAGTAGAGTAGCTGAACTGGCTCAATGCATCGGGATGAACGTAATAGCCTACAACAGGTCTCCAAAAAATATACCGGGTGTAGAAATGAAATCTCTTGAAGAAGTCATTAAAGAATCAGACGCAATAACGCTTCACACCATTGACTCAGAAGAAACTAAAAATATGATTGATAAAGATCAGTTAACGATGATGAAGGACAATGTAATTATTGTAAACACAGTCGATAGATCTTTAGTAAACGAACAGGCAATGGCAGAAGCGATAAAATCTAAAAAAATATATGGTTATGCTTATGAAGCAGAAGATTTACAAAATGCTCCTCTTGCTGGTCTGGAAAATGTTATTGGATTAAAAGGGTTTGGTTGGTTTACAAAGGAAGCACTAGAAAATCTTGCACAAATTTGGGTAGATAATATTGAAAGCATCGTAAATGACAAACCTCAAAATACTGTTTACTAAGCTATAGTTCCGCTTCTATTTTCTTAATAGGTTTTGTTATACTCCAAGCATAAATTTCTTACATATATGGAGCATATAAACTGGACTGATGTATTTCCTTCGTATCTTGCCCCGTTATTTACTTTGGAATTTTCTTTTCCTTTTATTTCTTACGTTTTTGCAGTTATTTTTCTTTTTATTATCGGTTTTATTATCCTCAAATACCTGCAATATAAAAAATCACTTCAAATACCATATACAATCCTTGAAATAAAACCGCCGTCAATTTCATTGCAATCGGCATTTACTACAAAACAGCTCTTTACCATTCTTCATTCGCTTGATACTGAACCGTCATTTATCGAAAAGCTATTACAGCTAAAAAAGAGAATTAGCTACGAAATAGTTTCAAGCAGAGATGAAGGAATCAGATACGTAATTTACACACCAGAAGATGACGTTCCTATTATTCGAAAAAACCTGCTTTCTTACCTTCCGGGGCTGGAAATTCATGAAATACCAGACTATCTTCCGCAAACTATAGAAGAATTAAAAAACAAAGCAAATTCAATCACCGAATTTAAACTGAAAAGATCATACGTTTTACCATTAAAAGAACAGGGTGTCTTAGGCGAACATGATCCAATAGCATATATCACCGGACAAATGACTAAACTTGAGCCTGACGAGTTAATCAGCCTGCAATTGGTAACAGCGCCGGTAACTCCCGCCTTTCATGGCAGAATCACTGATCACCTCTTCGCATTACAAAAGCGGATTTATGACGGCAAAGAAATCGTTTCATACATAAGGGATGATACGTTAAGCGGAGTCTTGAAAATTGCTAAAACCATATTCTTTTTTGTGTTTGATCTTGTTGTCACGCTCCTTACGGATCTGGGAAAATGGTTGCTTGATTTTATGATATCTTCTCCAAAGCACAACTATGAACATGAAGCAACGCAAAGACGACCTTTTACGGGTGAAACTAAAGAGCAGACACCAAAACAAAAAGAAATACAGGAGATGGTAGAGTCAAAAATAAATCAGGATTTGTTCGAAGTATCCGTACGGCTTCTTGTTATCGGCAAGTCTCCTAAAAACATTGCTTTAAGAAAAAAAGGCATTGTCAGCAATTTCTCAACATTTACTAATCCGGGCTATCAATCGTTATCAATAAAGACATCATTGCCGATTTTTCAATCGTTTTTTACAAAATTGAATTTCTTAAGGCTAAAACATCGGCTCTTTTCATTTACGTCAAATCCCATCCTTTCTGTTTCCGAGCTTTCAACCATCTATCATTTCCCATATACCGAAAATACTCAAACCGAAGATCTGCAGTCCATACGCTCATCGCAACTGCCAGCGCCAATTACCCTGAAAAATAGTCATTCCAAACTCGATATTGTTTTTGCCCACAACATACATGGAGAAAGCACTACACTAATAGGACTAACCCTTGAAGAACGGCGCCGGCATGTGTACCTAATTGGAGCGACGGGGATGGGTAAAACAACGCTTCTTTTGCAGATGATTTATCAGGATATGCAAAATGGCAAAGGAGCTGCGGTCATGGATCCACATGGAGATCTGGCAGTACGACTGCTTGGCGTTATCCCTAAACATCGTCTAAAGGATGTCATTTACTTTAACCCCTATGACCTTGCGTTTCCAATTGGATTAAATGTACTGCAGATGACAGAAGGATTATCTGACGTTGAAAAAGAGCGGGAGAAGGATCTTATTGTCTCAAGCCTTGTTTCAATCTTTTTCAAGCTGTATCCGTCTGCCACTGCCCGCCCGCGCATGGAGCATATTTTAAGAAATACTGTTCTGGCGGTATTATCTACAGAAAATCCTACACTGCTTACTGCGTATAAAATGCTGGTAGATAAAAATGTTCGGGAGAGGATTGTTGCCAAACTTGACGACCCGCTTCTTAAGGAGTTCTGGGAAAAGGAGTTTAAGGGTTACGGCAGTTTCCAAAGGGCAGAACTTATCTCACCGATCACCAATAAACTGGGAAAATTTCTAACCACCAAAACCACTCGCAATATTCTGACACAGGAAAAAAGCAAACTAAACTTTGACGATATTATGAATAACAAAAAAATACTTATCTGTGATCTTTCCAAAGGGAAAATAGGCGAGGATATCTCCTCTTTTTTGGGAAGCCTTTTGATTCTCAAGCTCCAGCTTGCGGCATTAAATAGAGTTCATCTTCCGCCCGATAAACGCACCGACTTTTTCCTTTATATTGATGAATTTCAGAACTTTGCCACCATGACCTTTGCCCAAATCCTATCTGAAGCCCGCAAATACCGTCTTGATACCATACTGGCGCACCAGACCATCTCACAGATTGAAGATAAGGACTTGCTCAAGGTGATTCTTGCCAATGTGGGTA
Organism: Candidatus Roizmanbacteria bacterium GW2011_GWA2_37_7; assembly: GCA_000990445.1. Lineage (GTDB taxonomy): Bacteria > Patescibacteriota > Microgenomatia > UBA1406 > GWC2-37-13 > UBA1450. The sequence continues at coordinate 5,838 of LBTJ01000029.1, forward strand.
CGGTTATTGCCTACAGAACCAGCAACCCGACTGATGAAGATTTCATACTTCCGCTATTTAAACCGCACGTAAAGGAGCATCAAATAGCAAGTCTGCCATCATTTAACTTTTATATAAAGATCCATGGACTTTCTCCACAAGATGCGTTCACCGGAACTACCAGTGATTTCAAGATACCCAATGATGACAGGACTCTGCAAACAATTGTAGAAAATTCACGAAATATGTACGGCGTAAAGATAGAAACGCTGACAAAACAAGAGACTGCTCCTGAAAATGAGCCAACATCAAAAAACCAATCAAAAAAGCGAGCCTCAATATAGGCAAAGATTGTGTTATCAGCTAACACAATTTATTTTGAGTATTGATTGGTATAATAGGAAAAACAAAATATTATTTGTACTCTTTATTCCTTATGAATAAGGAAAAGAAAAATTCTTCTGATTAAAAAAGAAGAATGAATAAGTATTGTAAAGATATGAATATTCCTTCAATTACAAAAAAACAAAAATTAATACTCTATCTACTATATAAATTCCGATTCTTAAATAGAGTTCAGATACAAACCCTTCTTCATCACAAAACATATAACAGAATAAACGCATGGCTAAAAGATTTAACAGAAAAAAACTATGTAGGACGCAAACTAGAAACAGAATCAGAAATAAATGCAGTTCCTGCTGTCTATTATCTGAAAAACAATGGGATGCAGTTTGTCAAAACACAGCCGTATTGTGAAAAAGCATACATTGCAAAGCTATATCAGGAGGATACGAGATCAAAGAAATTTATAGCAAACTGTCTTTTGATTGCCGATATCTATCTTGATCTGTTAAAAAAATGTGGGAAAAAATCCGGCTTTGCCTTTTGTACAAGATCTGATTATACGCTGGATGGAATTATCAAGGAAATTTTTCCTCACTTCGTCTTCCAGAAGGGGAAGACGGAACCATATTTTACAGCCGAGATATTCCCCGAGAAACCACGCTTTTTTATTCTCAACCGCATTAAAAAATATACAACCTTTTTTACTGCCGGAGATTGGATCAAACAGGAAAAACTGCCGACAATCCTGTTTATCTGCCCAAATGATGAAATAGAAGAGTATGTAGTCAAAAAGGTAAAAGTAGTCTGCAGAGATGAAAATATAACAGGATTAATATTTCAGACCACAACACAGGAGCAAATTAAAAAACTGGGAATAACGGGTGATGTATGGAGTGAAGTTGATAAAACTTACGAGAAGTAAATTAATCAAGATAGTTTGTTATAATAACCCAACATCAAGCCATAATATGAATAAAGAAATAACATCAACTCAAATTGAACAAGGCGGTGGGAAATTAGAGATTACTCGTACACTTGAGGAAAATGAGTTTCCTGTTCCTAAGTCTCTATATCTATACTACCCCGACCTTGAAAAGCAAAACATTCTCACGGCAGCTTTTAGAGATTTACCAAAACCTCTAATTGTTCGTGGTTCACATCCAAACGACTGGCATGGCTATATCGATGTTCTTCCTACAGTTTCGGATGTCACAACCGAAACAGCACTTTTCGAAGCAATACAACTAATTAAAACAACAGCTGGAAGTCCTGAATTAAGAATACATGCTGAAGACTGGGGGCAAATATTTACCCCTGAAGTACATGTTTTATTACAAGAACAATCAAAAAGTAATGTAGCGGGAAGTATATTAAGGCACCCA
>LBTJ01000030.1 GCA_000990445.1 Candidatus Roizmanbacteria bacterium GW2011_GWA2_37_7
ATCATAAACTCCTCAGCCACCTTACGAATAGCTTCCTTAGTGGTGTAGCGGGAAGTATTGTCATATTCAGGCATACCCTCGAACCAACGAGTGCCATCCCCCTTAGTTCCCCACCTGCGTTCTGCTTCTCCCATCTCAACAATGTAGTTGGTCTTAGGATCTACGGTGAAGCTAAATAGAGCAGCTTCGTATTGCTCGGATGCTGGACTGTTATAGTCAGTTCCACTATCATCAGGCTTCCCGTTAAACCTGCTACAGAGGAACTCTACTGGGATGTCTGGCATACCCAAAAACTCATGAATGTTGGCAATTGCTTTCTCTCTTTCTGCAACTGGTCTGGCTGTCAGGAGGCAAAACTTCTCACGAGCCTCTTTATACTCCTGCGAGTCCTTATTGGGATTTTTACTCATGGTAGCCAGAAGCTCGGCAACTTCTTTGTCTTTGGCGTTAGTCTGTAAGGTTTGAACTACCTTCGACTGATTGATTAAACGAGGGGTAAAGACAACAGCAAGAATGGTTACCACAGCTAAGAACAGAATAACGAGTAGAAAACGAGATTTATTTTTATGTGTCATTGTCATATTTATCCTCCTTATGCGCTAACTGTTAATGATTTCAGGATGTTAACTTCCTTTCCAGACGATTGTCAAGTTTAGACTTATCTCCAGGCATATATTAGCACAAAAGAATACAAGGAGTATGTCGAAGATGATACAAGGAGTCTCTAAGATTTTTAGTAATGGGTAAACCAATAACACACCAGCACATATTGAGGAATTTCGGGGAGAGACTACAAAAGGTCAGGAAGTCTCAGGGGATCTCGCAGGAGCAGTTAGCAGGACTGTTGTCCATGCACAGGACTTATGTGGGCATGGTTGAGAGGGGTGAGCGAAATCCAACTATCAGAACGCTCTACAAGATTGCTAAGGCATTGAAAGTAAAATCCTCAGACTTGCTTCCCTTTTGAGTTCCTTCGCTAGGTTATCAGTCCCGCTTTTAGTAAAATAAGAGTGGGTATTTTTATACCCAAAATAAATATGACGATGACAATGGCATTACCAGAGCCACTACGATTGGTGGTAGACATTATCCAAAAAAAGATTGAGATATCTCCAGAGTCGGACGAGGTGCTTGCTATCTCGCTTTGGGATTTTAGAGATAAAAATGGAGATTTAATTCCCAAAGGTGACTTAAAACAGATTCTACGGCTCCTACAAGAAAGAAAATTCTTACAGATGATTGACATGTCTTGTTTGGGTAAACCAGGAAGATTTTCAGGAGAAGAAATCAAGATAAAGATTGATCGGGGAAAAATCCTCACAATCAACAATAAGGTTCAAGCAAATAAAACAGAAGGGGTATTCACCTGGAGAAAACTGAAACTCGATCTCCTCAAAGGAATACTACAGTATAAAAATAACAAGCCAACCGAAATATCACCTACCCAAGACGAAATAAAGTTTTTAATTCTCCTTATAGAAAGTGACCAAATCGTCAAATATGGAGAGATTGCCGACAAACTTGACTTAAATTGTCGAGCATCATCTGATCCCCAAGAGATTGCCAAAGCTGTTCAGTATATAAGAAGGAATATCGTTCCAATTTTGGAGAAGGCTGGTATGACTAAGAGTGATATTGAAGATATGATTCTTTCAAAAAGAAATGTTGGATATAAGCTCATCCGTCCTTAAATTCCCTCCCATCGCAAAAAGATCGTAAAAAAGTCGCAAAAGAATCCGTTTCGGTTTTTCGCCATTTGTTGAACAATCTTGATAGTCACCAATTCGATGACTATCACTATGAAACAACAAGAATTAAACACGGATTACTACCTCACGAGTGACCTCGCTATTGCCACAGCACTTTCTTTGTGGCAACCAATCGAGGAAATAAATAAGTCCAATCCCCGTAAAGCAGTTTTTGTCTTCAAAAGGAATAAACAACTCAACGAACTGGTCGAGGCATATTTTCGTAACGAACTCACTGTTTCCCCACAGATTTACTTTAATCAGTTGCGGACTATAAAGTCCCGTCTTTACTCGGAGGATCAATCATGATTAGCCATAAGTTGATCCTCGAATTAAAACAGATATTGGAGATCGACTACGGATTGCAATTAACCCTGGAGGAAATCTATGAAATCGGTTCAAGCTGGATAAGTTTTATCGAGACACTTATAAAAATTGAGACAAAAAAATAACTATGGCAAAAGCACGCATGCTACACACAAAAATCTCGGTATCTGTCCAGGTAAACAGGCTATCGTTACCAGCAAGGCTTCTGTTTTCCTGGCTGATTCCTCATGCTGACGATGAGGGTCGATTAAATGGCGATCCAGAATTTATTAAGGCAAGGGTTGTTCCTATGACTAAATGGTCATTTAAAAAGATAAGAGAATACCTGGAGGAGATTAAAAACCAAAGACTTATTTACTACTGGCAAGAAAATGACGAATGGTTTATCGAATTTATAAAATGGAATGATCATCAAACGATAAGAAAAAATAGATTCAAACCGTCTAGTTTACCCTCATATTCAAAGGAAAATGACAGCCAGATGGCGACCAAATGTCAACCAATTAACAACCAGAAGACTCCCCAATCGAATATAAGCGAATCCAATCTAAAAGAGGTTAATAAAAGCGAAGTGAATGAAAGTAATGTCGCTGATAAATCGTCTTATAAAGGAAACGGGGATATGGTAAATCCTCGAACCTTTAAACCGTCATCTGAAGGTGAGGTGGCAGCTTTGGAGGCCTGGAAGAGGTTAGAGCCAACTAACCCTCTCGCTTTTAAGATCACTTACCTTAATGCTCTCGGCAAAGGGTTACCCGTCAATATGTTCTATCAGTTTTCCAGCGAAATACGACAAGACAACACTATCAGAAACCCTGGTGCGATTTTTAACAAGAAGGTCGAGACCTATCTCACGCCGTAAAAACCTATGGAAAAAACAGTCGAAAATCATCTACTAACAACAAAGATGCCAGGAGAGAACGAACGGCAATACACTGCCTTCCTTCTCTACCACGAAATAAAGAGTATTAGGAAGGTAATGGAGGCATGGGATAAGTTAGGGCAGTCTTCGGGCGAAATGATGGCAGATTTTGCGCAAAAGCTGGGCAAGAAACCAAGTCGGGCAACAGTAGAACGGTGGAGTAAAAAATACCGATGGGTGCTAAGAAGCGATCTGAAGCTAACTGAAGAGTTAAAAGAACTTGACGAAAAGCTGAAAAAGATAAGACAGAAAAGATCGTATTTAATTACTGAACTCTTTTGGGAGAAACTCAAAAAAATCCAAAAACAGATGAACAGTGGGGAGCCTGCCACGGTTCAAGAGGTAAAAGTCCTTTGGGAAATGCACAGGACAGAATTTGGAGAATCAATCGGTAAACACCAGATAGTAGGAGGCATTGACGAATCAGAACAAAAACCACTTACCCCTGAAGAAGAGGAATTGTCAAAGGAGATGACAAAGTTAGAGATGGAATTTAACAGAAAACAACTTGAAAACAAAAAAGATGATGACTCAGCTTGATATTACCTGAGTATTTCTTTATGTTGTGTTGCTGAAACAATTACTATGAAAAGCATCCTATACTGCCGAGTTAGCTCAAAAGAACAGGAGGAAACAGGCTACTCCCTACCAGCCCAGGAGAAGCTATTAAGCGGGTATTCCGAAAGGACTGGTTATAGTGTCGATAAAGTATTTGCTATCTCAGAATCAGCCAGTGGCAAGAAGCAGCGAGAAGTATTTACCCAGATGATGCAGTATGTCCAGAAGCAAGGGCTTAAAATTATCATCTGCGAGAAAGTAGACCGCCTCACCAGAAGTTTCAAGGATGCGGTCATGATTGATGAATGGCTGGAAGAAGACGAGGAACGGCAAGTCCACCTAGTCAAAGACTCCCTGGTTTTACACAAAAACTCCCGTTCCCAAGAGAAACTAAACTGGGGCATCCGTATTCTCTTTGCAAAAAATTACATCGACAACCTCTCCGAAGAAGTAAAAAAAGGACAAAAAGAAAAAATAGCTCAGGGGTGGCTACCCACTAAACCACCAGTGGGTTATAAGACCGTAGGAGAAAAGGGACACAAAATTATCCTTATCGAAGAAGAAAAAGCCGTCATGGTTAAGAAAATGTTTGAGCTTTACGCTTCGGGCAACTACTCAATCAAAAGATTGACCTTAACCATGTTTGAGGAGGGACTACGCTCCTACCACGGAGTAAAGCTGGTTAAAAGTAGGGTTCACCGACTCTTGCGAGAACCCTTCTACACTGGCAAAATGAGGTGGAATGGTCAGATTTACGATGGCAAGCACGAACCAATTATTACCCAAGAGTTATATGATAAGGTGCAAAATATGCTGACAGGCAAAACCACACCCAAGCTAACCAGACATGATTACCTTTTCAACCGCTTATGTCGCTGTGCCACCTGTGGCGGATTAACCACCTGGGAATCCCAACGAGGCGGGCTGGTTTACGGACACTGCAACCATTATCACGAATGCACCCAAGAAACCTGGGTTAGAGAAGAAAAAGTCGAAGAACAGATCATCGACGGCTTTGACAAGCTGGTCATCAAAAACCAGCGAGTTTCCGAATGGATCAAAAAAGCTCTTAAAGAAAGCCACGCTGACGAAACCGTCTACCACTCCACTACCGTTGAGGAGCTAAACCAGCGCTACGAGCAGATTAAGAAGCGCCTGGACAAACTCTATGACGACAAGCTGGATGAAAAAATAACCCTGGATTTCTATAACCAGAAGTTTAAGCAATATACAGGCGAGAAAGACACCGTCCTAGAAACCATCAAAAAACACTCCCAAGCCAGCAACGGCTACTTTAACTTTGGCATCAACTTCTATGAACTCTCCCAGAGAGCCAAGCAGATCTACATGACAGCCAAAGAGAAGGGCTTAGCAGAAGAACAACGCTGCCTTATTAGGCTAGTTTTCACCGACTTAAAATTAGATGAAGGAAAACTCCTCTACGACTACACCAAAGCCTTCAAAATCTTAGCCCAGGCAGTAAAGGAAACCAATTGTTCGAAAGTCGATAAAATTGACAAGTTTGAGAGTGAGAGTTTCGAACATCAAGAAAAGAGCAATGTTACGGAACAAAAGGGCTCTTTATTGCCCTCCCGCCCAATCTGGCTCCCCGGCGTGGATTCGAACCACGAACCTTGAAGTTAACAGCTTCCTGCTCTACCGTTGAGCTACCGGGGAATAAATTTTTTAATGTGCTGTCTGCCTCTGTACGACTTTAATTGCTTCTCTCTTTTTAATGATTCTTTTCTTGTGCTGGTAATTTCCGAGTAAATCAACTTCCATTCACCTGAATATTTTGCAGTAAAATGGTTTCCTCGTTTTTGATTATGTTCTATTATGCGGCGTTCTAAATTATCAGTTGCGCCTATATAAATCTTATTATTGTCTTTATTATAAAGTGCATATACACAAAACATATATAGATACAGCTTCCTGTCCGCCAGCTGTCGGACTACCGGGGATAGTAAATAATATTTAAAAGTGCTTCTTGTCCGATAGTTAATTGTACTGTTGGGGAAATCAAGATCAAATTATACCATGTGGCGCACACATATTAAAAAGGCAACGTCAGCGCAGTCTCATCTGTTCCTGTCTCCTCCATATACCGTCTCCAGCTGACACGGATCGGGACTTTGCCGGTTTCATTCATATAGTAGATATTATCATGCTTCACCCCATAATCAAAAAGCCGCTGGGTCACCATCACATCTGATAAACAATACTTTTCCAACTCGTCCCATTTGCCTTCTTTGTAATAGTCAATAGCCATGAGCCCATGCCCTGTCTTTTTTTCATTGTTTGTGGCAAACGCTACATCATTGAGGCCGACACGCTTGCCGATAATACGCTTTATATCATCAAGAATATCAAACTGTGGAAGCTTGGTCACGTCCCCGGGATAATACGCCTGAAGCACTGCCAAATCAAAACTTCGGCTGTTGAATCCGATGATATACGATGCCTTTTCAAGCTTGGGAAACAGACGGCGGAGCTCCTCTTCACGATATATGTATCCCTGTCTGTCTGAGTAATCATAAATTCCCACAACAGTTATACCAAGCTTTTGAGGATCATCAAACTCGCGAAACGTATGTTTGGTCTCAAGGTCGAGGATGAGCGGAAACTTTTGCATCAGTTTATGCGTAAATTATTGTCTTTGATGATCTCGATCTCAAAAAGCTGCATCATGCTCGCATCTTCAAAGTCATCGGCCTGAATATTGGCCTGTTTGAGTTTGTTCTGAAAGTTCACCCGCAGATTATTAATCATGCGAAAAAAAGCATCTTGTTCTTCGGTATCAATTGTCTCAAACTCGGATCGGAAAAACTCATCAAGCTTTCCCAAACTCCACAATGCATCGATAAAATCATTGTTTCCATAATCAAGCTCAGCGATATTGCCAGAAACCGGCCGTATCTTAAAATTCATCATGCGCACATCATGAACCATATCGCCAAACGTTGGTTTTTTGGCAAGAATCTCTTCCTGAAAACGCTTGATCTTGTCAACAGCATCTGTTTTTTTTGTTGAATTCATAAGGTATAATGATGAAATGATAAAACAAACACTTCAAAAAGAGCAAATTGAAGCTATGAAGGCAAAAGAAACCTTCAGACTTCAAACCATACGATATATTTTAGCACAGATTAAAAATAAGGAGATCGATTCGCAAAAAGAACTTTCTGATGAAGAAGTCGTTGATGTTCTTCGAAAAGAGGCAAAGAAGCTCCAAGACTCAATTGATGCGTACAAAAACGCCAATCGCGATGATCTTCAAACAGAAAGCCAACAGCAGCTTGATATCCTTTCGACATATCTTCCCCAACAACTTTCTGATAAGGAACTGAAAGTAAAAGTTCAGGACATTGTTGACCAAAAGAAAGAATTATTTGAAAAAAATCCCAATGCCATGATAGGCATCTGCATCGGAAAACTCAAATCCATGGCTGACTCTGGACGCATTGCGCAAATAGTCCGGTCGCTCCAGGAAAAATAATCATTTGATATAGTAAAGATATATGAGACTTCTTCGAAAACTGTTTCTTTATGGCCTTGTTATTTTTTTTATCCTTTCTTTGACCAAAAATATTATTGAGTATCAGAAAAACCTCGGTTTTTATAACGAATACAAAAATGAGTACACCGAAGAAAAAAAACAAAATATTGAGCTCAAAACACAGCTTGTGAAGGCTCAGGATATCAACGAGTTTGAAAAAATTGTGCGAAACAAACTCAATCTGCACAAATCAAACGAAACAATCATAGTTGTTCCAAATCCAGCACCAACAACACTCACCCCAACCCCAACCCTGCCTCCCACCTATCGTCAATGGCTCAACGTATTTTCAGGAAGCTAAAAATTGACACAGTCATTCTTTTGACATATAATATAAGTTCCAATCCGGGGTAGTGTACGGCTGCACAGGAGGCTCATAATCTCCTAGGCTTTCTTGATGTTCTTTTACCTATTTTGACCAACTATTCGTACGAAGTAGTGTTTGTCAATGACGGATCAAAAGACGGAACCGACGATGTCATACGCTCAGTTGCAGAAAAAAATAAAAATATCAAACTTGTATCATTCAATCGGAATTTCGGCCATCAGATTGCGCTGAGTGCAGGATACTCCTTTACAAAAGGTGACGCGGTCATCAGTATGGACGCAGATCTCCAAGACCCTCCACAAATCATCCCTGAGATGATTGACAAATGGCAAAAAGGAGCAAAGATCGTGTATGCCAAACGCAAAAAACGCGATGTTGATGGTGTATTCAAAAAAAAGACTGCCCGCCTGTTTTACGGATGTATAAACATGCTTTCAGATATCAAAATTCCTGAAAATGTCGGGGATTTCCGGCTTCTTGACCGTACTGCAGTTTTGTATTTGACATCGCTTCCAGAGCATGCTCCATTTTTACGAGGACTGGTGGCATGGGGTGGCTATCAAGAAGATTATGTATATTTTGACCGTGAAGAACGACATTCCGGAGAAACGCATTACTCATTTTCAAAAATGCTCAACTTTGCACTTGACGGCATCACGTCATTTTCTGTCAATCCCCTGCGTCTTGCGACATATATGGGTTTTACTGCCGGCACATTTGGATTTATCGGTATCATCTATGCAGTGCTTGGGAGATTCTTTCTTCCTAATCTCTGGGTTACGGGCTGGACCGGACTTTTTGTTGGAATCATGTTCATAGGCGGCGTACAGCTATGAAATCTCTAAAAATTATCATACTGTCATTTGTTTTTGCACTTATTGTCTATGGGACATATCTTTACCTGCAAAATAAGGATAAATCGCTTTCGCCAATTCCTGAAGAAGGAGTAAAAGTGATACAGATTTCTCCGGATGAGAAATAAGTATCAATATATTACAAAGGAGCTGACCATGGATCATTTTTCAAACATCTTCGTAAATATGTGTTGATTACTGGACCAAAACTTCCATCATCTGCGATACATACACAACAATTTTTACCAATCTGACTTTCTATAAGCCCCGGCAAAGTCAATGAACATGATAGTCCAAGACAGATTCTTCTATTGAAGATCACTTGTTCAAGAGTCCATATGATAGCAAGGACTGCAACAATAAGGATCATACCTACAACTGCAGCTTGTATCTTTTCTCGTGCTGCGGTGACTGCAGATCACCAAGAGAGGGGATCTTGAAACCGAGTTCTCCGGTGTCTACTGATGAGCAGGCGGGAAATGCACCTTGGGGAAGAACGCTCCCGACTGTTGTATACGTGCCATCTGCCGCAAATGTTCCATCAAAACTGCAGGTTTCAAAACCGTACATAGCATGATTTGGAGGAAGAATTTTTGCTGAAACTGGTGATAAAAATGTAAGGAAAAAAAATAAGAGAGACAATACAGATATTCTTATGAATATATATTTGAAAATAGTACTCATATGTTTATGATAACAATTAATCTCCGATTTTCAATCGAAAGATATCCCCTTTTCCTCCCAAAAAGAGCTGGTCAATAGTAAAGAGGATGACATACGCGCACGCATACACGATAAGTCCGATAATCGCCCAGGTAAAGGTTTTTTTTGCTCCTTCGACTTTCTCAGGCTGACCCAAAGACATCATCCATTGGTAGCTTCCGATCACAAACATGACAAAAAGCACCAGAAGAATCAAGGCATTGGACATGAAAAGCAAATTACCGATTACAACTTCAAAACATTTCAAAGTCGGCACTCCATTGACGAGGCATGTATTTCCCAGAGCATCGGGAGGCAGACTTGCTGGATCATCTCCATCCAGATCATTCCAGTCCCGGATCTGTGCAAAAATCCGAAAAGGGCGAAATAGTAAAATACCAAGAACGAGGAGATGAATAAAGATACCTTTGAAGTATTTTTGAGTATTACATAAGGTTCTTCGCATAAACTATAGTGTAGATCATAAAGATAGATAAGACAAGCACGATCATTGTATATACAAAAATCTCCGGGCATAAGGTCTTATGCCCGGAGTTTATTTTCTATCAAGACTAACTAGTTACTTACGCATTTGTCATTTGACAAGGCATTAATCGTAATATTTTTACAACCTTCAGTATCTAGGCTACCATCTATACATAACCCACCAGTATTTTTGACACATGTGCAGCAAAGCTTTGCTCCTGATGTATTCTCAATCAACCCCGGCAAAGTCAATGAACAGGAAAGTCCAAGACAGATTCTTCTGTTGAATATCACTTGTTCAAGAGTCCATATGATAGCAAGGACTGCAACAATAAGGATCATACCTACAACTGCAGCTTGTATCTTTTCTCGTGCTGCGGTGACTGCAGGGGATCTTGAAACCCAGGTCTCCGGTGTCTATTGAGGTACAGGCGGGATATGACAATGGATCAGCACAGCCTGCTGCCTTAGTACCTGCTGCCGCGTGTACCTGAATTACTCCGGTAAGTAATATTCCCGACATAAAAACAAACATAAAAAGCTGGATAAAAAGCTTTTTATTCAATATTTTTTGCATATTTTTGTAATAAATTAATAATTGATAATTTATAATGCCTTCAAAGTTCCATTTGCATTACATTTATACTTATTCGTATTTATGATATCTCCTCTATTTCCAGATGTTTCATTTACACAAACACAACAATAATCACCTGCTGTTCGCTCAATCAACCCCGGCAATGTCAATGAACAAGATAGTCCAAGGCAGATTCTTCTGTTGAAGATGACTTGTTCAAGAGTCCATATGATAGCCAAGACTGCAACAATAAGGATCATACCAACAACTGCAGCTTGTATCTTTTCTCGTGCTGCGGTGACTGCATCCTTGTCTCCGAAACCGAGTTCTTCGTTACTAATGCTTGTGCACGAAGGAAGAGTGTCTTTTGCGCCGTTGTATAAAGTATCAGTATTAATTTGTCCAAGATTACAGTCAACACCAGCTGTTTGCTGGTCAGCAGTTACTGCATATATATCAACGCTCGATAAAAGCGGCACCATCATAAATGCAAAAACCATTGCAACAAAAATACTGATTGTAATAGATTTATGAAACCCTATTGTGTGTTGAAACATATATGAATAAAATATTTAACTTAAGATAATATCATCATACCCAAGTTTTCTCTCAGTTGTCAACAGGTATTTACAATTCCTTTGCCCGATACTGCAAAGCTTCTGCAATATGCGATGATTTTATTTCTTCAGAACCTTCTAAATCAGCGATTGTTTGTGCCACTTTGATGGTCTTAAAATATGACCTGGCAGAAAGTGAAAGACGATCAACTGCTTGTTTGAGCATTTCTTTTGCATCATTTATGAGCGTACAGTATTTTTTGATATCAGATGATCGCATCTCGCTGTTGAAAAGGAAACCAGTATCTTCTAACCGCTTTTCTTGAATTGTACGCGCTGTCTGTACTCGTTTCCGAACATCCCGGCTTGACTCGCTCTCATATTCGTCAGACAGCTCCTCCACTTCAACAGGCGGAACATCAATATGAAGATCAATCCTGTCCAAAAGAGGACCAGAAAGTCGTTTTTTGTATCGCAAAATCATGCCCGGCGCACACTTACATGGTCTTTTGGGATGCCCCAAAAATCCACATGGACAGGGATTTGAAGCCGCAAGAAGGAGAAAGCGTGCGGGAAATGTCAAGGTTCCGGCAGCCCGGGATACGGTCACGACTCCATCTTCCAAAGGCTGGCGCATCGCCTCAAGGACATTGCGCGGAAACTCAGGAAACTCATCAAGAAATAATACTCCCCGGTGTGCCATTGAGATCTCGCCCGGCATCGGCGTACTCCCGCCGCCAATAAGACCGACACGCGATGTTGTGTGATGAGGAGATCGAAACGGGCGTATCCCTTGAAATATATCCTGTGAAAGCTCACCAACCACCGAGTAGATTTTTGCAACTTCCAACATTTCCTGTTTTTCCATACTAATCCTCGAACTTCTCTTTATGTAATGTCATGTTTATTATTTTTGCAAAGATTATTGCAGAGCCGATCGCTAGCGGGGCGGAAAATAATGCTGAAAATCTTACTGCTATTATAGCCGCCGTAAACGGTCCTAGAAACCATACTAGTAACAGTATGAATGTGTCAATATGCTGCCTTTTCTTGTAAAACGAATAAGTCAGGTATATCAGCGCATATATCATCAAAAAGAATGGCGATATTAAAAGCATAAGTGGGTTATTTCCAATATCAATTGGACTTGTTCTCTGTATAGCCCCTTTTATATCTCCTCCCTGAAGCTCAGCCACTGAAACGTAAACGTTCGGAAATTCAATGCCTTCCTCGCTCTTTAATTGCGAGAATTTGAAA
>LBTJ01000031.1 GCA_000990445.1 Candidatus Roizmanbacteria bacterium GW2011_GWA2_37_7
GATCAGATTCAGATATAGTACCAATACTTTTTGAAACAAGCTGGAGTCTGAGCGTATTTAATGAATCTTCAATAATTCTTTTTACATTCCCACCACTTGCTACAAAATCTTCAATCCAGCGTATTGCGTCCGAAACGGTTCCATTTTGCATAATTTCCAAAAGCTTTCCTTTTGACCGTATTCCTAAGTATTCTTGGGCCGAATTATATGACAGTTTGTCTTGTATCGCCAACTCTTCAAGAAGTTTTGTTGCGTCGCGGAACGAGTTTTCGCTATAGTTTGCGATCATAGTCATCAGATCGTCTAATATATCGATGTTTTCATGTTGTGCGATACGTTTCAGCATACTCACAATATCTTTTGATCTTGCTGTACCAAATGAAAATCTCACACACCGGGAAATAATAGTTGATGGAAGCTTTTCTTCGTTTGTTGTTGCTAGTATAAAAATTACTGACTTTGGCGGCTCTTCAAGTGTCTTAAGAAGAGCATTGAATGCATCGGGTGTGATCATATGGGCCTCATCGATGATATAGACACGGTATCTTCCTGACATGGGAGAAAATGAAGACTCCCTGATCAGTTTTCGTACTTCGTCAATCCCCCGATTTGATGCAGCATCTTGTTCGACAACATCTGGAGAACTTCCTGTATCAATACTATTGCAATTGGCGCACAAGTTACAAGGTTCAAAAGAGTTTCCTTTTTTTGCAAATACATTTTTATCACAGTTTACTGCCTTTGCAAAAATACGAGCTGTTGAAGTTTTTCCCATACCTTTTGGACCAACAAAAAGAAGGGCATGGGGAAGTTCTTTAGATGTAAGAAGTTTCATCATCCGCTCACGGATTTGGCTATTGTCGAGCTCTGTAATGGTTCTTGGACGGTATTTGAGATAAAACATATATGTAGTTTAGCTAATAGCCATAAGCTTTATAGGTTTATTATTAATATTTATTGATTGTAATTCAATTCTATAAGCCATAAGCTATTCCCTATAAGTTTATTGCATGAATATATTTTGTATTCCATGTTCAATTAACCGATGCATTGTTGGATCCACGCGTTTATCACGTTCCGCAGCAAGAAGTACTGCTTGGGGATAGCAGATCACAATCTCACCAATCACGTTATCTGTTGTGCTTATTGGATCTCGTAAATATGAAAATGAAAGAACTGGAAGCGCGACATCTTCATCCTTGTATTTTTTTGCAAACTCCTTCATTTTACGCTTACCTACAAAAGCAATGTTCAAAGCAGATGTTTTTGATACATGATGTTTATCAAGCTGTGCTTGAGCAAACTCCTCCAAACTTGACTTGCTGATTTTATACCGCGATGAACTAAAAATATTAATCATAATATTACAGTGATCGTCTTTGTCGACGATGTTTCAGCCGTTCCTTTTCTTCTTCTTTTCTCACTTGTGAAGGACGTTTGTAATACATTCTGCCACGCACGTCATCAACGATTTTTGACTCAAAAAACCGTCGGCTAAATTCACGAAACATATTGTCTACTGACTTTCCTTTTTTGTTTGTTACCACTACCATGTAAATTCTGACACCTCTCTTTCATGCATTCATAATCAAACTCCTGCGCTGCTTCTATAGTTTCTAACACTTTTTGAGTTTATGAATAGCACACGAACGAATAAACTCGTAACTGAATCAACAGTATTCTATTACATTTTCCGAAGTATTTCAATCAATCGAGAAAGTGAGAGCTTTGAGGGAACACTGTTTGGATTTTTTGAAGATCCATTCAGCAGCATATTTTTCGAAGCATGCAAAAACCAAGTTGCAGTCGGATCAACTTTGACCATTTTTTCATGCAAAGGGGTAAGGTCTAATTTTGGATCAGGTTGAGTCTTTATGCGGATTGTGTTGTTTTCTGGATCACGCCGTACAACCATATCGTATCCCTTTTTAAGAGCATATTTCACTGCTGCTTCATTTTGTACTTCCATTACCAGGGTTTTCCCCCATGGCGTTTTGAGAATAACACCTGATTTGATTTCGTCCTCTGCCTTGAGATTGTTTTTTATTGTATATAAAATACTTTCTAAAATAAGAAACGTCATATTGACAAGCTCAATATCGCAGCTTAGCTGTCCGCGAAGTGGATACAAAAATTCGTGTAAACAAAATGAGTATTTTGTATCTGTCGGATCTGGAAAATAAACTTCTCCAAAGTTGTCAATCTCAGTCACAAATATCACCATCTGCTCTATTGCATCAAGATCTTTTTTTTTCATGTGACCTTCATCCAACAGAAAATCAAACACGCGTTTTGTTGCTGATAGCCGTTCATGAAACTGATGATGATCAAATTTTCCCAAGCCAGTATCAACATGGATGATATCAGGGTTTTCATCAGGTTTATCGTTGTTTAATGTCTCTCCTGCAGGTACAAATGCATGATCAGCACTTTCCCAGCCAGGGAGATATCGTTTGATCAGCCATGATGAAACAATGGCATCAAGGTCTGGGGAAATGTGTGTGACTATTGTTTTCATGTGGGTCGTGTTACGTACAACGTTATATGTTAGATCGGATGTCAGTAATAAGATTATTCAGTCTTTGTAAAGTTTCCGTTTCCGTCAATAATTCAGTTTTCGCTTCATCTCTTCTTTTCCATTCAATATTATCTCCTGTGCGTTTCGAGATGACAAGTCGAACAGGAATGCCAATAAGATCTGCATCAGCAAATTTCTCACCTGCTCGCGTATTCTCGCGATCATCATACAGGACTTCGATTTCTGCTTCTTGTAACTTTGCATACAGCGCATCTACCTTAGTTTTAATTTCTTCGTTCTGTAAATCCAATCCTATTAAATGAACAAGATAAGGTGCAACTTGCGACGGCCAAATAATCCCTTTATCATCATGATGAACCTCAACAATAGTAGCAAGAGTTCTGCCTATACCTATGCCATAACAGCCCATGTAGTATTTTTGGAGAGAACCGTCTTCAGAGGTAAAGGTTGCTCCGTCCATTTTCGTGGAATAGTGGTAGCCAAGTTGAAAAATATTACCTACTTCAATTCCTTTGCTTTCAGTTAATTTTTGCCCTGATTTTGTTTTAAATCCAGCTTGAGCCATGGCAATATCTCCCTCTATATCCGCTTTGTAATCTCGATCGATATTCATATTTAACATATCACAATTAAGCTTATTGGCTCCGCCATATGCATTTCGAATGGTGCGAAGTGAAGAATCGGCAACGATTATTAACTTAAAACCTTTGTTTAGAATATCTTTAATGCCAACTGGCGAAATAAAGCCTGGCTCTGAGTTAATCTTTTCCCGGATTTCCTCACTTGTGGCGTGTCGAAGGTCGACGGTATTCGTTAAATGTTTGAGTTTTGTTTCGTTAACATCAAAGTCTCCTCTAATTATAGACAAAACAAAACGTCCATTTTCATCAACATAGAGAACATCTTTTATTTGTTGCCATAGTGGTAAGTTGTGTAGTTTGACTCCATCTTCCATCGTAATTCCACGTTTAGCATCTACGGCATCCATTTCTTTGAGTTCATCATCCATATTTTTTTCTTCTTTTTTAAATACTGCAACGTCCTCATGTGCGCAGTATTTTCCGTCCTTAGTAATTAAGAATCTGCTCTCCCCTACCTTTGCCTCTACGACAAATTCATGGCAGTACTCGCCACCAATGTATCCATTGTCTGATTCAACAACTAACGTTTTCAAACCAACTCGTTTATATATTCTAGAATAGGTATCCCACATGTTTTGGTACTCTTTTTTAAAATCCTCTTCATTTGTATGAAAAGAATAGGCATCTTTCATAAGAAATTCACGCACACGAAGAAGCCCTCCACGTGCACGCAACTCATCGCGAAACTTCTGGGAGAATTGATAGATGTTAAAGGGTAAATCGCGATAAGAGAGTTGGAATTTGCGTACGACATCTACAAACATTTCTTCTGCTGTTCCGCCTAAGGCAAACTCAGCATCGTGGCGGTCTTTTATTTTCATTAGTTCAAAACCGGCAGTATTTGTGCGATTGGTTTCTTTCCAAAGCTCTAAAGGATGTAGTACGGGAGAGATCATTTCTTGACCTCCTGCTTTGTCCATTTCTTCCCTGACAATGGAAATGATTTTGTTACGTACAAGGTTGCCAAGTGGCAAAAAAAAGTACCTACCAGAAGTGGACTCACGCACAAATCCAGCTTGATAAAGAAGTTTATGGGAAGCTGCCCTCATATCGCGTTGTGTCTCTTTGACAGTTTTACCGAATAGTTTGGAATAGAGCATGAAGTAATTATAACATTCGTAATTTATATAAAACTGTCTATGTCATGTTAGTCAATATCTTTAGGATGCAATGATCGTGTTTTGCCAGCGAGTTTTCGTAATTTATTATCAAAACTACAGAGTAAATAATCTTTTGGTAATTGAGTTGTGATCAAGCAGTCGGATATTTTTTGATTGTGTTTTCGATACAATTCAAATGCTTTATGAAATTCGGTACGATCTACCAGCAAGAGATTTTTCATTTCTAAAATAGAGGCTATATATTTTTCAATATCCTTCACTTCAAGTTTGTAAAAGCTTTGGAGTGTATACATAATCTCTGTTAGCACTATTGTTGAAGTTGCTAGTTTATATTTTCCTGTTTCTGCCAAGAAGAATATTCTCTTGACTTGTTCAACCATTTGCTCGTTATCTTTGATAAAGAACCGCATAAATATATTTGTGTCCAAGAAGAGTTTCATAATTGTGAATAGTCTATGTAATCTCTTACCCGATCTATATTTATACGCTTTGTTGGTTTAATTTTTTTCAAGGCTCCTTCGAGTTTAAAAATTTTGCTTCTTTTTGGTTGCATAACAATTTTTTTACCTTCCACAAAAATATCTGCCTTAATCGGCTTACTCAGCCCGAGTTGTCTCCTGATCGCTACCGGAATGTGCACTTGCCATTTAGGTGTTATACTTACTGTTTGCATATTATTGCTTATAATATAACAAGTCTGTTGAGAAAACAAGTTGTTTCGGTCACTCCTCCTTTTGTTGCTACATACTTCAGAAGTACGGTTGGAGTCGTAGATGTATCTTTTATATCAATTCCTATTAATTAACTCATATTAAATATTGTCTATAGGATTAAACTCTAGGCCACCAATGAAAAAGGGTCTTTGCGGTAATGATTTCTTTTTGATTCAAAAGCTTCCGTATCCTTTCTATTTGTATTTCTTCAAGTTCATCAATATCTTTTACTAAATTTGCTATTTTTGTTAAATCATCTTATTTTTCACCATTTTTGTAGCCGAGATTGTCAAGGACTTTTCCTACTGTTTCGTTGGGTCCTGAAGAATAGGTGTCTATTACCAAATGATAATACTGTGGGTCAAAAAAATCGTAGTTTCCATAGATGCGTTTCCACTCTATGAAGTTTCCTTCCTCACGTGCTTTAATATATTTTTTCGCCTCATTTATCGAGATATTATCACGATTTGCGACACGGTCGATGCGCAGTGCATCATTTTGACATCGTAAAAGAACCCGAAGGGTATCATTACGATCTTTTGCCATAAATCCAGCAAGCCACGCTTCAATGACATAATGTCCATTTTCAAGAAGTTTTTTTGTTCGATCATCAAGTTGGTGATGAAACTCATCAGGCACAAGACTTGCAACAGGCTGAACATATTCTTTTGAAAAATCCCGAAGTAGTTTTCCACCGGAAGTAAATCTCCAACCAAGAAGTACCAAATACTGTTTAAGATTTCCATGAAGTGTATTTTTTCCAACAGCCACACCTCCTGAGATTGTGATGTTACGATATTGTAAGTTCATAATTGAATATAGAATATTGAATATAGAATCTTTAATAGATTTAATATGACTTATACCAAATCTTAATCATTATTCTACATTCTACATTCCATATTCTCCATTCTTTATTCAAATCTAACTATCCCCAGTATTTCTGAATATCAAAAATAGTGATAACTGCACTTAACGTAAGTAAAAGGATAATTCCAACAATATTGAGATAATGTTCAAGGTTTTGATTCGCTCTTTTTCCGGTTACCCACTCATAGAGAATAAAAATTTGCCTTCCCCCGTCAAGCGCCGGAAACGGTAAAATATTTATTACAGCAAGATTGATTGATAATATTGCAGTTATTTGAATAAGCGCCGTAATACCAAATTTTCGTGCCTCATTTACAATTTTTGCTATTCCAACAGGCCCGGTAAACTCAACATCTGTTGATTGTCGTGAAATGAGTTGTACAGGAATTTTTAATAACTCAGCTGCAATGGTTTTTGTCATGGATAAAGTCTCAATAAAACCTTGGTAAAAGGCCATATACCATGGGTAATGCTTGATTTCTATTTGTTGTTCAATCACAATCCCGAGAGCTCCTTGATCTTTTGGTGGCCGTGATCGAGGTGTTATTTGTACTGAAAATATTTTATCTCCTCGATTGATCTGAAGCATAGTTATCTCATCGGCAAACCTTTGAGTTGACTGAACCAAATCGTCAGTGGTAATAATTTTCACTGTTTGGTCGCTGTGGGTTATTGAGATAAGTTTGTCTCCAATTTTTAGTCCGGCTTCTGATGCTGGTGAGTTTTTTTGAATAGCATTCACTGTTACGCCAACTGGTGACGGTACGCCTTGTGTATATAAGATTGATATCAAAATCCATCCAAAGAAAATGTTCATGACAACACCAGCGGTTATGATGATGGTTTTTTGAAAAGGTGTTTTATTTACAAATGCACGATGTGAAGGTATTTTGCTGTTTTCTATCTTCTTATTTTTCACTTCGTTATGATCTTCACCGTATAGTCTTACAAATCCTCCCAAAGGTATGAGGTTTATACTATACAAAGTCTCGCCGATTTTTTTCCCAAATAATCGTGGCGGGAATCCAAAGCCAAACTCTTCAACAAGAACACCGCTTTTTTTTGCAGCAAAATAATGTCCGAATTCATGAATAAGAACAAGAATGATAAGGATAAGTAAGAAGGTAAGTGCCGTTGTCATGAGTTTATTATAATAGAATGGAGCGTAGAGGAGAAAGCCTACACTTCCATGATTTCATGTTCTTTGTGTTCTTTAATTGATTGGAGTTCGGTATTCAGTTTACCGGTTAGTTCGTCAATTTCTTTTTCCAGACGGTATCTGTCATCTTCGGTAAGCTCCTTGGCATCCTCCATATTTTTAATTTTTTTCCGTATTGCATCTCGCTCATACCGTATTTTATTTTTTGTTTCCTCAATGAGCTGGGATACAAGTTTGACAAATTTTACTCGTTGCTCTTCAGAAAGAGGTGGAACGCGTACAATTATGCGTCTTCCTTCTGTCTGAGGGTTTAGTCCAAGAGGCGATCCAAGAATCCCTCAATCTGAAGGCCTTCGATCATACCAGAATGTGCTCGCCCAGTCCGGATTCCCTTCAGTTCTTCGCGAAGTTTTTCAATATGAATCTCAGCTTGTGATCTGAATGAAGGAATAATGTCGTTCATGTGAACATTGTAGCACATGCGATACCCAATAATAATACATTTATTACTCTCCAAGTTCCCAGCGAAGAAATCGAGCGATTTTGATGTTTTCTCCAAATTTAAGAATTGCTTCTTTTACAAGATTATCAATTGTTTTACCTTGTTCACGTATGTACTCTTGAGCCAATAATGCTGTAAGATTTGAAGCTGGTACTGAGGCAGCCTGCATTGCAAGTTCAGTGCCGAGCATTTGAAAATCTTTATTTCCAGACACAAAATCAGTTTCAGATTGAAGTTCGATCAGTGCAGCAATTTTTTTATTATGGTGTACGTATGTAAAAATTCCTCCTGCTTTTGTTTCACGATGAGCTTTTTTTTCAGCCTTTTCAACTCCCCATTTTTTGAGCAATTTTTTTGATTTCTCAATATCATTATGAGTTTCTTCTAGTGCTTTTTTACAAAGTGAAAACGATACTTGAGATTCGGATCTGAGTTGTTTGAGTTTATTGTAGTCGATCATACAGCAGTAGGTTTTGTAGGTTCAGGCTCTTTATAATTATTTACATACTCATCAAGAAGATCTTTCATAATATATTCGACAACTTCAGTGTCGTCGTCATTTGCCACAACAGGATAATCAATAGTATCTGGATCTGCATTCGTATCAACAATTGCTACAATTGGGATATGAAACTCCTGCGTTTCTTTTACTGCGTTTTTTTCTTTGCGAACATCAACAATAACAACAAAATGTGGACGATCATTTAGTAATTCAATACCTGAGTATAATCGTTCAAGTTTTGTAATTTCTTTGCTGATTTTTGTTCGTTCGTGCTTGACAAGTGACTGTATTTCTCCGGTTTTTATTTGCTCTCTCAAGTTTTTCAATTTTTGGACGTTCTTCATGATCATTTTAAAGTTCGTGAGCAAACCAGGAAGCCATTTTGACGAAATATAGGGAATTGAATGAGTTGAGCAAAATTTTTTCACAAATAAACATGCTGTTTTTTTTGTTCCAACAACAAGGATTGACTTTCCATTTTTTGCAGACTCTGTAATATATTTTTTTGCTTTTTCAATCTGATCTACTGTTTTTGTGAGGTCGATAATTGATGTTTTATTCATGATTGTGTATACATTTTTTCGTGCTTTTGGATGAAGTCTTCCCTTTGTGTGTCCAAGATGTGCACCAAGTTCAAACAAAACCTCAACTTTTTTTGTACTACTTTGTTTTGTCATAAGCATTGATTGTAACAAATAAACCTAAAATTGCAATGAAGGTTCTGCGAAGATAAATAAAAAATTTATCGATTATTAAATTTGAATACCTTTCAGGTAATCTCGAAATTTACCATTGAGCTCCGGATGCAGAAGAGCAAACTCTACAACAGTTTTCAGATACTCCATTTTATTTCCGGTGTCATAGTATTTACCATCCTTTATCTCAACAGCAAGAATTCTTTTTCCATCTTCAAGCATGAGCTTAAGCGCGTCATTGTAATATAATTCTTCTCCTTCTTTGAGACTCTCCAAAGCGCGTTGAAGGTATCCGAATATTTCTCACATTGATGATTTCCCAGATTTCTTCGAAAACGCGGAAAAGAGGCCCCTTCCATTCCTTGCGATAATCATAAGAAGTGCCAATAGATTTCCGTCTCCACTCAAATATTATTTCTGCCCCAGGGATAATCCGTGAAAGCTTCTCCTCGGCCCCGAATAATATTAATCCTGCAATATTGATCCCTTCATCAGTCATTAAGCCCAGAGCGCGAAGCATTTGCCCAGGCCGGCTAATTAAATACTCATTCCTGCCGCTATTCTGAACCCATAATCTTTTCGCATTATTAATCGCTTCCTCGTCTAGGTCTTGAACGGAAATGTCAGGAGAAATTCTGGCGGAGTGATCGGGTAGATCCTCGTTAAAAAACCTGAAGAGCGTT
>LBTJ01000032.1 GCA_000990445.1 Candidatus Roizmanbacteria bacterium GW2011_GWA2_37_7
TATTTTGAATATGTTACGGAGCAAGACGGAGATTATGCCCACTCAAATTCATTTTTGGCGGACAAAAGATCAAGCTGAGGTTGATTTTGTGTTAGAGAAGGGGCTCGATGTCACACCGATTGAAGTAAAATATTCAAAGTTGTCAAAACTTAAACTGCCGAGGTCTTTGAGGAATTTTTTAGCAAGATACAAACCAGCTTATGGTTATGTAGTGCACTTAGGTTACGAAGAAGACAAAGAAACATTAGGAAATACTGTAATTCAGCTTTTACCTTACTATAAATTGATTTTTTAAATGGCTCTTCCTCTGTGCCAGTGGTTCCAAGCTCCACCACGCTTCTTCTCAAGGTTGCCCAGACCAACAAGTTGATGTTGGCAACTCCCCATGTTTATGAGCAGCTAACTTAAATACTCCTTGACAACATGTATATTATCATAATATACTTTATTCATGAACTTGTCAGTTCCGATTTTATTTGAATGGGATGATGGAAATATAGATAAAAATTGGAAACGACACCAGATTCATTATAAAGAGATTGAGGAAGTTTTTTTTAACAGACCGATTAAGATTTTTTCAGATGTCAGGCATTCTCAAAAAGAAAAAAGGTTTTTAGCATATGGAAGAACAAACAGCGATGTTTTATTAACAGTTGTGTTTGTTGTCCGAAATAAAAAACTACGGGCGATATCCGCACGCAGACAAAATAAAAATGAAAAAGCAATCTATAACAAATAAAAAGATCAAGCAGATTCCAGAGTTTAAAAATGAAGACCAAGAGCGGGATTTTTGGGACAAGGCCGATACTACGGAATATTTTGATATAGACAATCCTGTTGATATGGATCTGTCTCGATTGAAGCCTTCGACAGAGTCCATCTCACTGCGTCTGCCCGCCTATATGTTGAGACGGATAAAAGAGATCGCAAACTCTCGCGATATTCCTTATCAGTCACTCATGAAAATGTTTTTAGCACAGCAGGTAAATCAAGAACTTCATGCCAGGAGATTGGTAAAGTAGGTTTCCAAATATGCTCAAAGGTTATGCATCTTTCTATGCGGAAAATCAGTTTATGTCACCTCCACAACCTCCCCAAACCCTCCCACTCTCTTCATTTCGCCAACTGTTTTGAGCGGTAATTATTTTCCGCACCTTCGGAGGGTGCGCAAGTTTTCATTATATGCCGATCCGATGAGGAACAGGTATTGAGAATTCTGCTTTTTTATCTATTGCAAGAGCATAAACCAATCAATGAACAATGATAGACAACAGAGGATTCAAGAGATTGGTGGTATAGGAAAGTTAGTTGAAAATAGCCTATAGTGGTGTTATAATCCATCATGGCTGAAAATGCGTTATTGAAAATACATTCAGAAGTTTTAGAGGGTTGGCATCTGGCAGATATTGATGAAACGACACAGTGCTTTAATTTAGGATTGGCTGCAGATTTTCTTACATCATATAGGCAAGGTGAATGGGAAAAAGACGAAGCTTTAACACTAATTACAACGTGTGTTGATGGTGTTTTTACTAACATAAAACAAGCGAGAAGAGACTTGGAAAAGACACTACTCAAAAAACAGATAGGTCTTGAACCGATCCCTTTTCAAGGAACTTCAGCTTTTAGGGCTGACGATGTGGCTTTGCCAATGGCAACATTCCCGGCTGCAGGCGGAATGGATTTGATAATTGCAGCTCATAATTTTGAAATAGGCGTTGCTTATTCATTCCAAGATTTACTGACAGGTGAAGGTATACAACCAGCTTTAGCAAGATTAATGGATGAACCGGAGTTTGATCCCATAGATGCGTTTTTTGGATATGGTCAAATACCAATGGGAGAATTATTCTCAGAAGAGGCAAAAATTGCAGCGCTAAGAGAAGGAGCGTCTGCAGCAATGGCAAAAATGCAAGCAATGATTATAGAAAAAAGATTAGAACAACCGCAAGAAATTGATTTATATTTTGCCGGGTTTGGAGCAGTTGATCGAGATTGGTTGACGACACAAGTTTTAGATATAAGAGATGAATTGGATAAAGGAAACGGTACTCGTGTGGAAATAGACACAAAAGGATTGGGGAGAGCGGCGGGTATCATGTACGGAGGTATTAACAACTCTGAGATTTATGAACCACGTTATTATACTGTACGCTAACAAAAATTGACTTTTTTCAAAGCGAAATTAGGTTGTACATATCCATAATTGTATCCGGATATGTGACAAGTTCTTAAGAGAACCCCTGTATAAAATGCCGTTTAACAAGGCTTCTTTCTTACATCTTCTTCTTCCTTCTTTCTTTTGTCTTGGAGTTGGAAGCATTAACAACAACTTTCCCCAAACATTTTTAGAAACTAAGTTCAAGCGGCAATCCTGCATTTCTTAAACCAAATGGCACTGTTAGATTGCTAACTCCCACAGACTCGCATTGGCTTTCAGCAACAAACCTAAATAGCGAAGAAGTACGAAAATTTATGAAAGCAAACGGATTTTATAAAGAAATAGAATATCCAACAAGATATCATTTTTAATTTGTTTTATAGCAAATCACTATACAATTCATTATGACCACAGCTTGTATTTTTTTGTCAGACTTCTAGAGCCTATAACAAAACTTTGACAAATAGACTATGCTGATAGTAATCTCATGGGTATATGAGAAAATTATCAGACAAACAGCGGTCTATCATCGAACCACTTCTTCCGAGACAAAACTACACGAAAGGAGGACGTCCTCGAGCTGATGATAAAAAAACAGGGAAAGACAGAAGAACCTTCCTACAACACGACGATAGAACCCATCTACGAAAAACGATACGTGGTGGAACGAACGTTTGCATGGCTTGGGTTTAATAGACGACTATTGGTACGGTATGATTATGATGACCAAAACTATGAAGCTTTTTTTATTATTGTCTGCATAATGGTTTGTTTACGTAGGGTTTTGATATGAGTTCCACACAAACGCCAGATGATATTTGTCGAGATTGCTCTTTTAATATTTTGCTCTATTGAAACTCTCAAATTCTTCTCATTTCTATAAAAACACAAAAGTAGAGTATTTTCATCTTTATTCAACTGGCCACAAGTGAGTAATAATTCTCATATGGTTTATAATAGCAAATGTTGATAATAGCAAATGGACTACCTTTCAGGCTTTTTGAAGCTCTGCTTACTTGATCGCGCATCTGTTTTCTAATATTTGATTCATCACCATTGGAAGGTATGTTTGGTAAAGACCCGTACTGCAATAAATATCCCATCAAATCAGTCGAATCTAGTCCATATTTAGCTTCACTATATTTTGCCATTAAATACAACATGAATCTAGCCTGATCAGACTGGTGGATTAATACAAATGGTTGTCTTTTATATGGAACGAGTTGGCCTAAGTATCGAGTTATTTGAGGGGCAAGAGGATGTGGAAAACTTTGGAATTGATCGTAGACAGCTTGTGGGTACATGAGCTTATCTGGCGGTTGATGAATGGGACCAACAATAATTTTCCCACCAAATAAATCTTGGAGTAATTCATATTCTTCTTCAAAGGAATGAGTAGAATCAAACGCCATTCTATGCTGTTTTGTAACTGTATACAATGCTGGGTATTCGTTTGCCAAGGCGATAGTATTCCATCGATTTTTATGCACTTCAGTGGTATTTTGCCGACCTTCGAGTGTAGCCACACTAATCCATCCAAGAGGTGCGTCTCGAACCTGTCTAAATAATTCAAAAGGTTTAGACCAATGGTCGGGCACGTCCCAGTTAGTGGTATCCACAAAATGAGCTATTCCTGAGTGATCTTGTTCTGGCATAAGCCTCTCTATTTTACCACCATATATCGCAGTAAGTAGTAATCCTCAACGTGGTGGGGTATCAATTACCTTCTTCTCCATCTATCAGGCAAAGATGGTCTGTTTTGCACTTCAAATATGACGACATCTTGAATAGTTGCCTCAACTTCTATAGTGCCTGGACCATATTCATGCACAACAGTTAATTTCTGACCATCTGGAAGAAGCATTTCATTTTGTCCATTGTGTCTTCTTGCTGAAGAGGCAAATAAACTTGTCAAGCCAGTAGCGTCTCCAAAGTAAGCATAATGTCCTAAATATCTTCCCTCTGGTCTGTTAATATCTGCTGCATGCCCGACTTTGATTTGCCTATTACCTGCCATTGTTGACCATGGTTCGCTCAACAGTATTTCTAAAATTCCGTCGTTTTCCGTCCCATATCTGATAAAATCACCATGTGTAAATCTCATTGAACTTCCATGTATTCCACCGTAAATTACTACGTCTCCCATGTTTAATACGTAACTATTATTATCGCCCTGTATATGAATAACTGTCAAACCCGGGGTTTGATTATTCTATCATATAAGCCTGAACATTATGAGCTTGTTTAAATATGCAAGTGTGGTATATAATACCCACTAACATTATGGGAAAAGAAAGTGTTCCAATTCGTCAACTCTGTGTTTGTCGGGCATTAACCTTACCAAATTCTGGCCGCCTTCCTTATGTAAGTGCCAAACTTTCTGATGAAGAGCAGCCTTGTCGTGGCGGAGAAGTTTTACTAGGGATGAACATCAAGGCTTCTCAGATTGGCGCTGTAGTTAGAGCAATTTCAGAAGATGCCTGTCAACTTCAAATAGAAGCAGGAGTTTGTCCAAGAGAATTTACTGGTCAACTGCCCGCGGAGTACACACCCAAACCTCCAAAAAAAAGATAACATCCCGGGTATGATGCGTTTTTTGTATTTCATAAACGTTCGTGTATAATATATTGTTATGAGTACTGAATCTCCATTATGGCGCTGGTATTAGATTTTACTTGAATCATCCTCATAAAACAACAACGTGGATTTAAATCGTTCACTTGACAACAGTCCCTCCTCAAACCATAATAAGTGAATATGAAACACCTCAAACACCTTTTGGCACTCTGTATGATATTTGTTTTCGCAGTTCCTGTATCAGCACAGACTGGCATCTCAAAGCCGGAGTCTGAAAAAATAATCGACACCCAAGAGATAAATCAGATAAATCCCTCTGCAGTATTTGGTCAAGATCATGCATATACAGTTACTCTTCGCGGCAATGGTGAAGCTATTGTGAATGCGCGGGTTGCGTTTAGCAACTTTGACGATTATGAAAAAACCTCTCTTTCACTTCGAGTGCCCCAAGGAGACCCTCAAGATATTGTTGCATATCAGATTGTTCGTGAGCCTCAATGCATCCGATATGCAGATGCTGTGTATCAAAATCCATCGAAGGGTTATGCGCCCGATATCGCACCCTGTCTTGAGTATCAGGAACCAAATTATTATGATTATTGGTGGGGGAAAGCAAAGTATTTCAAAGCCGAGACGCAGCTTGATGGCGATACCATCAATTTTACCCTTCCCAAAGCAGTAGCGCAAAACTCCTCAGGTAGTATTCTTTTGTATTACAGAACAATGGGAATTGCCCAAAAAGCATCGTTTGGATCATTTGACTATAGGTTTGAATCACTGAAGGTCAAGGAACCAATCCGCAATATTACAATCGGCGTTACTACAGATCAGGACATGGTGCTTCGTGGAGCAGAGTCGCAAGTTCAGTATAGATTCAATTATTCGATGCCGCTCATTCAGTCAGTTGCGTATGCTGAAAAATCAACATTTACAAGTACTGAGTTTGATAGTTATGTGAGTCAAATTGGACAGGGGATTATTGTAAAAACAGCCACGTATCTTCAGCCGCTTGACTCATACTTAGTCAGCGGTTCATATGCAAAATCAATCATTCGTCTTTACGCAAAAGATATTTTGAAAGTAGTAGGAATTATTATTGGATTTTTTGCATGTTTGATCGTAGGAGCTTTCTTTATAATGAAGCGGAAAAAACCACCAGTAGTTACAGAACAAGTAGGAAAATCCGAGGGCGCAGCCCATTCATCAAAACTCATGACTTTTATCTGGATGGTGATAGTAAGTTTTATTTCTTCTCTTATTGCAGCAGGATATACCGGACTTGTATTTATTTTGACCCAATGGATGCAGCAATGGTATTATTACACAAACTCGATGTTTGTGACGCTTCTTTTACTTGTTTTTTCTTTGGGAGTATATGCTTTAGTTATTGTTGGACCTGCAA
This sequence comes from Candidatus Roizmanbacteria bacterium GW2011_GWA2_37_7, assembly GCA_000990445.1. Taxonomy (GTDB): domain Bacteria; phylum Patescibacteriota; class Microgenomatia; order UBA1406; family GWC2-37-13; genus UBA1450. Next base: position 6,141 of record LBTJ01000032.1, read on the forward strand.
TCTTTATGGGTGTGAAAAGAGGAGTATGGTCAGGAATAGGAATATTTTTTATGATATTACTGTGGTTTATGATGTACATTTTCATTGGCATAGGATTTTATATGATGAATCGCGCAGGGCGCGGTGAGATTTATCCGCAGCCTTTGATGTATCAAAACGAAGTAATGAAGGATGTAGGGTCTGCTCCACCTAAGTAAATAATTCTTTCATACCAAGCATGCGTCTGGTATCCAGATTAGATGGGTTTATACTGAGAAAACTGGTTGCAAACCTGAGTTTTCGTAGTATATCTCTTTTGATGCGCATCTACAAAAGCTGATGGTGTGACATTTATTTTATAACCTTATCTTTTTCAATAAGCACAATCCCCTCATTTTTACTTATCTCAATAAGTTTATTATTAAACCCACTTTTTGCTACAAGCGCATAATATTCTTTTCTTCCAGGTTTTCCCCACACAACCTCTTTCGATTTACTTTTAAGTCTGTTGAGCAGCTCTGTTCCAATCGGTTTACTGTTCCATTTTGTTTCAACAAAAAGAATTGAGTTGTCCTGCTCATTAAGTCCGACTAAATCTATTTCTGTATTATTGTTCCACCACCTACCCATGTTTTCAAAATAAGGAAGTTTATTTTCGGTTATAGCTTTTGTGATAAATTCGCCACTCGTATCCTCATAGGATTTAGCAACCAGCTTAGTAAGAATATCCCTGTGTGTTACAAAAAGACTATTGTAGTCAGGACTTTTTGCAAGGCTAAGATTAGGAAAGATAAAACTAAAGTAAAATCTCAAAAAAGCGTCTGAAAGTGAATAAGTACCTTTTTTACTTTTTTCTGGTAGTTTATCAGTAACAGGTACTTCTTTTTTAACTAAACGTAACTGTATTAAAGTTTTCAAATATCCAGGCAGGGCAGTTGTTGGAACACCAGCAGCCTGAACGATCTCGGAAAATTTTGTCCGCCCTAAACCAATAGCTTTAAGTATCCCAACAAAGGACCTCGGGTCTTTAAACTCTTCAGAAAGTAGTAATTCAGGCTCAACCGTCAGGAAACTCCCTTCGGGCAGAACGTGATCTATTATGTTTTGCCGCAGGTCTTTTTGTCCATCAAACACTCTAGAATATGCCGGAATACCTCCGGAAATAGCATATAAGGAAAAAATGTTTTCAAAAG
>LBTJ01000033.1 GCA_000990445.1 Candidatus Roizmanbacteria bacterium GW2011_GWA2_37_7
GAGCGATACGTTGATGATTATCCATCAATGAATCTCCTCGTCAAAAAAAAAGTCTTTCTTGACCTTGGGGGATTTGACAATGACTTTTGGCCAGGAGAAGACAGCAAGCTCTGTGAAGATCTGGTGTATAAAAAAAACGGCAAAATTCTGTATCATCCTGATGTGTTGATTTATCATCATCGCAGAGACAGTCTTTTCGGATTTTTGAGACAGCACAGCCAATATGGCTATCACAGAGGAGCATTTTTTGCCCATGGTGATAAGAATTCTCGACGATTTTCATATCTCATGCCAACAATATTAGTAATATTAGTATTGTATCTATTTGCAATTGCAATCTTACAAATTTTATTTCCACCTTTTTTCAGAGTAATATTTTTCCCCTTTTTAACATTTCCTTTAAAGTTATATTTTATCAGTGTTGCTATTCAAGGAATCTTATTTTTTGTAAACACTCAAAATATTATGATAAGCGCTCTTGCAGTTGTGGCATTGGTACTGATGCATATTACCTATGGGTTATTTTTTATCAAAGGTTTTTTTATTGGGTGGTACAAAAAAGAAAAAATATATTAGAATATCTTTGTAACATTTTTTTAATACCTATGTTGAAAGACAACAGAGAAATCATCAAAAAAGACGATGTTGAAATCACAATAATTCGCAACCTTTGTATCAGTGCTGCAACTTGAGTTACTGTCAAAGGAAAAAAAGTCTGGCCAAAATAATTGACATCGCATAAGTTGAATGTCATACTTACCCTGTTATGGTGAAAAAAAATATCACAATCGTCGTCGGCTACCCGCCAATTGAGTCAAAAAAGGGTGTTGCGCTTCTTTCTCAAAATAGACAGTTTCAGTATTTCAATGCAAAAACATATATTTACCCCATGGTGCCGGCGTATGCCGCATCGAATTTAAATAAGCACGAATACAATGTGTATTGGATGGATGGTATAGCAGAGGAGAAGACGTATGATAAATGGGTGGATGAACTATCTGCAACAAGCCCAGACTATCTGATGGTTGAGACAAAGTCTCCGATCGTAAAAACTCACTGGAAACAAATTAAGGATTTAAAGAAAAAACTTCCACACCTTAAACTTATCTGGGTAGGAGACCATATTAGTTATCTTCCCATGGAAATATTTGAAAACAGCCCTGTTGATTATGCCATAACCGGAGGAGATTATGATTTTGTTGTGGTAAATTTGCTCAATCACATTTATAAAGGAGAAGTACTTGAGGGGGGAGTTTATTGGAGAGAAAAAAATCATGACATGAACGTTCCCAAAAATGAGCGGAGAGAAAAGAAATTGGCCTCTGGAGAGATCATCTACAACTCCGGTCCAGTATCACTCAAACACAAATTAGACGATCTTCCTTTTGTAGACCGTGATTTGACTAAATGGGAACTCTACGCATATGACAATGGGAACTACAAATATACACCGGGAACTTACATGTATAGCGGACGCGACTGCTGGTGGAATCGTTGTACATTTTGTGTCTGGGATCATACAATAAATCCCATTGGTTCATATCGAAGCTTTTCTCCGGAACGTTTGTTTGCGGAAGTAAAACATGTAGTAGACAATTATGGGATCAAAGAAATTTTTGACGACGCAGGAACGATGTTCATCGGTCCAAAACTCAAAAAATTCTGCAATCTCCTTATTGAAAGCGGATACAACAAAAAAGTAGTCTACGGATGCAATATGAGATTTAATGCCTTAAATCAAGAATATTATAACCTTATGGGAAAGGCAAATTTCAGATTCATTCTCTATGGAATGGAGTCCGGCAATCAAAAAACCCTTGATAAACTCGACAAGGGTACAAAAGAAGCAGACGCAATAAACGGTCCAAAAATGGCAAGCAAAGCAGGACTCGATCCACACATCACCATCATGCTCGGATATCCGTGGGAGACCTATGAAGAGGCAAGAAGAACAATTGACATTGCAAAATATGCATTTAAAAAAGGCTATTATGAGACCATGCAGGCGACGATCGTGATTCCATACCCCGGAACTCCACTGTACAAGGAGTGCAAGGAAAAAGACTTGCTCCTCACTGACGATTATGATGATTTTGATATGCGCCGTCCGGTGATGAAGATCCCATTTGAGCACGAAAAACTTATGGAACTTGAACAGGATCTTTACTCAGTGTTTATGACACCTCAGTACATCACCAGAAAAATTCTTGAGATACGAAGTTTCCATGACTTTAAATATTTGTTTTATATGGGATGGAAGTTGATCGGGCATCTTCTGGATTTTGATCCGAATCAAACGAAAGTGAATTACTTCTCGTTTGCATTCATAAAAAATGCAAGCTCGAAACTTTTTGGTCATTTTTTCCGACCAAAAACTTCTGTGGATCGGGAAAAAGATGCAATAAAACTGGAAGAAAGTGCGATGAATCTTTAAAAATATTGATTCATAATCGTAATATAATTTTGAGAAAAATCCTCCACAAATTGATTATCGCTGATAAAGTTATTCAAATCGTACGATAGCTTTTGAGGGGTGACTACTTTTTTTACTCTTTTTATTATTACCTCTTTTAATTCTTTTTTGTTCTTTATGCCTGCGGTTTTTTTCAACATTTTCCAGTTCGGCTCTATTCCTTTTTGCAGAAACCAAAAAAGATCATAAAAATCTCTGCCTTTAATATCGATTTGGTTTTCCTGTTCTTTGGATGTTTTAACCCAAACTCGAAAAAGTAAAGCATTGATCTTACCACTCATCAAAGTCGGCATATCGTAATGATAGGCAATAAAATTAAATCCATATCTCGATACTGGAGTCAAGGTATATCCCGCAAAAGGGCTCAGCTCATTTGAAGTTTCAACTTTAACATAAAGTTTATTGCTTTCAGATGCAGTAGCAAGACCTAAATCCTTGAGAAAAGGAAACTTTAGATATAGCCGAATCGTTGATTGAACCTTCGTTTCTAATTTAGGATAATATTTATTCCTAATTTCTTTTTTTAGATATACATCAAGTTCTTCAAGAATATTTTTGCCTAGTATATTTTCGTCATAATCAAAATCTAAATCTTCGGACAATCTTGGAAGTTCATAACAAATTCTCAAACAGGAGCCGCCTTTGAAAGCTAAATTTTTCATTTTTTTTTGGTTATAGAGCAAAGAAAGTACTAAATATTGTATATATTCTTTGAGATAATTTCTGATTAAAGATTTACCATTTCCCTGCAATTTTTTTTCTTGGACAATTTCTCGTAAAATTTGCTCAATCATAATATTTTTTTTCGATCAAACTTACAATTTCTAAAATTCTTTTATTTTTTGCCATTTTTGCGTATTTTACCACTTCTTTAAATTCTTTTTTATCGAGGTTTTCCCAATTAATTCTCAATTCTTCAACTGCTGTTGCTGAAATCAAAGCATTTTTATAAAATTTTATATATAAATAATCAAAAACTGCTTTTGGTTTTGTGGCTGTCATTATACTGGCCGAATAAAATTTTGTGAACTCAAATCCACAAAAAAGGTGGGAACTGAATGAATAATAGTTAAATCTACTTAATGTATTATTAAAAATTTTAGTTTTTTTTGTAGTGACACTACTTATTCCATAAACTGCTTCGGTAAGGAGATTGTATTTACTCATCACATATTCTCCAGAGATATAGGAAGGCTCATATATTTTGTTTGCCAAATACTCTAAATACGCGTCTTTATTGGTTTCTTTATCAAAGCGTGATTTTAAAATGTACTCTCCTTTTTTTAAAGGCACGATCAATCCTTTATTTGTCCAGTATTTAATATTAAAATTTAATGTGTTTTCGTTTTTTTCCCATTGCCTTAACGATTCTTTCGTAAAGAGTAGCAGGTTGTTTAAATAGTCAAGATTGGCTTTTTTCATGTTGTTTCCGAATTGATAGGTTTATCCTACTAAATCAGAAACAGATTGTCAAATGAAAATAAATCGGACAAAAACGCACTGCCAATTCCTCTTGACAAGATTGCAGAAACTCTCTATCATTGATAGTATATGAAAACGTATGACATGAGTCTGATAACTAAAAAAGTATACGAATCGACTGCCCAGTTATTTACCTTAAAAACATTACGGGAACATTTAGAAATTGAAAAATCCAGTTCTTTATTCAAAGTTGTCAACCGTCTGATAGAGAGCGAGGTATTGATTAAGATTGAGCGAAATAAATATGCATTAAAAAAATATTCCTGTGGTGAGTTTACTCTTGCGAATTTTCTTACCGAATCCTCATATGTATCATTTGAAAGCGCACTAAGTTTTTATGGCATCCTTTCTCAGTTTCCTTATGAGGTGACAAGCGCAACTCTTGGTCAAACACGATCAAAAAAATGTACAGGCAAAGAGTATGGGTATTATCATATACAGAAACCTCTGTTCTGGGGTTATGTAAAGACGGACCAATACCTCATTGCTGAAAAAGAGAAAGCTCTTTCTGATCAGATTTACCTCGCTTCAAAAGGCATTAAAAAAATCCATCCTGAGGAGTATGATTTTTCCCACATTGATCCAAAAAAATTGAAATCATACCTCTCTAAGTTTCCTCAAACATACCAAATGAGAAAATCAATTGAGAGATTACAAACGTTTATAGATGTATGATTACAAAAGATCAAATCAATGTTTTCGCCCATAGATTTAAAACAAATGAATCTACGGTATATCGGGAGTATCTGCAGGTACTGTTTTTGAATAAACTCTATAAAAATGAAAAAAGTGCACAAGTTTTTTTTAAAGGTGGAACTGCTATACATTTTCTCTTCAATGCTCCAAGATTTTCAGAAGATTTAGATTTTACCGTTTCGCTATCGGAGAGCGAATTTTCAACTCTGATCAATTTTGTTTTTAAGGAGTTTGTAAAAGAAGGAGAATTTACATTCAAAGAAATAAAAACTATTACTGGCAAACGATTTTTACTGACAGCAAATCGCGATGTATTACCTTATGCTACCTTTATAAATCTTGATTTTTCATTTCGAGAAAAAGTTATTGAACCAAACAAATCTACTTTCGATACGACATATCCGGTGATTTTTACTTCATTTATCTACCATCTTTCCCGTGAGGAAATGTGTGCTGAAAAAATTAGGGCACTATTGACGAGAGAAAAGGGGAGGGACCTTTTTGATCTATGGTACTTGGTATCACAAGGTACAAAAATAAATATAAAAATTGTTAAAGAAAAGCTCAAATATTATCAAAAAAAGGAGTTTACAAATAATGAATTGATAAATAGAGTGAAGCAATTTTCTGAAAAAGAATTTGAGATTGATATTCGACCTTTTATCCCTATGGATGAACGAAGCAAGCTCAAAGAAAGGTTTGAATATATTCAGACCTATTTGATAGAAAAACTGTCAGCCTTTTGAAAGATTCGCTTATTTGATTGTGTTTGTCATCAATACTGGTAGTAAAACTACCATTGAAGATGACAACCCAAAACCCCGGTAGACCGGGAAAAGATGCAATTAGGCTTGAAGAGAGTGCGATGAATTTATGAAGCTCTACAATTTCACGTACTGCCCAAAGAAATTCGATATGACAAATACTCAATTGACATTTTCTCATAAAAACATCTATAATTCTTATAGTGATATATTATTATCACCAGAAGAAACATGGACTTCCAAATATTCAAACTAAATATATTGATTTAATTTTCCAACAATAAACCTGTGACTTTTGCATCTACATTTGGTATGCTTTTTTAGACTATGAAACATACTTCGATCTATCTTTCTGTTGACCTTGAATCATGGGCATCTCCGAATCTGCTTGAATATATACAAATGAGCGATCATGACATAAAAATATTAGATAACGGTCACATTAAAAAATCAGCTCTTGAATGTTTAAGAATTTTAAAAAAATATAATGTTAAATTAACTTTTTTTATCGTGGGCCAACTTTATGATTGGTATCCTGAAGTTGTTGAGATGATAGCTAATCAGGGACATGAGATTGCCTATCATACCCATGCGCATGATGCGGCGACCGATAAAGAAACCCTTATGCGAAGCCTCCATCAATCCAAAAGATTTATTCAGCGATTTAAGCCGCGGGGATTTCGTGCCCCTCGACTGTCGATAACACAGGACTGTCTTGCCCTTCTAAAAGATTATGGATTCACCTATGATTCCTCAACCTATGGACCATATGAGAAGGGGAAAAAAATTACCGGCATGGTAGAATTGCCGGTCACTTCAGTTCGGGGAATACCTATTGGATCAGGTTTTTTCATAGGTTTATTCGGAAAAAAGATACTGGATGTATACCGTATGTTATCGCATAATGGAAACTCCATTATTTCATTTATTCATAACTGGCAAATTTTAAAGCCTGAAAAACCCTCATTTCCAACAAAAAAATATTTATTTACTCATCCGCATTATCTGCCTTATACGGTTGATTGTAAATCCCGCTTTGAATATATAGTCAAAAATTCAAAAATATATCCCATGAAAAATTTGTTACAATAAAAACTCATGAAAACGCAAAGAGAATACTGGGACAAAAAAATAGACGAGTGGTCATCAGCGGCATACGGTAGAAAATCACAAATAAGCGTCATAGAAAAAATCGCAACTTATTTCAGGGCAGTTAATAAGAGAAAAGATATCGCAATAAAACTTATCGGCCCAATCGCAAAAAATAAAATATTTCTTGACCTTGGGTGTGGGATGGGTGAATTTTCATTTGAGCTTGCATCTTACTTCCCAAAAAAAATAATTGCAGTTGATATTTCAAAAAATGCTATACAAGAAATCAATAAAATTATCAATAAAAATAACCTGGATAATATAGTTGAATGTCATGTCACTGATATAAGAAATGAAAAAAAACTACCAAACTGTGATATTATTGTTGGTCTCGGTTTTATCGACTATTTAAGCAAGAAAGAATTAAATCATCTGTTTAAAATGATTGGTAACAAGCCGTATCTTTTTTCCTATTTTGAAAAAAAAACATCACTATTTAATCTTTTGCATAAAATATACATCACCATTCAAAAATGTCCAGGGGCATACAAGTATTCTCGAAAAGAAATAAGGGAGATTATTCCGCAAATATCAAAGCCTCTTTTTATTCAGAAAGATGGACTACAATTTATCACCAATATGTCATTTGATACAGTTGATAATCTATGAAAAAAAAACAATCAAACGAACTCGTCTCGGTGATTATACCCACCTATAATTCTCAGGAGCTTATTGCCGATTGCCTTGAATCTCTCAAAAAACAGACATATAAACATATTGAAATAATTGTAGTTGACAGCTTTAGTTCTGACGAAACACCAAAGATAGCAAAAAAATACGCAAAAGTTTACTCCTACGGCAGAGATCCAAAACAGAAAAATATTTTTGCAGTTCCCCATCAAAGAAATTATGGAATGAACAAGGGAAGGGGCGCCTTCCTTTATTATATCGACTCCGATATGAGGTTGCGACAAAACGTCATTGAGACGTGTGTAGACTTGATAAAAAAAGAACAAGCTGATGGGGTAATCATTCCTGAAGAAGCCCGAGGGGAAGGATTTTGGGCCCGATGCAGAAGTCTGGAAAAAGCTTGCTATAATGCAAGTCCACAGTCCTATACCGATTCAGCACGATTTATAAAAAGAGAAGTCTGGCATAAACTGGGAGGTTTAGACGCGAGCTTAGGAGGAGGAGACGACTGGGATTT
>LBTJ01000034.1 GCA_000990445.1 Candidatus Roizmanbacteria bacterium GW2011_GWA2_37_7
GGTTCGTGAGATGGGCAAGGATAAAGATAAGTATCTTGGACTGCTGGGAGAGGCTATTTACAATTTTAACCGTCGGCCTGGATTATGGCTTGAAGGGACAGTTGGCCTTCATCCTGATTTTATTGTCAAGGCGCATCTTTTAAGCCCGGAGACCGATGCAAAGAATATGCTTGACTGGGGGATTAATTTTTCACCATGGATGAAGCCGTGGAGTGATTTATATAAAGAATCAAGGATGTTAGATGAACCTGATATCCTTGTATTTGCTGACCCTGAGTGGTTGCATCCTGATTTTCCTAATGGACTGGTAATTATAGACGAGGCTCAAAATTGTATAGCAATTCTCGGGTTGAGATATTTTGGCGAAAGAAAAAAAGGCACGCTGACTCTTGCGTGGACGATAGGCGTACGCCAGAATATGGTCGCATGTCACGGGGGGATAAAAAAGATTGGCAATAAGCCTCCTATTGCTGTATTTGGTCTTTCTGGTTCAGGAAAGTCTTCAATCACAAACAGCCTTGACCATGAAGGTACATTAAAAAAGAATGAAAAAGTTACTGTTATCCACGATGACGCATTTTTGATAGACCTTGAGAACAATTTCACAATTGCGCTTGAGCCGAGCTTATTTGATAAAACAGATGCTGTTACATTTGACGACCCTATAATCAAATATTTCTATTCAGCGCAAAATGTGGGCACTACAATATTACCTGATGGCAAGAGAAAGATTGTTTGTGAAGACATACGAAATGACAACGGCAGGTGCATAAAATCAAGAGGCATGTTTAATCATGCTGATTTTTGCGAGAGGCCTGGTAAGGTTATATGGCTGCAGAAGGACACAAGCCTGCCGCCTATATGCAAGATTAATTCAGTATCATGATCCACAAATTTAAGATTGCAGCAAAACTTACCCACGCGAGATAAGGGATTAAAAGAAAAGAAGCAATTTTATTGACTTTATTAAAATAGATGATTGTTAAAAAGATGAATATCCACAATATGATTATTTCACCAAAAGCTAGGGCCGGATTTCTTAGGCCAAAAAATATTAGTGACCATAGAGTATTCAAAAGCAACTGAGTTGCAAAAAGCATGACTCCTATCCTCTGCTCTATTGATTTGTCCTTCTGTATCAAAATAAGATACAAAGAAATTCCCATCAGTAAATAAAGCACAGACCACACTGGACCAAAAATCCAGTTTGGTGGATTGAATGGAGGTTTATTCAGTGTCGCATACCACATACTGATTGCAGAAGCTGTGGCAAATGAGCCGATTCCTCCAGCGAGAAATGGGAGGAGAATTGAAGTAGTAAGCTTTATAAGATTAATGTGTTTCATTGGATGGGGACTTCAGGATAATGGTTATGAACTTCGGTAATTCCTTCAGGAGCAGCAATAAGACCAATAAATTTAATCCGTGTTGCACCCCATTTTTTGAGAATATCAATTGTTGCCGTGGCTGATCCCCCTGTCGCAAGCATAGGATCTACAACAAGAACAATATCCACGGTTGGAGATATAGGTAATTTATTGTAATACTCTATTGGTTGGAAAGTTTTTTCATCACGATATAGTCCGATATGCCAGACCTCAGCCTGTGGCATGAGTTTCCAAATTCCCTCAACCATACCCAATCCTGCACGAAGTATAGGGACGAGACCAATTTTTTCTTTTACCTGTTTGCACATTGCGGTTGTTAAAGGAGTTTGAATTTTTACTTCTTTTAGAAAAAGGTTTTCTGTTGCTTCATATGCAAGAAGCGCTGCTATTTCGCCAACAATTTCCCGAAAGAGTTTTGGGTCAGTTTTCACATCGCGAAGAAGGGATAATTTATGTTGAATAAGCGGATGTGAAGAAACATGAATATGTAACATGTCTTTAATTGTACTCCAATTATTTTCCAGATCTAAAAATCAATTTTCACATGGCCAGATACACGTCGCTACTTAATTAATTTGTCGACCCATTTTACGAAGTACCGCTCGGACAATACCATGGATCTTGAGTTCTTGGCGGGGATAAAACGGCGGATATGCAGGATTTGCCGCCTCAAGATAAGCTTTTCCATTTGTCTTTTTTAAAATCTTCAATGTCCACTCATTGTCAATCTCGGCAAGAACGATGTCGCCTTCTCCCCAAATGCCTTTTTGTTCAACCACAACAAGATCTCCTTCAAATATTCCGGCATTGATCATGCTGTCACCAGTAACTCGCAATAAAAAAGAACTATCTGGTTTTTCGATAAAATATTCATCCAAAGTCAGATAGTTTTTGCTCTGCTCTGCAAGAAGCGGATATCCTGCCTGAATATTTCCCAAAAGTGGTATACCGAAAAACCGTTTGGTCGGTGCAAGCTTGCCTTTGACTTTTTGGATGAACCCTTCGTCTACAAGTTCCTGTATATATTGATATATTGTACGTTTTGATGCAACTTTAAATATTTTTAACATTTCAGAGTATGAAGGTAAACGTCTGTTTGTTCGAAAGAATTTTTTGAGTGGAGTAAGAATATCTTGTTCCATATGTATTTATTGATATATTATTAATAAGTTATCATCAGTATATGAAACGATTGTTTACTAATCAAGAGATCGAAATAGATCGAAATATCTTAAGAAATATTTCTTACAAAGTATGGCTACAACGATTTGTATTATTTGAGAGGCAGGTTGTTGCTTGGTACTATTCTGAGTTGTGTTTTGATACAATTGGTCTTTGGACAATACAAGCCAAAGGAGGAGTCGGATAGTGGTTTATTCCACACGCTTGGAAAGCGTGCGTCCGTAAGGACTCGCGGGTTCGAATCCCGCCTCCTCCGCCAAATAACCTATATATAAAATAAGACTCAGTATATAACTCGTTTCAGTTGTTCTATCATTCTGAAATACCAACACATCCAATGATTTCAATATATGCTTGTATAGATATTGAAATTAAAATTTATTTTTCTTTAATAATTCAAGTGGAATAAAAATAAAGAGGGATATAATGATTGATGAAATAACACACAAAAAAGGCAAAGAACTAACAGAGAAAACCTTTTGGAAGAATGGATTGTAAATAATAAATGGATGAAGAATAAAGGGAAAGAGAAAACCAAGGATGAAAATCGGTTTTTTTAGAAGAAAAAAGTGGGTAAAAAGAGATCTGCGAGAAAGCCATATATCAACGAGGATAAACTGCTGTATAAAAATGATTGAGGAAAATACTAAGGTTACTGCTATTGTTTTTTGAGAATAAAAGAATGAAGGAAGAAAGGATAAAATAGCAAGAACTGCGGAAATAATACCAGCTAAAAAAACATATTTAAAATCGTGTTTACCCAAAATTGTCATCACCCGTCTTGGTTTCTCTCTCATAATGTTGCTATCATTTGGTGAAAAGGCAAGGGCCATCGCAGGTAAACCGTCAGTGACAAGATTAATATACAGTAGTTGCAGGGCAGTAACCATCGGGAGTTGAAAAATCACTGCTGCAATAACATAGATTACCTCACCAATATTACATGCTAAAAGATATTTTATTGCATTTTTAATATGATTAAATATATTTCTTCCTTCTTCAACCGCACCAACTAAAGTAGCAAAATTATCGTCGGTGATGACCATATGGGCAGTTTCTTTAGCCACATCAGTTCCGGTAATTCCCATGGCAACTCCAATATTTGCTTGTTTGAGAGCTAATGCATCATTAACACCGTCCCCGGTTACCGCTACTACTTCCCCTTGTTTTTGCAGTAGTTTTACCAAACGATATTTGTGCTCGGGTGAGGTACGGGCAAAAATTTTTATATTCCCTAGAATAGGTATTAACTCTTCATCAGAATAATCATCAAGCTGTTTTCCAGTGATAATATCTTCTCCTTCTTTGATGATACCAGCCTCGATCCCGATCGCCTCGGCAGTCAGAGGATTATCTCCGGTTATCATTATTACTTTTATTCCCGCTTCTTGAGTTTTTCTGACTGCTTCTGTTACCTCTCCTCTGACAGGATCGGCTATACCAACAAATCCCAAAAATATCTGATCTTTCTCTATATTGCTACTGTTATTTTCTTTATAGGAAAAAGCAATCATCCGTAATCCTTGTCTGGCAAAACGTTCAAATTCGCTTTCGATCAGGCTAATATGATGGGGAGTAAGCGGTATTGGTTTGTTTCCAGTTAAGATGTGCGAGGAAATTGAGAGAATAGATTCCGGAGCCCCTTTAGAAAATACGAATTTTTCTTTTCCGTTAGTTACAGCCATTGCCATCCGTTTAGTAACAGGATCAAACGGCAGTTCGTCAGTAATTTTCCACTTCTCTCTTACTATTTCGGGAACCATTCCTACTTGATGAGCCATAAGAAGAAGAGCGCCTTCGGTCGCATCGCCGATAATATCAAAGTCTTTTCCATGATCTACCTTTGTGACAAGCGCTGCCGTAGAACACAAAATACCATTCAAGACAATTTTGGAAAATGGTTGATTGTGTAAAAGAGGAGGATTTGTTATTTCATAGACATTATTATCAACAAAGATTTTCTTAACTCTCATCTGATTTGCAGTTAGAGTGCCAGTTTTATCAGTGGCAATCACCGTAATAGAACCTAAAGCTTCTATAGCATTAAGTTTACGGACAATAGCTTTTTTCTTGGCCATTCGCTCCACCCCAATTGCTAAAGTAATGGTCATGACTGCTGGTAATCCTTCAGGGACAGCTGCTACCGCCAAACTTACGGCAAAGATAAAACTCTCAATAAGACTTTTTTCTTGAATAAAAGAAAGAATAAAGACAACTGAAGATGCGGCAATGCCGATAATCCCTATTTGTTTGGTAAAACCATCTAGTTTTTTCTGCAAAGGTGTTTTTGTTTCCTTGATTGTTGATAATGTTTTGGCAATAGTCCCAAACTTTGTATAATTTCCGGTTTTTAACACCTGCGCATATCCTCTTCCTTTAGCAACGACCGTTCCCATAAATAGTTGATTACTCTTTTGATCGTGGCAATTTTTTACAACCGGTAATGATTCGCCAGTGAGAGCAGCTTCATTAATCTCAAGATTGCGTGTTTCAACTACCTGACAGTCGGCTGGAATTTTTGCTCCTTCCTCAATATAGATAAGGTCACCTGGCACAAGGTCTCGGCTGTCAATCTGTTGCTCCTTTCCGTCTCGAATTACACGAATGGTGGTAACAGTGAGTTTTTTTAGATACGAAAGAGCCTTTTCTGCCTTAAATTCTTGATAGAGACCAAAAAAAGAATTGAGGATAACAATGAGAAAAATAAACATGCTATCAAGTCGTTCACCTACAAAAAATGAAACACATCCAGCTGCAATAAGAAGAAGGATTAAAATATTGTCAAATTGTCCGATAAACGATTTAATTACGGTAAATTGTTTTACTTCGGAAATCTCGTTATTACCAAAGTGTATTAATAGAGTTTTAGCCTTTTGAGAGGATAGCCCCTTATCATACAATTGTGATTGTTCCATATAGAGAATGAAAAGTAGAGAAAAAGATAAAAACTATGCCTATTCCTAAAAAAAACTGTATGTTTTTCATAATTACAACCAAAAATTATTGAAGTCTTGGCCGGTTGTAATTGATGATGGATCAGCGCTTAAAACGCTAGATAAACTAGACCAGTCGTTTTCTAAGCTCCCCATAATCTAAGGCGATGTAGACAGCAATTTTATTATGATAGTAGCATAGTGTAAATATATATTCAACTTATTGTAATTGGGAGTAGCTACGTACCAATCCTTACATGAAAAAAATTAGTCAAGGTAATCTTTTCCAAATATTTAATAACTTGATGAAAGTTTTTTAACTGAAGGATGAGATTTATTTTTCGTTATAATAACTTTGTCAACACGATTATCATCCATACAAAGGATCTTAAATTGATATCCTTCCCAATCGAAACAATCTCCGGTTTTAGGAATCCGTTCAAGAAAGGAGATAATAAAACCACCAATTGTTTGATAAACTGCCAATTCTTCTTTGGGAAGTTTCCCCAAATACAGTGTTTTTTTTAGATCTTTTATAGAAACAGATCCATCTACTAAAAAAGAACCATTTGGTTTTGATACGATTTCAGGATCTTTATAAGATTGGGATTTTATTTCTCCAACCAGTGCTTCAAGAATATCATTGAAAGTAATAAGTCCTTGAGTGCTTCCAAACTCGTCTAACACTAGCGCAATATGAATTGGAGAGTGTCTAAATATTTCCAAAACTTTCAAAGCCCGCATGTTTTCTGGAACAAAATGAGGTTTTGTTATGAGATTTTTGATTTTATCAATATCAAACTTATCATCTTTTATATGGAAGGGAAGTAAGTCTTTTATATAGACAACACCCATTATTTTAGCTGGTCTACCTTCGGTAAAGATTATTCTTGAATGAGGATAATCTAAAAGATAATGACTAGGATGTTTGATAAATTGTTCAATATCAAAGATGACGATTTTATGCTTTGGGGTCATCAGCATCTTTACTCGTAAATCATCAAGAAGAAGAACTCGATCAATTAATTTTTTTTCCGTTCTGTTGAATATTCCAATATTAGTTCCCTCACGTATAAGTACTCGAATCTCATCTTCGGTAATCGATGGGTCAACAACTGGCTTTAAGCCTATTAATTTAAATACTGTTTCGGTTGATACGCTTAGAAAACGAACAATCGGTGAGGTAAAGTTTGAGATTTTTAGAATAATCGGCGCTACAAATGAAGCAATTCGTTCTGAATTGGAAAGGGCAATCCGTTTTGGAAGAAGCTCTCCTAAAACAACAGACAAATAAGTAATAATAACAACAACAGTAACAAACGCAATTTGTTCGCTTAAAATTCCAATATACGGGATAGGTTTAAGAACGAGAGAGAGTTTAGTTACAATACGAGCATCGCCGATAGCTCCAGCAAGAATACCGATAAGGGTGATACCTATTTGAATGGTCGAAAGAAAAATACTAGGTTTATCTGCTAAATCAAAGGCAATTTTAGCTCTTTTATCTCCACTCAAAGCAAGATGTTTCAGTTTATTTTTTCTCGCTGAAATAATAGCAATTTCCGCCATTGCAAAGAAACCATTGAAGAGAATCAGAATTAAAATAATAATAAAGTCCATAGTAAATAGTATAACTGATAAAATTGTCTTTCATCATAGTTTGGATTTAAGAATGCTTCTCATCAATTGCCTCTATTTGATGAAGCTCCAATATTTTTATAAACGTGACCAAATAATGTAAAGCATTTATTTTTTTGGAGTACACAACCGTAGGGAAAAGTATTTATTGTTCACGAAGTGTCCATACTTTATTCCGATGATTAAAAGACGGAAATATTATTATTTGACGATAAGATCATGGAGTTTCCAATTCATCTTTTTGGAAAAGGTGTTTTATCGTCGGAAGGACTGATAGGATCACAATCACACATACGATAGGAAGAAGGTATTTGTCAACATCAGGTATTATTTTCCCGAGAAAATATCCCCCATAGATCATACCAAATGTCCAAAGAAATCCACCGAAAATGTTGTAACTTATAAATGTTGAGTATTTCATTTCACCAATGCCAGCGACGATTGGAGCAAACGTTCTTATGATTGGAATAAACCGAGAGATTATGATGGTAAATTTGCCATGTTTTTCATAAAAATGCTGAGCTTTTGCAAGATTTTTTTTGTGAAAAAAACGCGAATCTTCTTTGACAAATAATTTCGGACCAATCTTCTTTCCAAACCAATATCCTACACTATCCCCCGATATAGCAGCGGTTGCCGTTAAAATAAATAGAATGTGTACATTAAAATAATTCTGAGAAGCGAGAAAACCCGCAGTAAAAAGTAAACTGTCACCTGGTAGAAAAAAACCAAAAAAAAGTCCTGATTCAGCAAATACGATCAAAGTTATTCCGAAATAGCCAATTGTGGGAAGTATTGTTTCTAAATGCATAAAGATTTATTATACTTCATACATTTCTTTACTACATGAACAAAATTATTAACAGACGAGTATTGCTTCAACAAATAGTTCCACTTATTTTGACTGTGGTGATATTTTTTATACTCGTTGCACTGCTGTATGGAGAAATAGTAGCGTTAAATTTGATTTTATTTTATCTAACTTAAGTTATACCCTTCGCACTTGAGAATGCTACGAGTATATACACTCGTAAGGTCGCATCCATCAATAAGTTGATTCATATATGTATGCGACACAAAGAGCCGTATTTCATAATACATATGGGTTCTTTGTTATACTTCTTGTGGTATGAATGATTGTAAACTTCCGCTTAAAATAGTTCTTGCTGTGAGCGTACTTCTGAATGTCATAAGTATTGGGTTTATTGTCTATACTCATAAGTCTGTTATAAGAGAGCTATCCCCTCTTTCATCAACACAAAGTCCTTTAAAAAAAGAGCTTCCTTTAAAAAAATACGCATTTCCCAATCTGCGTGATACGGTATTTGTTCCGCAGAATATGGATTTTGGCCCTATACAAGAAGAAAAGGATGCGTACGTGGCGAGATTATTTACATATCGGGTCGAAGGCAAAACAGTAAGCGGTATTGCACATTTTCCTGTAGGAAATGGTGAGTATCCGGTTATCATCATGATCCGCGGGTATGTTGATAAAGAAATATACACACAGGGCATAGGTACAAATCCTGCGGCAGAATATTTTGCGCAAAACGGCTATATCACGCTTGCACCTGATTTTCTTGGATATGGCTCATCAGATGCCGCATTTGAAGAGTCGATTACTGATAGGTTATTCACTTATCCGACAGTCTTACAGCTTTATGCAAATATATCGCAGTTGAACGAATCATTAGAATCATCAGATAGTACTGCACAAGCTTACGAAGATCAAATCGGGATGTGGGGTCATAGCAATGGCGGACAGATCGCATTATCAGTGCTTGAAGTATCTGACAGAGTTATTCCTACTGTTTTATGGGCGCCTGTTTCCAAACCATTCCCCTACTCTGTATTGTATTATACAGATGAGTTTGATGATCATGGAAAATATCTGCGGAAAGTAATTTCGCAGTTTGAGGAAGATTATGATAGTGAAAAATATACGCTTACGAATTATCTTGACTTAATCCAGTCGCCTATTCAACTTCATCAAGGAGGTGCGGACATAGCAGTTCCATTGGAGTGGTCAAATGAACTGTATGAAAAACTCATTTCTCTTGAAGCAGATATAGAATATGATACGTATCCGCAAGCAGATCACAATATGGTTCCAAACTGGAATACTGTCGCCCAATCTTCTTTGAGGTTTCTGGATACTCATATAAAGTAGGTCTACTTATTAGAGTGTTGTTTATTGATATAATACAGTATTAAATATATATATCAATATATTTATTGCCCCGATGCTGGAATTGGCAGACAGGCACGGCTTAGAACCGTGTGTCTTTACGACGTGGGAGTTCAACTCTCCCTCGGGGCACAAAGAATCGCAACATAAACGGCAGTTATGCTCACAATTTTATTTCTGGAACTCAATATAAGTAAATCTTATACGAACGATGAACTGAGAATATTGAAGGAAAATAAAACTTATAATATTATTTAATATTTTATCAGTAATTAATAAAAAACTTGTACAAGCAACTACTATTATAGATTAGTATAATAAAAATATATAAAATACATAATAGAATTTATCCTCTAATACTGAATATGTTCAAAATAGGAATTTATATGTCTGAAGCTAGACCTTTGTACAAATATTTTAATATTTCGGACTGATACAAGAGCCCATATATATTTTAGATTGCTATAACAGCCCGTAAAATAAGATGAATATAATTAGCAGATATAACTATTGTTTGCTAATGCCTTTCAGCCTGTTTTATTCGGTTTTTCAACTATCACTTGATTTTTCTTATTCATTTGATGTACTCTGAATATAGATTTCAAAAACTATAACACAATACGTACCCTTCAGTAATACATTATAGGTTTTAATTAACCGAGTTATTTATTTTTTCTGCTCTCTATTCTTTTTCAAACAGTGCGGTTTGGTTATTATTATTCATATGAAATACTTAGAGTATTAGAGCCTGTTTGGATTCTTTAGCCCTTATTTGAGACCTCCGTTCTTCTGAGCATGAGTCCTATCATGGCTAAATATATAAATGTCTCTTCTGACTTG
>LBTJ01000035.1 GCA_000990445.1 Candidatus Roizmanbacteria bacterium GW2011_GWA2_37_7
TCAGGATATCCTTTTGCTTTGTAAAGCGCTCTGGTTCTTTTGGTTGCCAATTCCGGATCTTCGATTTCCTTGACTCTCTCGTATCCAACCCTTGCCAGCCATCGTTTGAATGGTTCGGCTTTTGGAGAAGGAATGGATTGGATAATACGAAACATGGTTTCAGTATTAGCACAATCCGTTTCTCGTAACTTCCCATCAGTCGCCGTTAATTTCAACTGTCCGATTTTTTCGGACACTTCAGAATATCCTTCTTTGATAAGTTTTGTTTTTAGGTCACTCCAATATTTTCGTGGCCTATCGGTTCCAGTCAGCGCTTCTACCACATCAACAACCGAAAACCACCATTCATTTTGATAAATGGTTTTTCTGATTTCTTTTCCTTTGAAAATTGCAATTTTAGTAGTTTTTTCCATCCACTTTATTTATACCAATTTTGAGCTGAAAAAACAACAAAAAGAAAAGCAAAAACGACGAAAATTTTTCTGGCAAAAGCGAAGTCCGAGCGAGATACGGGAGTCGAACCCGTCTCTCTACCTTGGGAAGGTAGCGTTAGACCGCTTAACTAATCTCGCTTGCAAAAGGCTTTGGCAGGCGGGGGAAGGTGGCATACCTCGCCCGCTACGCTCTCGCTTGCGAGGCGAGCGCGGTACCGGTGTACGAATCCCGCATTTATCTCGGTATTACAAGCTCCATACCAACTTCAATAAGATCCGGGCTTGCAAGATTGTTTGCCTGTGCAATACGTACCCATGCGTTGCGATCGCCATATACTTTTTGTGCGATCAATGCAAGACTGTCTCCTTTTTGAACAACATATTTGTTTTTTGTATAGGTACCCTGTTCGGATGAAATTGCGCTGATCTGTCCATTTACTTCAAGTCGCTGCGGATTGGGTGCCTGGCTTGGTGTAAGATAGTCAATGGATTTGTTTGAAAGTTTGCTGGAAAGATTTGAAGACGGTTCAGCAGAACCTGTTGTATCAAATGTCAGGAAAGATACTATATTATTTTTGAACTGTACGATAATCTTATCGCCAAGCTGCAGGAAAAAAATATAAACAATAAATACAAGAGCAATCAAGCCGGTAATAAAAAACGATCGGTTTTCAGCAATCAAGGTACCGATGCTACAATTACCTCATATGAGAATGGAGGTGAATAATTGATGAATATGTTTATATTATTCGGTGGAGCAGTTGTGCTTCTTGCGATGTATTTGATCGCGACATACAACGGACTTGTGGTACTGAAAACACGAATTCAAGAAGCGTTTTCCGGAATTGATGTACAACTCAAGCGAAGAGCCGATCTTATCCCAAATCTTGTAGAAACTGTTAAAGGATATGCCAAGCATGAAAAAGAAGTGTTTGAAAATGTCACCAAAGCACGATCTGCACTCATGAAAGCAGAGAATGTACAGGAAAAAGCAGATGCAGATAACATGCTCACTGGTGCTTTGAAATCACTGTTTGCAGTAGCAGAAGCCTATCCAGAACTCAAGGCAAACACGAATTTTCAGGATCTCCAAAAACAACTTGAGGATACTGAAGATAAAGTTGCATACTCACGCCAGTTTTACAACAGCAATGTGCTTGATTTCAATGCAAAGATTCAGATGTTCCCGACAAATATTTTTGCTGGAATGTTTGGGTTTACTGCATTTGAATTTTTCAAAGTAGGTGATGAAGACCGCAAGGAAGTGGAGGTGAAGTTCTAGCTATGTCAATTTATTCTGAAATTTCACACAACCGACAAAAGACCTATGTGATTTTTGGTCTATTTCTTCTTCTTTTCACTGGGTTTTTTTACCTGGTGGGAAATGCATATGGCAATGCAAACTCATATGCAGTTTTAGGTTTTGTAATAGCGTTTGCCTCAAGCGTCGGAAGCTATTTTTATTCCGATAAAATTGTTTTGTCAACTACTCGTGCGCGTCCCGCACGGAAAGAGGAGTTTTTTGATCTGTATACTGTGACAGAAAATCTGAGTCTTGCTGCAGGTATTCCCATGCCCAAAGTGTATGTGATTGATGATCCGTCTCCCAATGCCTTTGCTACTGGGAGAAATCCAAAACATGCCGTTGTATGTGCAACCACAGGACTTCTCCAGATGCTTGGTAGATCTGAGCTTGAAGGCGTGATCGCACATGAGCTTTCGCATATTCGAAATTACGATATTCTTGTATCTACGATTACTGCTGTGCTTGTTGGTACGATCGCACTGACCGCAGACTGGATCATGCGGAGTTTCTGGTGGAGTAGCGGAAATAAAGATCGAAATAAAAGTCCGATCATATTTATTCTGTTAATTGTGGCCCTGATTCTTACACCGATTGTGGCAACGCTAATACAGCTTGCAGTATCAAGGAGACGCGAGTATCTCGCTGACGCAAGCGGAGCACTGCTTACCCGCTATCCTGATGGACTTGCCAATGCTCTTGAAAAAATAAGCAGTTATCCGCGCGGTGTACAGTCTGCGACCTCATCAACTGCGCATCTCTTTTTCTCAAATCCTTTTAAAAAAGGGGACCGCGCGTCATGGTTAACCAATCTTTTCAGTACTCACCCTCCTGCTGAGAAACGGATAGAAATTTTGCGAAGCATGTGATCAATAATCTCAAAGCACAAATGCCAAAGGTCAAAAATATTCTGAAGGCAAATCCCGGAAAGAAAATTGAGATTGAGGTTGATGGTCAAATATTTACACGTTATCCGATACAAACTGAAGTATTTAAAAAAGGGGATGATTATGCAATAAAAATTGGAAACATAATCAAGTCACAACTTTCAAATTCCAAATTAATACCGAACAATTCCAAATGGTACGTCATTGTATCTGAGAAAATTGTAGCAATATCCCAAGGTAGGTCATACTTCATCAAAGACATCAAGCCTTCTTGGTGGGCAAAAACATTATCAAACTCCGTAATAAAAACTCCGTATGGTATTGGGTTGGGGAGTCCGTGGACCATGCAGCTTGCGATCCAAGAGGTCGGACTACCTAGAATTTTACTAGCTGCAGTTTTGTCGGTTATCACAAAGCCTTTTGGATTCAAGGGTATTTTTTATCATATAGCGGGACGAGAAGCTGCAGCAATCGACGGTCCGACTTCGTACTCTCTCTATCCGAGCAATGTATCTGCAAAACTCGCTCCTAAAGATCCACAAAAAGCAGCTGAGAAGATTGCAGAAAGTATCAAATTCCAAATTGTACATTCTAATTTCGGTGGTGTCGTCATTATCGATGCCAATGAGCTTGGCCGCAATGTACTCGGTAATGCTACTGACAAATCTGATTTATTTTTTGAAAAAGTAATGAGAGATAATCCTATGGGTCAGGGACATGAGGGGACTTATTCATGTTGAAGAAATGTAATAGAGAAGTTTTCGATATCATCCCAGTATGTCAGTTGTTCAAGAAAGAGCCTGATATTGAATTCGGGTCCATATTTTTTTTGAGCATTGCCGATAACAGTGTCAAAGGTAAGAATATTGTGTTTGAGAATATAGAATAAGTCTACATAGTCTCTCCATTCTGCTCGTCTTCCAATCGTATGTGCTTTGTCTGCCGCAATATCCTCAACGGAGGCAAGAGTTAATGAACTGGTTGGAACGGTTTTTGTGAGAAGAGGAAACCAGTAATATACAAAATTGAGTTCTACATGTTCGGGCGTATCCACGAGAAGAAAGTCGGAATTATCGATGCGGATTATGATGTCATCGCCAAATATATCCCTTAATTTTTTTACTATAGTTTTTCTAAGAGGTTGTGGTGTGAAAACATCAAAATCGTATGATCGCCGGTGTCCAATCTGGAGAGCAAGCGCTGTCCCTCCGGCAAGGTAGCCAGTTTTTTTAAATACAGACAGCTTATCAAACACTTTCTTTCTTTCAGGATTGAATATATCGTGGTGTATTTTCGACATAGCGATTGGTCACTAAATCTATTTCTGACAAGGGCAACACATATTGTTTAATAAAGTGAAATGAAGAAGGGGAGTATATTTTGGCAGGATGATTGGTAAAAATATCTTGAATAGTATGTTCGGCATACGTTTGAAAAAGCCAATTCAACTCTTCTACTGTTCCGTAGCGGAGAATCTGGTGAATAATATAATATTTATCTTCTTCAATATTCAGATCTTTTACATCATGTGACCATAGTATTCCCTGCAGGCGTTTGGGCGGATGTCGTTTTTGTGTTGTCATACAGATTTTATTATATCATCTGTGAAAAAGGTTATGCATGGCAATCCTATGGGTCAGGGACATGAGGGTACTCCGATGGTGATATTAGTTTAGCTTGCTCGCGTCATTCCGCTCCAGGTGCAGCCGTAGGCCATGGTATAGTTAGAAAAGCAATATTTCCATGCAAGTTCTCACTTAATTCTGTACTTCCGTCAGGTCTTTCTTTTGCGACAACGGGTTGAAACTCAAGACCAACAGCTTTGTATTCGCCAATATCTACACAAGATTCCCATAAAGCTTCATTCAACGAAATTTTTACTGTTCCTTCAGATACTATTAGGTCGAATGATTTATCTTTGTCTGGGCTCATACCGTGAGAGCATAATACAATTCCCATAACAGTAAATGCATCGCTATCTTGAGCTTCCTTCCAAACTCAGTGACAGCAAACCCCAGTGGTATTCTAGAATTACGAACACCATAGAGCGAAAGAACAGCTGTAGCTGGAAAGTCAATATCATACGTTGCAACAAATGCTTTATGTTTGCCCGGGTCTTGCAATATATCAACTGCATAGCGTTCCCTTTCTTTACCTGTTCGGCTATCACCTTTTTGAGATACATCTATTGTTCTGATATTCATCAGCTCTAATAGTTTAACTGCAGCTATTAGTTGCTTTTCTTCGTCAGGTTCTGTAGTCCTTGCTTCAACTTGAAATACTTTAGGGCTTAGTTCGAGTTTTGATTGTGACATAGTAGCTTATATAATTATAATATAGGCATTATACTATTAAAATTAATATTTTCAAGTATATAATCATTGAAAAAGGCAAGTCCTCAGCTATAAATACTTCATGCCCAAGCAGAAAGATCTCACAAAAGAAGACGTGCTTCATATTGCCAAATTAGCTAATCTCTCCATTTCAAAAGACAACATCGAAATGTACCGAAAACAGCTTTTTTCTCACATGGAATAGACCAATATTATGATAAAATTAAGTATGACAAAGGTTCAAGACATCATCAAAGAAAAACCCTATTTAGCTTGGTATGTCAAAAATGTGGAAAATTTATCCGATGAATCCACGCTCGAACATGTGCTAACCTATGGCAACTGGGAAGATGTGCAGACATTCATAAAAATAAAAGGTTTCAATGAAACGAGAACACTTTTTAATATCTCGATGAAACAAAAAAGGGCTAATTATCCAAAAAATATAAAACATTATTTTAACTTATATTTCAACACACATCGTGCATCCTGATATTTTGACTTTACCTCAAAAAGAACTCTTACCTTTAATCTCAATCAGGGTCTAATTCCCCGACGCTCTGCGTCGTGAGACCTCATATGTCATTCCCGCGCAGGCGGGAATCCAGTCTGGATCCCCGATCGGGTCGGGGATGACGAATAAGATACCTCGCAGCTTGCTGCGAGGAGTTTCATTTCAGAAGAAGTAGAGTATATGGAAGGATATCAGATTCCTGATGAAGAAATAAAGAAAACTTTAGAAAAAATAAGTTTATGATATTACTGCTGTCATAGTTTATAATATCTTCATGCCCAAACAGAAAGATCTCACTATCGAAGATGTTCTTCATATCGCAAAATTGGCAAATCTTCCCATTTCAGAAGACAACATCGAAATGTACCGAAAACAACTTTCAGAAACGATCTCATATGTCGAAAATCTGGATGAGCTTGACACGAAAAATGTTGTTCCGACTTCCCACTCCACAAATCTAACCAATGTATATTTTGAAGATGGGACAAAAAATGAGCGGCAGTTCACCCAAGAAGAAGCGACACAAAATGCAAAGAATGTAAAACAGGGACAGTTTGTGGTGAAACGACTCATGTAAGAAAGTATTTAAGGGTCTGTCCCGAAATAGGGTCAGACCCTCATAAATAATAAAAATGGACATATTTGGAAAATCAATCACTCAGCTTCGAAGTCTTATCAAAGATAAAAAAGTATCTCCAAAAGAGGTATGGGAGTATTTTGCTAAAAGAAGCAAAGTCAATGATGAAAAGCTTGATATTTTTATTACGAGACTTGAGAATTCTAAACAGAGCAATGACAATATCGACCTTCCGCTAGCCGGAATTCCTTTTTCTATGAAAGATACATATTGTACGAAAGGAGTTCGTACAACCGCTTCGTCGAAAATACTTGAGAACTTTATCCCTCCTTATAACGCAACCGTTTATCAACGTCTGCTTGATGCCGGTGCCATTTTGGTAGGAAAAACCAACTGTGATGCTTGGGGTCATGGCTCATCTACTGAAAATTCTGACTATAAAATTACTAAAAACCCTTGGAATACAGATTATATTGCCGGCGGTTCAAGCGGTGGGTCTGCAGCTGCAGTTTCGACCTATTCAACGCTTTTTGACATAGGCGAAGATACCGGCGGATCAATACGATTACCTGCTTCATTTTGCGGAATTATCGGCTTGAAAGTGACTTATGGCTTGGTTTCTCGATACGGATGTATTGCATATGGATCTTCATTGGATACGGTGGGACCGATGGGGACATCAATAAAAGACATTGCCACTGTACTTGAGGTAATTGCTGGGAAAGATCCATACGATGCAACAAGTACGAAAAAGCAATCGTATTCCTATATTAAATCACTTAATGATTCAATCGAAGGGCTTAAAATCGGTATACCAAAAGAATACATGGGTGAAGGTATTGATTCTGAGGTAAAACAAAAAGTCGAAGAATCTCTTGATATATATCGTAAAATGGGTGCAACTATAAAGGAAGTGACGTTGCCACATACACAATATGCTATTGCTACCTATTATCTAATCGCAACAAGTGAGACAAGCTCAAATCTAGCACGTTACGATGGAATCAGATTTGGAAATGATCGATCTTATTTTAAAGATGAAGCTAAAAGAAGACTGATACTTGGAGGATACACGCTGTCAGCTGGATATTACGACCAATATTACAAAAAAGCTCTAAAGCTCAAAACGGAGTTTATAAAAGACTTTAATACAGTATTTAACGAAGTTGATGTTATTATGGCGCCCGTTTCCCCAACGTCTGCTTTTAGAATACGTGAAAAAATAAACGATCCTTTACAGATGTATCTTTCAGATATGCTGACAGTTCCGATTAATCTTACAGGAATACCGTCACTTGTTGTTCCAGTTGGGCTTACAAAGAAAGGATTACCAGTCGGAATGCAAATAATAGGAAATCATTTTGAAGAAGCTAAAATATTAAATATTGCGTATCAATTTGAAAAGGAAACCAATTTTTTTGATGTTATTAAAAAAGGGAGGGAGAAATATAGATGAATAAATATACTCCAGTCATCGGACTTGAAATACATGTTGAACTTAAGACACAATCAAAGATGTTTTGTCAGTGCAAGGCCGACTATTTTGGCAAAAAACCAAACACCAACACCTGTCCTGTATGTTTGGGTTTGCCTGGTGCTCTTCCGGTACCAAACATGAAAGCTGTTGAATGGACAATTAAAATTGCACAAGCCTTAAACTGCACCATAAACAAACAGAGTAAATTTGATCGAAAACATTATTTTTATCCAGATCTTCCCAAAGGGTATCAGATCAGTCAGTATGATGAGCCCCTTGCGGTACGTGGTTATTTGGAAATTTTCAATCCAAAATCTCAAGATCCAGAGAAATTTCAAATCTTAAATCCTAAATCTAAAATCCATATTACTCGAGTTCATCTTGAGGAAGATACCGGAAAATTGATCCATTCCGGAAATGATACACTGGTTGATTTCAATCGCTCCGGCGTCCCTTTGGTCGAGATCGTGACTGAGCCAGATTTTGACAATGCCGATGACGTTAAAATCTTTCTTGAAGAACTCCACACGATAATCCGCTATCTTGAGGTTTCTGACGCAAACATGGAAGAAGGAAGTATGAGGCTTGAGCCAAATATATCACTTGCTCGTATAACGCAAAACGTAAAACGTGTAACGTTACCAAATTACAAGGTTGAGGTAAAGAATATTAATTCATTTAATTTTGTAAAAAAAGCTATTGAGTATGAGTTAAAACGTCAGGAGGAACTATTGAATTCAGGAGAAACACCAAAGCAAGAAACTCGTGGATATGACGATAAAAGAGGAATCACTTACTCCCAGAGATCAAAAGAAGAAGCACACGATTATCGGTATTTTCCCGAGCCGGATATTCCACCGATGAGTTTTACGGTTCACGAGCTTGAAACCATCAAACAAACGTTACCTGAGTTGCCGCATGAGAAAGTCGAACGCTACACAAAAAATTTTGATTTGAAATATGACGATGCGTTTATATTGACTCGAAAAGTTTCCGATTCTCAATATTTTGAGTCGGTAAATTCAAAGTTCAAAGATCAAATTTCAAAAATGTCATTCGTCATTCAAAATCCCGGACAGAAAATATCAAACATCATAGTAAATAAACGAATAAGCCCGAATCTTTCTGCTGATGAGTTTGTTGAAAAGTTTATCCAGATGCACAAACCAGTCGAAGTTGATACAGACAAACTTGAACAAGTAATCGCCGATGTTATTAAAATAAATCCAAAGCAGGTTGAACAGTATAAAAATGGGAAAACCGGGCTATTGGGTTTTTTTGTTGGACAAGTTATGAAAGAAATGCACGGTAAGGCCGATCCACAAAATGTAAAGGAACTGTTAAGAAAAAAAATCGAAGAAAAATAAAAATATGTCATTTGTCCATCTTCATGTCCATTCAGAGTATTCACTTCTTGACGGCATGTGTCGCATAGAAGAGCTTATTGCACAAGCAAAAAAATATCGAATGCCGGCTGTTGCGATCACTGATCACGGCGCGCTCTATGGCGCATTCAAATTTTATATAGCAGCAAAAGATGCGGGAATAAAACCGATCATTGGTTGTGAATTATATAAAACAAGCGGAGAGCGACATGACAAAACTTCAAACAATGGAAAAAGAAACTATCATCTTCTGGTATTTGCAAAAAATAACCTTGGGTATCAAAATCTGATTAAACTCGTTTCCTATGCTCATCTTGAAGGATTTTATTACAAACCTCGTGTTGACTGGGAACTATTGGAAAAATATCATGAAGGTTTGATCGCAACAACCAGTTGTTTAACTGGAGAGATCCCCCAATTAATTCTACAAGATCAAATGAAGAAAGCAGAAGAGTTATTGCAGCGGTATCAAAAGCTTTTTGGTGAAGATTTCTATATTGAGCTTCAACGGCATCCAAATATGACTGAGCTTGAAAAAGTGAACAACGTGCTTGTTTCTTTCTCAAGGAAATATAATATACCCCTTGTTGCAACAAACGATGTTCATTATCTTGCAAAAGATGATGCCTATGCACAGGAAATACTTTTATGTATCCAAACACAGCGAGCAATTTTTGAAAAAGATCGGCCCATGAGCATGATCGATATTCCTGACTATTACTTCAAGTCACCTGCTGAAATGAGAGAGCTGTTTCATGACTATCCTGAAGCACTTGAGAACACTGTCAAAATAGCTGAAAAATGTAATGTTGAGATTCCGTATGGTAAATTGATTCTACCGAAGTACGATCTGCCAAAAAATCATACAAACGAATCGTATCTGCGCGAACTTACCAATACAAAAAAAGACAGGGTAAAAGGTTTCAACGAAAAAATTGTTCAGGAACGCCTCGACTATGAACTTACTATTATTAATAACAAAGGGTATGCGCCATATTTTTTGTTTGTGCAAGATATTGTGAATTGGTCAAAAGACAACGGTATAGCTGTTGGACCGGGTCGTGGTTCTGTTGCTGGGTCTCTGGTTTCGTATGTTCTTCGGATCACAGACGTCAATCCGCTTGAGTACAATATTCCATTTGAACGATTTCTCAATCCTGATAGGCCGACGCCTCCGGATATTGACATTGATTTTTCAGACAAAAGACGCGATGAAGTCATCAAGTATATTTCAAAAAAATATGGCGATGACCATGTAGCTCAGGTAATTACCTTTGGAACAATGGAGTCAAAAATGGCAGTACGAGATGTCGCCCGTGCTCTTGGGTATTCATACTCTCAAGGAGATCGCATAGCAAAAATGATCCCACTTGGCAAACAGGGATTCAAGATGTCAATTGATAATGCGCTTGAGGAGTCTGCAAATCTGAAACTCTCCTATCATGCAGAAGAAGATGTTAAAAAAGTTATTGATATTGCTCGAAAAGTAGAAAGTCTTCCCCGTCATTTTTCTGTGCATGCAGCTGCAGTGGTAATCTCTGACAAGCCGCTTATCGAGTATGTCCCCCTTCAAAAAGACAACAAAGAAGGTCGTATCATTACCCAGTATGATATGTATTGTTTAGATCTCAATGCTGTTTCTGAAGATAAAGCAATTGGGTTGGTAAAAGCAGATATATTGGGACTGCGCAATTTGTCTATTCTTGAAGAAGCTCTTGGCTATGTGAAAGAATTTACCGGAAATCTCATCGATATTCATGAAGTTCCCCTTGATGATACTCAGACATATGAACTCATGGGACGCGGAGAAACAGTTGGCGTGTTTCAGCTTGAGTCAAGTGGCATGCGGCGGCTTGCCCGAGATCTTCAGCCTTCAAAACTCAGCGATATTACTGCTATGGTAGCGCTCTACCGGCCAGGACCCATGGATCTTATTCCGACATTTATTAAAGGCAAGAAAAATCCCCGATCGGTACGATATCTCCACAAGGATCTAAAAAAGCTTCTTGAGGAAACATATGGAATATTGGTCTATCAAGAGCAGGTGATGGACATTGCTGTTGAGTTTGCTGGTTTTAGTAAAAGCCATGCTGATCTTTTGCGTATGGCTGTTGGAAAGAAAAAGAAAAAACTCATGAAAGAAGGAAAATTGAATTTCATTAAAGGTGCATCAGAAAAGGGTTACACAAAAAAATTAGCTGAACAAATTTTTGGATTTATGGAAAAATTTGCAGCATATGGATTTAATAAAGCTCATGCGACTTCATACGCATTGATCGCATACTGGACAGCGTATATGAAGGCAAATTATCCAGTGGAATTTATGACAGCTTTGATGACCGCAGAACTGCAAGGAGTTGCCGGACCGCAACGAGAATACAAAATGGCGCAAGCACTTGAGGAAACAAAGCGGATGAAGATTGAGGTACTTCCTCCCGATATAAATAAATCCGTGTATAAATTCTCAATAGAAAGCCGATCAATACGATTTGGTCTTTCAGCGATCAAAAACGTCGGAACTGCAGCTATTGAGACCATTTTATCAACACGTGATAAATTTGGGTCATTTCAATCATTCGGCTCAACTTTTGAGCGAAATATCAAAGGCAAAAGAAAAAAAAGCTGAAGGACAGTTTGGTTTGTTTGGACAGCATGATCAAAAACGTTATGAAAAAGATACCTTTACTCAATTACCCGAGTATCCTGATGATAAACTCATTGAGTTTGAAAAAGACGTGATCGGTTTTCTAATCAGTCGCAATCCAATGGAAAAACACAAGGATATTATCAAAAAAAAGATCAATAAGCATATTTGCGATATTACTCATGCTGACGTTGATAAAATGTTTATTTTCGCAGGAAACATTTCAAGTAAAAAATTAGTTAAAACAAAAAGAAATAATTCAGAGATGGCTTTTTTGCAGATTAATGATATTACTGGTACTATTGAATTAATTGTTTTTCCAAAAATATTTGTACAGGTCAAAGATGAATGTGAGACAAACTCAGTGATCCTGTTTCAGGCAAAAGTATCAGAGCGAGACGGAGACCTTAGCTTGATTCTCAATAAATTAGTAAACCTTGACAATAGAGCAAAACAAGTACATAGTGCAGATGCATCATAGATATGTATGTAAATATTATTTCTTACATACTATAATGAGCAAAAAGAAAATGGTAAAGCCAAAAAGTCATGTATATCGTAAGATGACAGAAGACGGAGATATTGCGAAAACAACTTCAGATAAACCGCCAAAATCTGAACGTGATCTTAATATACCGCCAGAGTACTTTAATTTAGGAATATATTTGATAGTTCCCCTTATTCTTGCTGTTGTGATTGGGATTTATCTTGATAATAAGTTTGGTACTCGTGGAAAGTTTACGCTTTATGGAATTGGTTTTGGTACAATATCAATATTTTACAATTTATATAAACTGTATAAAAAAGGATGAGTCCGCATATTAGCATAAAGGGAGAAACAGTCTACGAGCTTATTGGATTTCCAGTAACTAACTCCTTTATTACAACTATTCTTGTTGTGATTTGTTTTAGTTTTATTGCACACTATTATTATTCTGAAATTCGCAAAGAAACACGAAGTCTAGTATTTTATGCAATTCATGGTTTATTTGTAGGAATGTATGGAATGCTTGAGTCTGTTCTCCGTCAAAAAATTAATATTTTTTATCCACTTCTCGGTGCATTTTTCTTTTTTATTCTTTTATCTAACTGGTCCGGACTTATACCAGGTGTAGGATCAATATTGATCAAACCACAAGTGCAATCATCTGAGGCTGTGGTAGATGACGAAGCTCATGAAGTCAGAATACCACTTCTTCGTGGAGGCACAGCAGATCTAAATACAACCATTGCTTTGGCTCTTGTATCGGTATTTATGACCCAAATATATGGTTTTAAATTTTTAGGTCCTTCGGAGCACCTTAAAAAATATTTTGATTTTCGGAACCCAATCATGATTATGCTTGGACCACTTGAGATTATTCAAGAATTTGCCCGCATCATATCCTTTGGCTTTCGATTGTATGGAAATATTTTTGCTGGTGAAGTATTATTGACGATTGTACCGTTTCTTTTGCCGGTATTCTTTTCCTTTGTAGTCGCACCAATGTTTCTTATTGAGTTATTTGTAGGTTTTGTTCAGGCTCTTGTATTTGTGATGTTGTCAGCTGTATTTATCAATATGGCAACAACCGCACATCATTGAAAGTTATTATGTTATTCATCATTTATTATTATTTTATTTTTAAACTATGGAAACAGAAAATGTGAGACTTCTTGCAACAGCGCTCTCAATTGGACTAGGCGTAATAGCCCCAGCACTGAGCGTAGGGTTAATTGGAAGCAAAGCAATGGAAGCGCTTGGCCGCAATCCAGAAGCAGAAAGTGCTGTTCGCACAACCATGATTCTTGCCGCGGCTTTTGCAGAATCAATCGCGATTTTTGCACTGGTAGTCGCGCTTATTATTAAGTTTGTTGTGTAAGATTATAACTATTAACATTGAATTATGGAGAATTTAGGAATAGATCTCAAACTGATCATTGCTCAGATTGTCAGCTTTGCGATTTTCTATTTTATATTCCGGCGCTTTATTTCAGTTCCACTTCTGAAGTTTTTGAAAAAGCAAAAAGAAGATGAAGAGCTGCGCACAGTACTTGCCGAAGAATTGGAAGAACGAAAAGCCACTCTTGAGGCAAAAGACCGCGAAATGGATCAAGAGCGAAAGAAAGCACTTGATGCAGCTTTAATTCAAGGCAAACAGGATGCAGAGAAGGTGAAAAAAGAGCTGATTGAAGATGCAAAGAAACAGGCAGAAGTTATTATAGTTCGTGCAAAAGAGCAGATGGATGAAGAGCGGGAAAAATTATACAAGGAGATCCGCAAGAAAATCGCACAAGTAAGCGTCATGCTTGTTGAAACTGCACTACGGGACTATCTAACCGTAGATACGCAAAAAACCATAACCAAGAATATTACTCAAAAAATACCCAAAATTCAGGTATGAGTAGCATATTTGGTTGGAACGTACATTAGTTAGTTTGTCGCTATGAGAATAGATCCAGTTTTAAAAGAAGAGTTAAAACAATATTTACTTAAAAAAACAAAGGACAAACAGAAGCCGCGGGTTGTTATCCGAGCGGCATATACGTTGTCTGCAGAAGAAATTGAAGCGCTCAAGCAGCGGATTGAAGTACTCCATAATGCAGATATTATTGTGGAAGAATCAGATGATATTCTTGCAGGTTTTGTCATCCAGTTTGATTCGAGTGTTATCGATCTCTCATTAAATTCGCAGTTACAATCATTAGAACATACTCTTTATGAAACAGCTTGATCAATATATTGAACAAATCGAAAAGGAACTAAAGTCCCAAAAAGGTATACAAGTTGAAACGCGAGAGATTGGATATGTGACAGAAGTAAAAGACGGAGTCGTGACTCTGACTGGTTTGGATAATATTGGTTACGGAGATCTTATTGAGTTTGAGAACGGAGAACGCGCAATGGTGATTGATCTTTTAGAAGATACTGTTGGCGCTATTGTTCTTGGTGACTATCTTGGACTAACTGCTGGTCACAAAGCTAAAGGTACAGGCATTACTCTTTCTATCCCGGTCAATGACTCAATACTTGGGAGAGTTGTTGATCCTCTCATACGTTCACTTGATGACGGAATGAGTATTAAGTCAAAGATTTATTACCAGATTGAGCGGCAGGCAGCAGGTATTGTCAAACGACAGTCTGTTTCTCAACCAGTACAAACAGGAATTAAAGCTATTGACTCACTTATTCCTATTGGTCGTGGTCAGCGTGAGCTTATTATCGGAGACCGCGGAACCGGCAAAACAACGATTGCCGTTGATACCATTATCAACCAAAAAGGTCAGGATATGATCTGTGTGTACTGTGCAATTGGTCAAAAAAACTCTAAAGTTGCGACAATTATTGAGCTTTTGAAAAAAAAAGGAGCAATGGATTATACCATTGTGGTAAATGCATCAGCTTCAGATCCTGTTACGTTGCAGTATCTTGCACCTTATTCAGCCACCGCAATAGCCGAATATTTTATGGATCGGGGTAAAGATGTACTCATCGTGTATGATGATCTCTCAAAACATGCATGGGCATATCGTCAGGTTTCATTGATTCTTCGAAGACCAGCAGGACGAGAAGCATATCCTGGAGACGTTTTTTATCTGCACTCACGGCTTCTTGAGCGTGCTTCACGAATTCATCCAAAGTATGGCGGCGGATCGATTACCGCGCTTCCCATTATTGAAACCCTTGAAAATGACGTATCAGCGTATATTCCCACAAATGTCATCTCTATTACCGATGGACAAATATTTCTTGAAACAGATCTGTTCAATGCTGGAGTTCGACCTGCAGTCAATGTTGGTCTCTCGGTTTCACGTGTAGGATCTGCAGCGCAGGCAAAAGCAATGAAGCAAGTCGCAGGAAAGTTGAAACTTGATCTTGCCCAGTATCGAGAGCTGAGTGCGTTTTCTCAGTTTGAGTCAGATCTTGATGAAGAAACAAAAAAACAACTCAACCGTGGTGCAAAAATGACTCAAATTCTCAAACAAAAACAGAGCAACCCATATAGTCTTGGAGAAGAAGTCGCTATAATCTGGGCAGGATCAAAAGGATATCTTGATACATTATCACTGAATGAAGTAACGATATTTGAAAGTAAGTTCCTTGATGATCTACGCACACGAGGAAAGAAAATACTCAGTGAAATCAATAAAGAAAAAATAATTACAGATGCAATTGAAAAAGAGCTAGAGCGGTATGTCAAAGACAATATGCCTGAAAAGACTGAAGTCCCAAAATAAGAGCCCAGATTCATGATTTAAGATTTATGACGATATGAATATCAGGACGGTACGAAAAAAAATTAAGTCAATAAAGAATGTAAAAAAAATCACCAAAGCAATGCAGATGGTGTCTGCTGTCAAAATGCGAAAAGCACAACAACTTGAAATAGAGGGAAGACCATATCGGGACGGTTTAACTGAGATTATAGCAACACTATCAAATAAAATTGATTCATCACATGCAAAGATTTTGCAGGTTGACACATCGAAAGCAGAGCGTGATCTTATCATAGTTGTATCGTCAAATAAAGGTTTAGCTGGTTCTTTCAACATAAATCTATTTCGATATATTTTACATGAATATCCAAGTTTTAATAACGTAGACATAATAACAGTTGGGTCAAAAGGTTCGCAGTTTTTTGGAAGACTTAAAGACACACATATTATTGCGGATTTTTCAACCAGTAACTTGATTTTAGAAGCATCGGCACTCTTTGATTTTATACAAGAAAAATATTTTACTGGGATATATCGATCAGTTATAATTATCTATAATCAATTTATCTCAACCTTACGATCAGATCCAACAAAAAAGATATTATTACCCTTAACATTTGTAAATACTACAAAAGAAGATCAATCAAAAACTGATAGCATAAAAGGCTCTGATTTAATAATTGAACCGTCACCTCAGGAAATTCTTGAAGAAGTATTAAAGAGTTTTATCGAATATACCATACGGGGTGCTTTGATAAGCAGCGAAGCCGTGGAGCATTCGATGCGTATGATGGCGATGAAAAGTGCGACTGATAATGCAGTCGAGCTTATTTACCAGATGACGCTTCTTGCAAACAGATTGCGTCAGGAAAAGATTACAAACGAGCTTTTAGATATGGTTACAGCGAAAGAGAGTGTTGAAGCAAGTTAAAATATCATTAAAATTTATAATGAATTATGTCAAACGGTAAGGTTATTTCAATACGAGGCGTTGTTGTTGATGTTCAGTTTCCTGAAGATCAAACACCATATGTATATCATGCACTTCGTATTGAAGATAAAAATCTCGGAACAGTCACCCTTGAAGTTGAAGCAGTTATTGGTGAGGGATTAGTTCGTTGTGTAGCTCTAAAAGATGTATATGGCCTCAAACGTGGAGCAGTAGTAACCGATACTGGTAAACCGATTGAGGTACCGGTTGGTGAACACGTGCTTGGAAGAATTTTGAATGTTGAAGGTCAAATTGTTGATGAAGGAAAACCAATAAACGTAAAAAAAACATTATCGATCCACCGATCTGCACCTGAACTTCGTGAACAGTCAGTAAAAGAAGAGGTATTTGAAACCGGAATCAAAGTGATCGATCTTATTGCCCCTCTTGCAAAAGGAGGAAAAGCAGCAATCTTTGGGGGTGCGGGTGTGGGGAAAACTGTTGTAATTCAAGAGCTTATTCATAATGTTGCAAAACAACATGAAGGTGTATCGGTTTTTACCGGTGTTGGAGAGCGGACTCGAGAGGGAAATGATCTTTGGAACGAAATGAAGGAGACCAAAGTAATCAATAATACTGTTCTTGTATTTGGTCAGATGA
>LBTJ01000036.1 GCA_000990445.1 Candidatus Roizmanbacteria bacterium GW2011_GWA2_37_7
GATATGCCTTTTGTGGAAGTCCATATGTCAGATATTGCAAAAACAGGCGTGATGAGAAACGTAAACGTGCTCAATGATGTTGCGGTGCGAGTTGCGCAGGTTTGCGGATTGAAAGAGCTAAGTTATATGAAAGGACTCAAAATAATTATCGAATATATTAAAAAAAATTTATGAACATCATTCTTATTGGTATGAAGGGAGCGGGAAAAAGTATGATTGGATCATTACTTGCTCGATCATGCAGTATGACGTTTATTGAAGTTGATAGGCGTATTGAAAAAAAATTTGAGCAGATGATGGGAACACAGTACTCATGCCGTGAGATATATCAAAAAAAAGGACGTGAGTATTTTCGAAATCTTGAAATTCAGGTGTTGACAGAATTAGGCGGTGTGCAATCATCAGTGATTTCGTCTGGTGGAGGATTGCCGCTTCACACGAAGAATCAGAGAATGTTAAAAAAACTTGGAACTATTATATTTTTAGACGAGCAGTTTGATATCATTGCTGACCGAATACAAAAAACAAGTGTTCCAGCATTTATAAAAAACAAAAACAATGTTCTTCCAGAATTACAAAAACGTTATCATTTACGAAAAGCGATATATCAACATATTGCAGATCACACTGTTGTCTGCACA
This sequence comes from Candidatus Roizmanbacteria bacterium GW2011_GWA2_37_7, assembly GCA_000990445.1. GTDB lineage: Bacteria > Patescibacteriota > Microgenomatia > UBA1406 > GWC2-37-13 > UBA1450. Next base: position 642 of record LBTJ01000036.1, read on the forward strand.
AATCAAACGCCGCATGAAATCGTAGATGAAATTGCAACTTTAATCAAATTATGAATAAAATAAATGGAAAAACAAAACTCATTGGTTTTTTCGGCTCAACTTATAAATCTAGTAAAATGTACAAACTGTATAATACCGCTTTTGAAGCGCTTGATCTTAATTATTGCTATGTGCCGTGTGCAGTTGACGATCTTGAAAAGGCTTTCTCTGGAGTCCTGCATCTTGGATTTCGCGCAATCGGTGTATCGTTCCCATATAAAGAATCGATTATCCCGTATCTTGATGAGCTTGAGCCAGAAGCTGCTGCTATTGGCGCCGTAAATGTTGTAACACATCAAAACGGGAAACTTATCGGCGGTATGACCGATGGGTTAGGCGCAGTATGCGCATTGGAAGAAGTTGTTAAGATTGATGGATCAACTGTTGTTGTGCTTGGTGCAGGTGGTGCTGCAAAAGCTATTGCTTATGAGTTGTCAAAACATCATTGTTCGCTCAAAATATTAAATAGAACAATAGAAAAAGCCCGAGATTTTGCGCAAAAAATAGATGCACAAAGTAACGGGTATGATATTCTTCCTCAGGTTGTACAGCAGGCAGATATCCTAATAAATGCAACATCTGTGGGCATGTATCCGGATGCAGGTGCATGTTTGGTTGATGAATCTCTTATGAGTTCAAAGATTACTGTCATGGATATTATAGGGAAACCGCATGAGACAGAGTTGTTGAAAAGAGCAAAGAGAGCTGGATCAAAGGTGATTTATGCTGATCGGATGCTTTTGCATCAGGCGATAGTAAAATTTAAATATTATACGGGGGTAGATGCTCCAATTGCCGTTATGGAAAAGGTGATGCAGGATATGAGAGAATAGTATGTTTCGCGTTACACGTTATACGATAATCAATGTATGATACGTTTTTTGACAGCCGGCGAATCGCACGGCAAAGCATTAACAGTTATTATTGATGGAATGCCTCCTGGCATACCAATTTCACGTGAGTATATCAATCATGAGCTTGAAAAACGCCAAATAGGCGCGGGCTCCGGGGGTCGCATGCACATTGAAAAGGATGAAGTTGAGATTTTGTCAGGGATTCGTTTTGGTAAAACCATCGGAAGTCCGATCTCAATGATCATCTGGAACAAAGATCATACAAACTGGGGAGAGAAAATGAGTATAGAAGAACAGCCTTCAGAAGTTGTTGACTCAGCGACGGTCACTGCACCACGGCCAGGGCATGCTGACCTTGCAGGAGTGCAAAAGCATGGATTTGACGATGTGCGAAATGTTCTGGAGCGGGCATCCGCTCGTGAAACAGCGGCACGGGTCGCAGCCGGAGGAGTGTTTAAGCAATATTTATTGACCAAACATATTGAAATAGCAAGCCATACAATTCAGATTGGCGATATTAAAGTCGTGTCCACATACACATTTGAAGGTATTAAAAAGACCTATGAAAACGATCCCGAGATACGGTGTGTTGATCCAGGGAAATCGCGTAAGATGAAACAATTGATTCAAAAAGCAATGATTGATAAAGATACACTTGGTGGTGTGGTGGAGACCTGGGCAGTCGGAGTTCCAGCCGGTTGTGGGGATTATGCACAGTGGGATACAAAATTGGATGGACAGATTGCAAAGGCTATGATGAGTATCCAGTCTGTCAAAGCCGTTGAGATCGGACATGGGATTGAAAATGCAGCAAAATTTGGCAGCGAGGTGCATGATGAGATTTATTATGATGAAAAAAAGTATTATCGTAAAACAAACAGAGCTGGAGGTATCGAAGGAGGGGTGACAAACGGCATGCCAATCATCGTCCGTGTCTATCACAAACCCATTTCAACTTTATACAAGCCATTAAAAACCGTTGATATTATCACAAAAAAACAGGTAGAAGCAATTATTGCTCGATCAGATATTTGTGTTATACCAAGGGCGGGAGTTGTGTCTGAAGCTATGTTAGCGTATATACTTGCGAGAAATATTGCAGTATGAATTTAAAATTTGCATTCTTGTTCATAGTCTTTTATAATACTTTTCATATCATGAAAAATATCGGATCGTCATTCATTATTGTCCTCCTTATTTACCGCGCGTAGGCGGGAGGCGATTTGAATGATTGACACGCACCCGCCCAAAAGGCGGTTTTTTTTGTAGAAAAAAGATAATTGACAGTTAAGAGTTACAAGTTAAGAAATAAAAAAGAAAGAAAGTAGGATTATAAATTAATAAAAATTATGTCAGACCTTCAAACCACCTCTCATTTGTTTGCATTTTTCAATGGAAAGGTCGTTCCTATTGAAAAAGCTCAGGTGAATATTCAAACAAATGCCCTGCAGTATGGTACCGGAATTTTTGCCGGAATTCGAGGATATTACAATACAAACCAAGGATTCATTTCAATATTCCGGCTTACAGACCATTTCGCACGGTTTCTCAATTCTTTAAAAATTATCGGAGTTTCGATTGAGTATTCACACAAAGATCTTGTTGAGCTAACCCTAAAACTCATGAAGAAAAATGCACCGAAAACAGACACATATATTCGTCCGTTTGCATATGCCGGGAGTTTGCAACTTTCCCCAAATCTTGAGAGGGACAATGTATTTGAGTTTGCGGAGTATATGTTCCCTTTAGGTGACTATCTGCCAACATACAAGGGGATTAAGGTTTGTATTTCTTCATGGAGGCGCATTTCAGACAATGCGATTCCCTCCCGTGCAAAAATATGCGGATCATATATAAACTCGGCGCTTGCCAAAAAAGAAGCAGTTCAAAACGGATTTGAAGAGGCAATATTCTTAAATGAAGCAGGAAATGTAGCAGAAGGATCGGCGATGAATCTGTTTATAGTGCGCGATAACGTCCTGATAACTTCTTCAAAAAGTGACGATATTCTTGAAGGGATCACGCGGCGAACAGTGATCGAGCTGGCATCTGATTTAGGATTTGCAATCGAAGAGAGAGTAGTAGATAGAAGTGAACTCTATATTGCGGATGAAGCATTTTTTTGCGGGACCGGAGCTCAGATTGCGTGGATAAAAGAGATTGATCATCGAAAAGTCGGCAATGGGAAACGCGGAAAAATTTCAGGAAAATTACAAGATCTTTTTTTCCGAGTAGTTCGAGGGGACGTTCAGGAGTATGAAACGTGGTGTACAAAAATTAAAGTTTAATATGAAACTATCAGGTTCACAAGCTGTCATTGAATCGCTGTTAAAAGAACATGTATCAGTAATATTCGGGTATCCCGGAGGGGCTATTATGCCGATTTATGATGGGCTGTATGACTATGTTTTAGCAAAAAAAATTCGTCATATTTTAGTTCGCCATGAGCAAGGTGCAGGGCATGCAGCAGAAGGTTATGGACGCATCACTGGCGAGCCTGGGGTTGTATTTGCGACATCGGGTCCGGGCGCTACCAATCTGGTTACAGCTTTGGGGGATGCGATGATGGATACCGTACCCATGGTTTGTATCACTGGACAAGTCACAAGTTCGGTGATCGGCACCGATGCATTTCAAGAAGCAGATGTGATCGGCGTTACTGCGCCAGTCACCAAATGGAACTATCAGATAACAAAGGCAAAAGAGATTCCATATATTTTCAAAAAAGCCTTTCATATTGCCCGTACCGGAAGACCAGGACCGGTTCTTATTGATATCACCAAAGATGCGCAGTTTGAAATGTGTGATTTTGAGTACCCAAAAGAAATCATTCTGAAAAGCTATAACCCAACTACCGCACCACACATCAGACAAATTGAACTTGCTGCTTCAGTGTTAAACCATGCAAAACAGCCACTGATCCTTGCAGGTCATGGAATTCATATTGCGCGAGCATATAATGAACTGTTAAAAGTGGCTGAACAAGGAGATATTCCGGTTGCGCTCACTCTTCATGGACTTTCCTCATTTCCGACAGGACACCGGCTGCATGTTGGGTTTTTAGGAATGCATGGAAATTACGGACCGAATATTCTATCAAATAAAGCCGATGTTGTACTTGCTGTTGGAATGAGGTTTGATGATCGGGTGACCGGCAAATTATCTGATTATTTACCATCGGCAAAAATTATTCATATTGATATAGATCCTGCCGAACTTAATAAAAATGTAAAAACAGAAATTCCCATTGTTGCAGATGCAAAGTTAGCGCTTGACGCACTTGCACTGCATATGCAAAAACAAAAGCACACAGCTTGGATACAGAAGTTTAAAGATTGTGATGCAAAAGAAAAGAAAAAAGTATGGGATAAAGACTGTTATCCAAAATCCGGGAAAATCAAGATGGCGGAGGCAGTAACAAGAATATCCGAAGCTACAAAAGGAGAAGCAATCGTTGTATCAGATGTAGGTCAACATCAGATGATCGCAGCAAGATATTTTAAATTTAAGTTGTATAATAGTTTTCACTCTTCTGGAGGAATGGGGACCATGGGGTACGGACTTCCGGCTTCAATGGGTGTTCAAACAGCTGTACCAAATAAACAGGTGATTTGTATTTCCGGAGATGGTGGAATTCAGATGAATATACAGGAACTTGGAACAATTGTACAGGAGAACATGGCGGTAAAAATCGTCATACTGAATAATGGATTTTTAGGAATGGTTCGTCAGTGGCAGGAGCTTTTTTTCGATAAACGGTATTCTATGGTGCATATGCAAAGTCCGGATTTTATTGCGGTTGGACAGGCATATGGCATAGCTGGTGAGAAAGTTGAGAAAAGAGAAGAGCTAAAAGAAGGAGTAGTACGGATGCTGAAATCAAAAGGTCCATATCTTTTGGAAATCAAAGTTGAACAAGAAGAAAATGTATTTCCAATGGTTCCCAGTGGAGCGTCGGTTTCTGAGGTGAGGTTGGAGTGATATTGAATGATATTAAATATTAAATATGAAAAAACTTTACACCATAACAGCGTTTACTGAAAATAAACCGGGCGTTCTCTATAGAATCGCGGATCTTTTTTTGCGTCGTAAAATCAATATCGAAAGTTTGACGGTTTCTGAAGTAAAGAATGAAGACCAATCGCGGTTTACCATTGTTGTTTATGCCGAAGCATCGCTTATTGAAAAAATTGTGAAGCAGTTATACAGAATTATTGAGGTTGTCAAGGTAATTGATTCTGTAGATACTGATCTTGTTGCACGAGAGATCGCACTTTTGAAAGTTTCAGCAAACAAACTTGAACTGCGAAAAGAGATAGAGCATTTGGCAAAAATGAGTTCATGTGTTCGCATAATAGAAGTAAAAAAAACATATCTTGTTCTTGAAAAAACCGGAACTGAAAAAGAAATCAATGATTTTTATGAACTCATGAAACCATTTGGAATTAAAGAATTTGTCCAGTCAGGACGTATTGCGGTTTTTACTACATAATATGCAAAAAGTACAAATATTCGATACAACATTACGAGATGGTGAGCAGGTTCCGGGCTGTCAGCTCAATACAGTTGAGAAGATCGAGATTGCCAAGGCGCTTGAGTCTTTAGGAGTTGATATTATTGAAGCAGGGTTTCCCATTTCTTCTCCTTGTGATTTTCAATCAGTTATTGAGATTTCAAAAGTTGTGAAAAAACCAGTTATTTGTGCTTTGACACGGGCTGTTAAAGGTGATATTGATGCGGCCGTTGCTTCACTACAATTTGCAAAGAAAAAAAGGATTCACACAGGGATTGGCGCTTCAGACATACATATCAAATATAAATTTAAGTCCACGCGAAAAGATATCCTTCAAAGAGGTATAGAGGCTGTCAAATATGCAAAGAAATTTGTTGAAGACATTGAGTTTTATGCTGAAGATGCAGGCCGTGCGGATTTGGAGTTTCTTTCGCAAATGATTGAGGCAGTGATCAACGCTGGAGCAACAGTGGTAAATATTCCCGATACAACCGGCTATAATCTTCCTCATGTGTATGGCGCAAAAATCAAGTATCTGAAAGAGCATGTTTCAAATATCCATAAGGCCATTATCTCGGTGCATTGTCACAATGATTTAGGTCTTGCAACAGCCAATGCTATGGCTGGAATTGAAAACGGCGCACGTCAGGTCGAGGCAACCGTAAACGGTATTGGCGAGCGGGCAGGAAATACGTCGCTTGAAGAAGTGGTGATGATCATGCGGACCCACAAACTTGCTTATGATACGCATATAAATACAAAAAAAATATACCCAACAAGCAGACTTGTTTCAAAATTGATGAATATGCCGGTACAGCCAAATAAAGCAATTGTTGGAAAAAATGCCTTTGCTCATTCGTCAGGAATTCATCAAGATGGTATATTAAAACAACGGGAAAATTATGAGATTATTGATCCGTATGAAAAATTTTTGGAGCTTGCGGATTCAAAAAAGCACATAAATGATGAAGATCTTCATATGCTTATGGGGAAAACATTGATCGTGCAGAAAAAGTTACAGATTGAGCTTATTGAAGTAGTCTGTGGATTTCCTCTAAAACCAATGGCTACGGTCAAGATGCGTATTGATGGTGTTGAGCATAAGGCAGTTGCAAATGGCAATGGTCCAGTTGATGCATCGTACAAGGCCGTTAATCAGGTGATTACGCAAGCAGGTATTCTGAAAACACTCCCGATTTTGCAGGAGTTTTTGATTCAGGCTCTCACCAAAGGAAGTGATGATGTGAGTAAAGTGAATGTGCAGCTTGAATATAAAGATACTATATATTATGGATTTGGATCTGATACGGATATTGTTGTGGCATCTGTTTGGGCGTATGTTGATGGAATAAATAAAATTATCAGTTAATTTTTAATGAAACTTACTATACAAGATATTGAAAAAGCAGCAAAAAGGCTTGTTGGAGTTGCAGAAAAAACTCCCCTTCAGTTCAACAATCGTTTATCAAAAAAGTACGGCGCCAAAATTTATTTAAAGCGTGAGGATCTTCAGGAGGTGCGTTCCTTCAAAATACGGGGAGCATACAATAAAATGACATCGTTATCAAACGGTGAGAAAAAGAAAGGAGTCGTGTGTGCAAGTGCGGGCAATCACGCCCAAGGTGTTGCGTGGAGCTGCAATGCCTTGAAGGTTCACGGAACCATTTTTATGCCGACTGTGACTCCAAATCAAAAAATAGATAAAGTCCAGCATTTTGGCAATGGATATGTTGATATTAAACTTGTTGGCGCAACATTCGATGATGCAAGTGCTGCTTCACAGGAGTTTGCAAAGAAAACAGGAGCAGTATATGTGCATCCCTTTAATGATCCATTGACAATCGCAGGTCAGGGTACTGTTGGAAAGGAAATCGTCAAAAAGTTAGGAAAGAATATTGACTATGTATTGTCCTGCATTGGTGGCGGTGGCTTGATCTCGGGAGTTGCAACGTATATCAAAAATCAGATTCCTCAATCTCGTATTATTGGCGTTGAGCCATCAGGAGCTGCAGGAATGCAGGAGTCTCTAAAAAAAAATCAGGTCGTTACTCTTGAAACAATCGATACATTTGTTGACGGAGCAGCAGTGAGGACTGTAGGCGATTTGACTTTTCAGATAGTCAAAAAATATGTTGACAATGTCATTGTCGTACCTGAGGGAAAAGTCTGCACCGCAATGATTGAACTTTACCAAAATGAAGGAATTGTGACAGAGCCAGCTGGAGCACTTTCTGTATCTGCACTTGATCATATTGCAGAAAAAATGAAAGGCAAAACCGTTGTGTGCATCATAAGTGGCGGCAACAATGACATACTGCGCTATCCGGAAATAATGGAAAAAAGTTTGGTGTATCAAGGCAGAAAACATTATTTTCTTATTGAGTTTGCACAAAAACCAGGACAACTCAAACGCATGCTGGATAATGCCCTTGGCCCAAATGACGATATTGTTCGTTTTGAGTATATGAAAAAAACAAATAAAGAAAAGGCACCGGCATTGGTCGGGCTTGAGCCTCGAGATAAAAAGGATTTGAAGCCTTTGCTTGCGCGGATGGATGAGATTGAACTGAAATACACAAAATTATCTGAAAAAGACATGTTATATGAATATTTAGTCTAATCATATGTCAAAAAAAGGGAATGGAACACGTTATGAAAATAAAAAAAATTTGAAGGCGCGAAGTACGATATTAACAAGCAGACATGGAGAAAAGAATTGGGTAAAAAGAGCTCCTGCGCGCGCGATGATGCGGGCAGTTGGATATGAAGATGCTGATTTTGAAAAGCCTTTGATTTGTGTGGCTTCACCATACTCTGATGTTTCTCCATGCAATGCTCATATTGAAGAACTGGGAAAAATTGCAGAGAGAAAGATTGTCAAATGTGGGGGCAGGCCATATATTTTTGGTACACCGGTTATTACTGATGGAGAAACAATGGGAACAGAAGGGATGAAGTATTCGCTTGTTTCTCGTGAGTGGATCGCAGATTCGATCGAGATGATGAGCGAGGCATACATGGCAGATGGAACCATTGCCTTTTCCGGATGTGATAAGACAATTCCAGCATCGCTCATGCCCCTTGCGCGCAACAACACAATTGGTATTACATTATATGGTGGATCCATTTTACCGGGTACCTATGAAGGACGAGATTTGAATATTGTTTCGGTATTTGAGGCAGTTGGTGCTTTGAGTGCGGGGAAAATATCCAAAAAAGAGTTTCATGAGATCGAGTGTCGATCATGCCCCTGTGCAGGGGCATGCGGAGGCATGTATACCGCAAATACCATGGCAAGTGCCATTGAGGCGCTTGGTATGTCTGTGCCGGGAAGCGCCTCTCATCCTGCGATGAGCCATTCGGGAAAAATATCTCAAAAAAAGATCGAGGATATCAAGCATACAGTTGAAGCATTGTTTAATTTGATGAAGAAAGGGATGAGAGTCCGAGATATTTTGACGCGTCAAGCATTTGAAAATGCAATTGTCGTTGTCCAGGCTTTGGGAGGTTCGACCAATGCGGTTTTGCATTTATTGGCAATTGCTCATGAGGCAGATGTGAAACTATCTATCGATGATTTTGAATCTATCGGTAAAAACGTACCGCTTATTGGCAATTTCAGCCCATCCGGTGATTATATGATGGAGCATTTAGACAAGATCGGTGGTATTCCAATGGTAATGAAAATGCTTTTTGATGCTGGGTTGATTCACGGCAACTGTATGACGGTCACTGGAAAAACAGTTGAAGAAAATTTGAAAAATATTTCAAAAAGACCTGAAAATCAAAATGTTGTTGCGCGTATTGAAAAACCATTTGCACCACCCGGTAATCATATCGTCATAATGAAAGGCGATCTGGCAAAAGAAGGGGCGGTTATGAAGTTGAGCGGCCGGGAAATGAAGCGCATGAAAGGTCATGCTCGTGTTTTTGAGTGTGAAGACGATGCAATGACCGCGATCTTACATCATAAAATAAAACATGGAGATGTTATTATTATCCGTCATGAAGGCCCGAAAGGCGGACCAGGCATGCGGGAAATGTTATCTCCATCTGCCGCTTTGGTCGGTGCGGGACTGGGGAAAGATGTAGCACTTATCACGGATGGGAGATTTTCAGGGGGAACTCATGGTATTATGATTGGGCATGTGGCGCCTGAGGCTGCGGTTGGCGGACCAATTGGTCTGGTTGAGGAAGGTGATGTGATTGATATCAATGTTGAGAAGCGAAGAATTGATATTCAGGTTGATAGGAAAAAAATGGAGAAGCGCAGAATGATATACAAAGAGCCAAATCAAAAATATCCACGAGGAATTTTAGCAAAGTATCGGAGATTAGTAGGAAGCGCAGCAAAGGGAGCGGTAACAAGTTAAATTGTACTATGAAATATATTCATACAGATAGAGCGCCAAAAGCAGTTGGGCCGTATTCGCAGACAATAGAAGCAAATGGTCTCATATTTTGTTCCGGTCAAATCGGCATTAATCCTGAAACAGGAACACTTGTTGAAGGAATCGAATTTCAGACAAATCAAGTTCTAGAAAATCTGAAAGCAGTGCTTGAAGCAGCGGGATCTTCACTAAATAAAACAGTAAAGACAACTGTTTTTATAACCAATATGGAAGATTATGGAGCAATGAACAAAGTCTATAGTAGTTTTTTTGCCGAAAACAAGCCTGCGCGAATGAATTTCGGCGGCACTTTCGAAAACGTCGTGACACGAGAAGAGTTTCCGCTTTCCAAAGCACAGGAAGTTTTGAAAAATGAAACAGTCGCAGTGCTTGGATATGGCGTGCAAGGACCAGGCCAATCTTTAAATATGAAAGACAATGGCATCAATGTCATTGTTGGTCAAAGAAAAGGATCGCAGACATGGGAAAAAGCTGTTGCAGACGGCTGGATTGAGGGAGAAACATTATTTGAACTTGAAGAAGCAGCAAAGCGTGGGACAGTTATTTTATATCTTTTATCAGATGCCGGACAAAAAGCATTTTGGCCAAAATTAAAACCTCATTTAACCAAAGGAAAAACACTCTATTTTTCACATGGATTTGCTATCACGTTTAGCCAAGAAACTGGTATTGTACCTCCTGCAGATATTGATGTTGTGCTTGTTGCGCCAAAAGGGTCAGGGCTTACTGTTCGCAGAAACTTTCTTGATGGAAGCGGAATAAATAGTTCATACGCTGTATATCAGGATTTTACGAAAAACGCGCAGGAAAAAACAAAAGCACTTGGCATTGCAGTAGGCTCAGGATATTTGTTTGAAACAACGTTCAAAAATGAAGTATTGAGTGATTTGACCGGAGAGCGTGGAATACTTGTTGGAGCTCTTGAGGGATTATTTGAAGCGCAGTACAACGAACTTCGAAAACATGGACACTCACCGTCAGAAAGCTTTAATGAAACGGTTGAAGAATTAACACAAAGTTTGATTCGCTTGGTTGGGGAAAATGGCATGGACTGGATGCTTGCAAATATTTCAACAACAGCAAAGCGCGGGGCATTAGATTGGAAAGATAAATTCCGTGATGCAACTGCTCCGGTATTATGGAGCTCTGGAAAGCGGGGAAAAAAGTACGGGAATTACGGCCTGAAAATTGGAAAAAATAATATGCCACAAACTCTTTTTGACAAAATTTGGGATGCGCATATCGTTTCTCAGGAAAAAAATTTTCCTGAAGTTATTTTTATTGATGCACACTTTATTCATGAAGTGACATCACCTCAGGCATTTGCTGGGTTACGAACACGCGGGATATCGGTACATTCACCCAAACGTACTTGGGCGACTGCCGACCATGGTGTGCCGACAAAAAATCAACATCTTCCTATTAAAGATCTTTTATCGGCAAAACAAGTACAAACACTTGAGGATAACTGCAAAAATTTTGGAATCGAACTTTTCGGACTCGGACATCCGTGGCAGGGAATTGTGCATGTTATTGGTCCTGAGCTTGGGATTACCAAACCCGGTATGACGATTGTTTGTGGAGATAGTCATACGGCCACGCATGGTGCATTTGGAGCAGTTGCATTTGGGATTGGCACAAGCGAAGTGGAGCAGGTTCTCGCATCACAAACAATCCTGCAGCACAAGCCGAAAACCATGAAAATTGAAATAAACGGAACAGTACAAAAAGGGGTAGTTGCAAAAGATATTATTCTCTATATTATTTCAAAACTTTCCTCATCAGGGGGGACTGGATATTTTGTCGAATATACAGGAGACACTATTCAAAGTCTTTCGATGGAAGCTCGGATGACGATCTGCAATATGAGTATTGAGATGGGAGCACGAGGCGGTATGATCGCACCAGATACAGTTACCTACTCATATATGAAAGGACGAGAGTTCATGCCAAAGGGATCGGATTGGGACAAAGCAGTTTTGTACTGGAAAACATTGCCAAGTGATGAGGGTGCGAAATATGATCGAATTGAGTCATTTGATGCATCAGATATCGAACCAATGATCACCTATGGTACAAATCCGGGAATGGGAATGAAAATAAATGATCAAATACCAATGATCAATGATCAAAAAACAGATTCGGAAAAGAAACAATTGAAAAAATCACTTGCATATATGGAACTGAAAGAAGGTCAAAAAATGATTGGTCAAAAAGTAGATTATGTATTTTTCGGCAGCTGTACCAATTCCCGTATCGAAGATTTTCGAGAAGCGGCAAAAATCCTAAACAAAAGAAAAAAAGCCAAAAATATCATTGCTTTGCTAGTACCCGGATCTACACAAGTACTTAAACAGGCCAGAAAAGAAGGTTTAACTAC